>CADEDM010000261.1 GCA_902826065.1 uncultured Acidobacteriota bacterium | reverse complement strand
GCGACGGCAACGTGTGCCACACCGGCGCCCGCACCTGCTTCAACACCGAAGTGACGGACTGGACGGAGGCCGCACGATGAGCCGCTTGAAACTGGGCATTCCGAAGGGCTCACTCGAAGAGGCGACCATCGCGCTCTTCCGGCGCGCCGGCTACGAAATCCGCACGAGTTCCCGCTCGTACTTCCCGTCGATCGACGATCCCGACATCGAGTGCATGCTGATTCGCGCCCAGGAGATGGCGCGCTACGTCAGCGACGGCGTGCTCGACGCCGGCCTCACCGGCATGGACTGGATCGAGGAACACGCCATCGGCCACCCCGAGCAGCCGCCGCTCGTGCCGGTGTGCGACCTGGTCTACTCGAAGCAGAGTTTCGGCAAGGTGAAGTGGGTGCTGGCCGTGCCCGAGGACTCGCCGGTGCAGAAGGCCGAGGATCTCGCGGGCAAGCGCATCGCCACCGAACTCGTGCGCTTCACGAAGGCGTGGTTCGCGAAGAAGGGCGCCGACGTCGACGTGGAGTTCTCGTGGGGCGCCACCGAGGTGAAGCCGCCGGTGCTGGCCGACGCGATCGTCGAGGCCACGGAGACGGGGTCGACGCTGCGCGCGAACCGGCTCCGCATCGTGGAGACGCTGATGGAGAGCAACACGCGGCTGGTCGCCAATCCAATCGCGATGGCCGACGTCTGGAAGCGCGAGAAGGTGGAGACCATCGCGTTGCTGCTCAAGGCGGCGATCGAGGCCCAGGGACGCGTAGGGCTGATGCTGAACGTGAAGCGGTCGGACCTCGACCAGGTCATCGCCCAACTGCCCGCACTGCAGCGGCCGACCATCTCCGCGCTGTCGGATCCCGAGTGGGTGGCGGTGAATACCATCATCGAGGAGAAGACGGTGCGGGTGCTGATCCCGAAGCTCAAGGCCGCGGGCGGCCAGGGCATCGTCGAGTACCCGCTCAACAAGATCGTTCTCTGATGTGGGCCAGCGAGGGAGGCGCCGACATGGCATCCTTCTCCAGCTCACCTTCGCTCGCCATGCCTGTTGCCCGCTGTCGCCCCTCAGACATGGCGTGCTCAGAGTTCGCTGTCGAAGGACGCCATGCCGTCGCCTCCCTCGCGCGCAGGCTGTCCGCCACTCCGGCAACGCAACGGCGTGAGGGCGGCTGTCAGTCGAGATACCGATGATTCGAATCGTTCAATCACAGAATGCCGCCGAAGTCGAGTCGCTGCTGCGGCCGTCGGCCATTCGCGATCGCGCCACCGAACAGAAGGCTGCGCGGATCGTCGACCGCGTGCGGGCGGACGGCGACCGCGCGCTGAAGGAATACGCGCGGACGCTCGATCGCTGGGCCGGGCCGCTCGAGGTGTCGCGGAAGCAGATCGAGGCCGGGGCGAAGAAGGCGCCGGCGAAGGTGCGGGCCGCGTTGTCGCGGGCGGCGGCCGCGATTCGCGATGTGGCGTCCGCGCAGCGGCCTCGCGAGTGGACGTTGCGGGTGGCACCCGGCGTGTCCGTCGAGCAGCGGGTCGTGCCGCTCGAGCGCGTGGGCTGCTACGTGCCGGGCGGGCGGTACCCCCTGCCGTCGACGGTGCTGATGACGGCCATTCCCGCGCGTGTCGCCGGTGTGCCCGAAGTGGTCATGTGCAGTCCGTCGGTCGATCCGGTGATTCTGGCCGCGGCGGTCGAGGCTGGTGTCGACCGCGTGTTCCGCATCGGCGGTGCCCACGCGGTGGCGGCCATGGCCTACGGCACGAAGACGGTGCCACGCGTGAGCAAGATCGTCGGCCCTGGCAATCGCTGGGTGTCGGCGGCCAAGGCGCTCGTGGCGTCCGACTGCCCCATCGACTTCTATGCCGGTCCCACCGAGATCCTCATCGTGGCCGACCGCGGCCCCGCGTCGTGGATCGCCGCGGATCTCATCGCGCAGGCGGAGCACGATCCCGATGCGCGCGCGGTGTTCATCACGTCGAAGGCCGCGCTGGCGCGCGAGGTGGCCGAAGAAGTAGGCCAGCAGATGCCCGCGAGCGGGCCGGCCGCGCAGTCCCTCTGGAACCACGGTGGCATCATCGTCACGCGCTCGATGGACGAGGCCGTGGCCCTGGCGAACGAGGCCGCGCCCGAGCACCTGGTGGTCGACACCGACGCCCGGGCCGAGCGCATCCGCAACGCCGGGGCGATCTTCGTCGGTCCGTGGACCGCGCAGGTAGCCGGCGACTACGCCATCGGCTCGAACCACACGCTGCCGACAGCCGGCGTCGCACACGTGCGCGGCGGGCTGCACACCGCCGACTTCGTGAAGCTGGTGTCGGTGCAGCGGCTCACGAAAGCGGGCCTCGCCGCGATTGGCGACACGGTCACGACACTGGCACGCGCCGAAGGGCTCGAAGGCCACGCCCGTTCGATTGACATCCGGACCGCGGACACGAGGTCCGCGCGGCCGCGACGCAGCTCCCGCCGCCCGGCGGCGCGAAAGGTCACGCGATGAGCACGATTCAGGGAATGCCCAACCTGGGGCCGGGCCTGCGCCTGCACCTCAACGAGAACACGGCGGGCTGCTCGCCGCGCGTGCTCGACGCGATCCATCGCGTCAGCGCCGACGACGTCGCCACCTATCCCGACTACGAAGCAGCCGTGCGCGAGACCGCCGCGCACCTGGGCATCGACCCCGACTGGGTCGTGCTGACCAACGGACTCGATGAAGGGCTGCTGTTGACCGCGATCGGCTACCTGACGCCGCGCGCGCCCGAGTCGCTGGTGGCGCTGGGCGCCACGCCGGTCGCGTCCAACGGGCAGACCGAGCAGATCGTGGTGCTGCCGACGTTCGAGCCGTACCTGATCAACGCCAAGGCACTAGGCGCACGGACGGTTGCGATTCCATCCGACGCCGACTTCGCCTTCCCGCTGCAGAAGGTACTGGCCGCGATCACGCCGAACACCCGGCTCATCCTGATCAACACGCCGCACAATCCGAGCGGCCGGCCGGTGGCGGAATCGGACATCCGCGCGGTGATTGCGGCCGCGCCGCACGCCATCGTCTTCATCGACGAGGCGTACCACGACTTCCAGGGTGTCCACTACCTGCGGTTCACGCGCGAGTTCGAGAACGTCATCGTCGGGCGGACGTTCTCGAAGGCCTATGGGCTCGCCGGCATCCGCATCGGCGTGGTGATCGCGCCTCCGGCGTTGCTGGAACCGTTGCGCTACGTGATGCCGCTGTTCAACCTGAACTCGGTCGCCGTGGCGGCGCTGCGCGCGTCGATCGCCGACCCGGGCTTCATGACCTGGTACGTCGGCCAGGCGCGCGAGTCGAAGGCACTGCTCTATGAGGCGCTGACGCGTTCGGGCCTGCCGCACTGGCCGAGCGAGACCAACTTCGTGCTCGTGAATTTCGGCGATCGGCTCGCGGAGATGGTGACGGGCCTGCGCGCCAAGGGCGTGCACGTGCGCGATCGCAGCAAGGAACATGGCTGCGCCGGCTGCGTCCGCATCACCGTTGGTCCCGTGGAGCACACGCGCACGGCCATCGCGGCCCTGGAGGAGCTGTGCGCAAAGCGCTGATCGACCGCAAGACGGCCGAGACCCACGTCCGCGTCGCGCTGACGCTCGAGGGCCGAGGCCGGTTCGAGAATCGCACGGGCGTGCGGTTTCTCGATCACATGCTCGACCTCGTGGCGCGGCATGGCGCGTTCGACCTGTCGGTGCAGGCCAGCGGCGACCTCGACGTCGACCAGCACCACACGGTGGAAGACATCGGCATCGCGCTGGGCCAGGCGGTGGACAAGGCGCTCGGCGACCGCAAGGGCATCAATCGCGCCGGCTACTTCGTGATGCCGATGGACGAGACGCTGGCCGTGGTGGCGATCGACCTGGGCGGACGTCCGCACACGGTGGTCGACATCAAGGTGAAGGTGCGCCTGGTCGGCGATCTGCAAACCGAGCTCGTCACCGACTTCTTCGAGGGCTTCGCCACCGCCGCGCGCGCCAACGTGCACGTGAAGGTGATGCACGGCCGCTCGAATCACCACAAGATCGAGGCCTGCTTCAAGGCGTTCGCGCGCGCGCTGCGCGTGGCGTGCGCCAAGGACGCACGGATGGCGAAGATGCTGCCGAGCACGAAGGGGCTGCTGTGAGCGTCGGTCGCGTGCGGCGATGATCGCGCTGGTCGACTACGGCGCCGGCAACCTCACGTCGGTACGCAAGGTGCTCGGCGCAGTGGGTGCGGCGGTCTATACCCCGCCCGGCCCGGAGGATCTCGCGCGCGCCGATGCGGTGATCGTGCCGGGCGTGGGTCACTTCGAGTCGACGCGGACGCTCGGCCAGGCGTGGCGGCACGCGATCCTCGAGCAGCTCGATCGGGGACGTCCGCTGCTGGGCATCTGCGTGGGCCTGCAATGGCTGTTCGAGGGCAGCACCGAGGCACCGGGCGTGACGGGCTTCGGCGTGTGCCGCGGGCTGTGCGATCGGCTGCCCGACATCGAGCCCGTGGGCGGCGTGCGCCAGAAAGTGCCGCACATGGGGTGGGACACGCTGTCGTTCCCGCGGCCGTCGCGGCTGTTCGCCGACGTCGCGCCCGGCAGCTACGTCTACTACGCGCACTCGTTCGCGGCGCCGCTGGCGCGCCCGACCGTGGCGACGTCGAGCTACGGCGTTGAGTTCACCGCTGGGGTCGAGGACGGACTCGTGTCGGGCCTGCAGTTCCATCCCGAGCTGTCGGGGAAGGTGGGCCTGCAGGTGCTGCGCAACTGGGTCGGAGGCGTCCGCTAGTGCTGGCGCGGCGCATCATCGCGTGCCTCGACGTTCGCGACGGGCAGGTCGTGAAGGGCGTGCAGTTCGAGGGCCTGCGGGCCGCCGGCGACCCCGCCGAGCTCGCGCGGCGCTACGACGCGGAAGGCATCGACGAGGTGGTGATCCTCGACGTCACCGCCACGCTCGAAGCGCGACAGGCGCGCGCGCAGACGATTCGCGCGGTCTCGCGCGAGCTGTTCCTGCCGTTGTGCGTCGGCGGTGGCATCCGCACCGAGGACGACGCCGCGGCGGCCATCGATGCCGGCGCGGACAAAGTCAGTCTGAACTCCGCGGCGCTGGCCGATCCGGCGCTGCTGACGCGACTCGCGGGCCGCTACGGCAGCCAGGCAGTGGTCGTGGCGATCGACGCGAAGCGCCAGGGCGACGAGTGGATCGCCTACACGCGCAGCGGCAGTGCGTCGTCGGCGCGCGAGGTCGTAGGCTGGGCGCGTGAAGCGGCGGCGCACGGCGCCGGCGAGATCCTGTTGACGTCGATGGATCGCGACGGGACGAAGTCGGGGTTCGACTGCGAGCTGACGGCTGCCGTGTCGGACGCGGTGTCGATCCCGGTGATCGCTTCAGGCGGCGCCGGATCGTTCGAGCACTTCGCCGAGGTGTTCGTGACCGGTCACGCGGACGCGGCCCTGGCGGCGTCGATTTTCCACTTCAACACCCACGGCGTCGCGGAGCTGAAGCAGTTCCTGCGTACCCGCGCCATCCCCGTCCGCACGTAGAAGGGCCCCGTGCGCACGTAGAAGGGGCCTGTCCCGGGACAGGCCCCTTTCGGAAATCGTAAGAAGCGCGCAGATACTGCTATGCGAGCGCGCCCTTGAACAGCACGAGCAGTCGCGACCAGGCCTTTTCCGCCAGCTTCTCGTCGTAGACCGCCGAGTCGGGCGGGCACCAGCCGTGGGCCGCGGCGTAGACCTCGATTTCGGCCGGCAGCTTGGCTTTGGCGTAGGTCTCCTTCAGGACGTCCTTCGCCGCCGGGTCGCGCTCGTCGTCGTTCTGCGCCACCGCGAACAGGAACGACGCTTTCATCTGCGGCACGAGCAGGTGCGGGCTGTTCGGCTCCTTGGTGACGAGACCGCCGCCGTGGAAGGACCCGCCGGCGCCGATGCGCTCGGGCACCGCGGCCGCGGTGCGCATCACGATCGGGCCGCCCATGCAGTAGCCGGTCGTGCCGATCTTCTTGCGCTTGTCGACGGCCGCCTGCTGGTCGAGCCAGGCCACGAACGCCCGCGCGTCGGTGACGTGCGTGGTGGCGTTGAGGCTCTGCGCGAGGGGCATCACGATGTCGCGCGTCTTCTGGTCCGCGAAGCTCGCGCCCGCGGGCACCACCGGCGACTTCGCCTTGCGATAGAACGGGTTCACGGTCAGCACGGCGTAGCCGGACTCCGCGAGACGCTTGCCCATCTGCCGGAACGCCGGACGCAGGCCCAGGATGTCGGGCCACACGATCACGGCCGCACTCGCGCCACTGGCCGGATGCACGAAGTAGGCGTCGCACTCGCCGTCAGGCGTCTTGATGACGACGTCCTGTTCCTTCACCTGCTGGGCATTGGCGTCGCGCGGCAGCATCGCCATCACGCCCGCGCCCAGCGCCGCGCCACCGAACTGCCGGCGCGAGAGGTTCGGGAAGCGGGAGTAGTTCTCGAGGTCGTGTTCGAAATTTTCATCGCACATGCGCGGCTCCTTGCGGCCGCCGGGCGCGCCGGACGGCGGGTGGCTCGAATCGAGCCAAGTATAGGCC
>CADEDM010000260.1 GCA_902826065.1 uncultured Acidobacteriota bacterium | reverse complement strand
ACGCCGGCGCCGAACATCGCGCCCTCGGACATGCTGACGAGCGTGGCGGTGACGGGTCCGAAGTCGGGTTCCCCGAGCAGACGTCCCAGCGGCGACAGGACGGCCTGGCCACCGGCCGACGCGCTGGCGATGGCGTGCACCGTGCCGCCGACGAGCGGATGTCCGGACCACGCCAGGGCCAACGCCACCAGCGCACAGGCGCCGGCGACCACGGCCACCATGCCCGAGCGCGCCCGCCCGCGCGGCGCGGCGAACCCGCCGCCCCCGGTCATCAGCGCATAGCCGGCGCCGGTCGCTGCACCGAGCAGCAGCCCCTCGAGGCCGCCGCCCAGGCGCACGCCGACACCGACCAGGACCGCCAGGCTCCATTGTCCCAGCCACTGCACCGCCAGGCCGACGACACCGCCGCCCAGCGCGCCGCCGGACACGAGCGCCAGGCCGCGCCGCGATCGCCACACCGCCTCGCCGATGGCCAGGCCGGCGCCCACGCCGGCTCCGCCGGCCGCGCCCGCGACGCCTCCCAGCACCGCCAGCACCGGGGCGACCGTCCACGGTGCCGCGGCACCCGGCAACGCGGCGAGCAACGTGCCGCCACCGAGCCCGGCCACCGTTCCCGCCACGCCCGCTCCCGCGGCGGCGCTGGCCCAGCGCGTCGCCACCAGCGACGCCGCGCGTCTGAGACGCAGGTCGATGAGGTGCCAGGCCGTGGCCGCGGCCTGGCCGCGGCCGCCCAGGGGCACGTCGCCGGCCTGCGGTGCATCCCAGCGCGCGTCGCGCAGCAGCGCGCGCGCGCGGCTGGAATCGCCGGGCCGGGCCTCGAGCGCGGTGATCGCCTCCGCCGTCCCCAGGGCGTGCAGCTGCTCGGCCGCGTCGCGCTGGTCTTCGAGATCGGCGTCGGCACGCTCGGGCGCCGTGAGGCGGGCCAACAGGCGTTCCCGCACGTCGGTGACGTGAACCGCCGGCGGCTCGACGGCGGCCGTGAACGTCGCCCGCTCACCGTTGGCCACCGTCGGTACTGTCATGCCCTCGTCGGCCTCTTCGATCACCTCCACGTAGACGAACTGGTAGCCATGTCTCGCGACGGTCCGGATGAAGCGCGGCTCGCGCGAGTCGTCGTCGAGGGCGCGTCGCAGCGTGCGCACGGCCTGGCTCAGCGCGCTGTCGGAGACGATGACGTCGGTCCACACGCCGTCGAAGATGTCGCGCCGGTGGACGGCATCGCCGCGGCGCGCGACGAGATAGACGAGCAGATCGAAGTAACGCGGGATCAGCGGACGGGGCCGGCCGTCGCACAGCAGCAGACGCTGCCGCGGCGACAGCAGGAAGGCCCCGAAGCGATAGCGCACCGGCGGCCCGGCGGTGGGCGGCGTCACGAGCGCGCGCGCCTCACGGCGTGGTCCGCAGCCGCGACGCCAGCAGCCGCGTCGCTTCGTCGAGCTCGATGTCGACCACCAGCAGCCCCGGCACGCCGTACGGCTGCCAGGCGAGGACGCGCCCGTCCGGTGCGACCACGGCCGACGTCGTCGGCGATCCCGGGCTCGCGAAGTTCACGGCCGCGATGAAGCAGGTGTTCTCGGCAGCGCGGCACAGCAGCGCCTTCTCGTGGAACGTGTTGGCCGGATCGGCGAACGTCGTCGGCCGGAACCCGCCGGGATCGGCCTCGTGGAAGTGGGGCACGAACACGACGTGCGCCCCGCGGCGCACCGCCCAGCGCACGGTCTCGGGATAGCGCCAGCCCTCGTGGCAGATGGCCAATCCGAACGTCAGCGGGCCCACCTGGTACACGTGCCGTTCGTCGCCCGCGCTGCCGTAGGTGATCTCCTCTGACGGATCGAGCTGCACCTTGTCGTGGAAACCGGCGATCGTGCCGTCGGCGTTCACGATCAGGGTCGAGATGCGGAGCCCGCCATCGACGAGGCGCTCGGTGCCCAGCGCCACCGCGATGCCCGCCGCCCCCGCCGCCGCGGCCACCGCGTCCCACGCCTGGGTGAGGAACGCCGCATCGGGCGGCGGCAGCGGCCTCGCGGCCGTGCGATACCCGGGCACGTAACACTCGGGAAAGCACACGACCGCGGCCTCGCGCCGCGCCGCCTCGTCGATGGCATCGGTCGCGTTCGTGACCGAGGCGGCCGGCGTCGTCGCGGACGGCAGGTTGGCGAGAGCGAGGCGGACGGTAGCCATCGGCAATCGGTCTCCGGGTTATCGCAGCCCGCGCAGGCGTTCGACGTCACCCGCGTCGTTCAGCAGTTCCCAGCGCAGCAGCGCCAGCGGCACGTTGCCGTTCTTCCACACCGCGTCGTGGAACGCGCGCAGCGAGAACGCCGCGCCCTGCGCGCGGCGCGCGTCGGCGATGAGATTCGTGAGCTGCAGCTTGCCGATCTGGTAGGTGATGCCCTGCCCGGGCCCGGCGGCGAACGAGGCCGCTTCGTCCCGCGCGGTCTCCGCGTCCATCGGCACGGTCTTCTCGAGATAGTCCGCGGCCTGCGCGATCGTGAACTCGCCGGTCGCGAGTTTCACGTCCACCTCGACGCGCAGCGCCCGGAGCCGCGCGAAGTTGTAGATGATCTCGCGCGATCGCGGGCTCTCGTGCCACAGCCCGGCCTGCAGCATCAGCTCCTCGGCGTAGAAGCCGAGGCCCTCGTTGGCGCCCGAGTCGTAGTAGTGGCGGCGGATCGGGTTCTCGTGCGCCCATGACAACGCCAGTTGCAGGTAGTGGCCGGGGACGCCCTCGTGGACGATGATCGGCCGGGGATCGCGGGCCGTCGAGAGGTAGAAGTAGGGCAGGTCGTGACGCGGCGCGCGGATGTAGCTGACGCCGTCGTCGGTGAGGCGCGAGGGCCCCGTGAGATCGTCGGTGACGCCGAGGAACGCCAGGGGCGCCAGGTACGCGGGCAGCAGCAGGTTGCGATAGTGCTTGACCCACGACGGCACCGTCAGCAGGCCTTCGCGCTCGAGGAACTGACGGATCGCCGATTCCTGGACCGCCGACGCGGTGATCTGGGCGTTGGCATCGGCGAAGATCGGCAGCGAGGGCAGCTCCCGGTTGCGGCCATGCTCGAGGGTCTCGAACGCCACGGCGCGGGCCCATTCCTGGCGGCCCATCGCCACGATCTCGTCTGGCGTGTACGGCACGAGCGCGACGTCACGCAGGAACTGCACGTAGGCGTCGCGGCCGACCGCTGTCTCGGTTTTCATCGCCGCTACGCGCGACTCGAGCCAGCGGCGATAGCCGGTGAGCGCCGTCGCGGCGGTGGTCGCCGCCGGCGCGAACCGCCCGGCCGCGGCCGGCACGGCCGCATCGAGCGCGCGCGCCAGCGTCGCAAGCCGCGACTCGATGTCGCCGAGCGTCGCGATGGTCAGGCGCGCGAAGGGCGCCCTGGCGTCGTCGAGATTCGCCTGCGCCTGCGCGACGATGGCCGGCACGTGGCCGAGGCGCGCGATCACGAGCTCTGCGCGCGCCGGCGCCACCGGCGGTGGCGGCAGCAGCACATCGAAGACCGGGCCGAGCGCCTGCTGGACGTAGAACGCGGGATCGCGTCTCCAGGCGGGCGCGCCGTCGAGCTCCCAGGCGACGCGTGCCAGCGCCGATCCGACCAGCCGGTAGTCGACCTGCCGCGAGACCGGCAATGCGGACGCGTCGATGCCGCGATGGCGGCTGGTGAAGCCCGCGAGCGCCGTGCGGCGGGCGGCGATCGCCGCTGCCGACCAGTCGTGCCGCCAGCCGTCGGGCCGCTCGATGCGGGGAATGTCGTCGCTCGACGACGGCTGGGTCGCCGCGCGCCACGTCCAGAACTCGCGCGCGAGATCGTCCAGTGGATCCGCGGCCGTCGGCGCCGCCGTCAGCAGCACGACGGCGGGCAGCAGGAAGACCAGCCTCGTCGCGCGGCGCATGCCCGGCAGTGTAGCCGAGCCTCGCGGGCCGCGGCCACCGCGCCGTCGCGTTTATAGTGACGGCGTATGCGTGTGACGACGACCGGCCGCGCGATCGCGGTGCTCGTGTTCCTGCCCCTGTCGATCCCGATCGCGGCGGCTCAGCCTGCGACACCGCTAACGGTCGAGCGTGTGGCCTCGCTGCCGAGCCTGATCGGCACCGCGCCGTCGTCGCCGGTGTGGTCCCCGGACGGCTCCCGAGTGGCGTTTCTGTGGAACCCGGAAGGCTGGCCGTTTCGCGACGTGATGCTGGCGCGGCGCGACGGCAGTCGGCGCTGGGTCACCGGTTTTGCGCGAATGGCCGCTCCGCCCGATCCCCCGGACGGCGACTCGACGGCGGCGCTGGCGGCCAAGGCGGCGGTGCGCGCCCGTGGCGGCGTCAGCGAGGTCACGTGGGACGGCCCGGATGCGCTGCTGGTCGTCTATCAGGGGCGCCTGTTCCGGTTCGCCGCCGACGTCGCGCTCCAGACGCCGGAGGCGCTGCTTGTCGGTGACGGCGTCTCGGATGTGGCGCTGTCGCCCGACCGCCGCCGGGTGGCATTCCTTCGCGACGGCGACCTGTGGGTGTGGGCGCGCGGCACGACGCCGCCCGAGCGGCTCACCAGCCTCGGCATGCCAGGCATCGGCGCCACCGCGGTGGGCACCTACAACCGCGCCGATCGCGAGGTCGGCACCGGTATCTGGGGGGCCGACTGGCCACCGTTCGCGTGGTCGCCCGACGGCACGCGGATCGTGTTCCACGCCGTCGATCGCCGGCACATCCGCAAGGTGCCGTTCCCGTCGTACCTCGGCGCGGAGACCATCGAGAGCGAGCTGCGCCGCGGCTATCCCGGCGACGAGAACGAGCGTCGCACGCTGCACGTGATCGACCTCGCCACGAAAGCGATCATCGATCTCGGCCTGCCGGAGCCTGGCCGCCGCGCGGTCAGCGACTTCTCGTTCGCGTCCGACGGCCGGCTGCTCGTCGACCACGTCTCCGATACCGGCGCCGAGCGCTGGCTGTACGTGGTCGCTCCCGGCGCTGCGGCCCTGCGCGCCGTGTGGCACGACCGTCGTGACACGCGCATCTATCCCGCCTACGTGGCCCGCTGGCACTGGGATGGCCGTCGCATCTTCCTCGTCGCCGATCTCGACGAGCGCGATCGCTTGTACGTACTCGATCCCGACGTCGCGACGCCGACGCCGCTCGCGGTGTCACCCGCGGCGTGGGACGTGGCCGGCGAACGTGGCGCGGCGACCGTGCAGGTCGTGCCGTCGGCGAAGGCCGTCTTCTTCACCGGCACGGGCGGCAATCCTTACGAGCGTCAGGTCTATCGCCTCGCCGAGGGCGACCGCGCGCCAGTCGCCGTCACCACGACGGCCGGCATCCACGTGCCGGCGGTTGCACCCGATGGGGGAGCCGTGGCGACGATCTGGTCCGACGACGTCACGCCGCCGGAACTGATGGTGACCACCACGGCGAGCGCCTCGACGCCCGTGCGCGTCACGACGTCGCCGCCACCCGAGTTCGCCAGGGGCGCCTGGGTGCGCCCGCGCTACGAGGTGTTCAAGAACGCCGTCGACGGCTTCCCGGTGCACGCGCGCATCCTCGAGCCGCCGAAGCTCGATCGGTCGCGACGTCATCCCGTGATCTTCGGACCGGTCTACTCGAACACGGTCCGCAATCGCTGGGGCGGCGTGAACGGGACGCTGCAGCAGTACCTGGTGCAGCGCGGCTTCATCGTCGTCCAGGTGGACGTGCGGGGCAGCGTCGGCTACGGCCGCGCGTTCCGCGAGGCCTTCCTCATGGACTACGGCAACCGCGACCTCGACGACCTGGCGGCGGTGCGCGACGGGCTCGCGGCGCTGCCGTACGTCGACGGCACGCGGATGGGCATCTACGGCAGCAGCTACGGCGGACTGCTGAGCGTCTACGCGCTGCTCAAACGTCCGGGGATGTTCGCCGCCGGCGTCGCCGGCGCGCCGGCCACCGATCCGTTCGCTTTCGGACCAGACGACGTCGCCATCACGCGCTCGCCCGACACGCATCCCGACGCGTTCGTCAGGAACTCGGCGATGACGCTCGGCGCCAACCTCCGCGACCACCTGCTCATCATCCACGGCCTGATGGACGACGTCGTCCCGTTCCGCACGACCATGGCGCTGGCCGAACGTCTGATGCTGCTCGACAAGGACTTCGATCTCGCGACGGCGCCGCTCGCCACGCACGCGTGGTCGAGCCGGGAGCATTACGCGGTCTACTTCTTCAGGAAGCTGACCGACTACTTCGAGCGGTATCTGAAGTCCGGCGGCTAGCCGCTCGCTCCGCTACGGGAAGATGCCGAGCTCCATGTAGCTCCTCGCCACCTTGTGGATCGCGGTGAGGAACGCGGCGGTGCGCAGGTCGGGGACGTCGGGATGCTGCTTCCGGGTCTCGCGCAGGCCGTTGTAGGCGGTGATCATCGTCTCCTCGAGGCCCGAGTTCACGAGGTCGAGTTCGTCCGGGCCCTTGGCGAGGGCGCTGCGTTCCGCCTCGGTGAAGCTTTTCCCGGTCGCGAGTTCGATCGCCTTCAGCATCTGCCGCTCGTTGGCTTCTTCGTGCCGCTTCGAGATGCGGCCGAAGCGCACGTGGGAAAGGTTCTTCAGCCACTCGAAGTACGACACCGTCACGCCCCCGGCGTTGGCGTAGATGTCCGGGATCACCAGCACACCCTTCTGCCGGAAGATCG
>CADEDM010000259.1 GCA_902826065.1 uncultured Acidobacteriota bacterium | reverse complement strand
ACCACGTCGCCGGCCTTCAGCGAGTAGGACGGGATGTCGACCTTCTTGCCGTTGACCAGGAAGTGGCCGTGGCGCACGAGCTGCCGGCCCTGCGGCCGCGAGGTCGCGAAGCCCATGCGGTAGACGGCGTTGTCGAGGCGCCGCTCGAGCAGCTGCAGCAGCGTCTCGCCGGTGATGCCGCGGGTGCGATCGGCCATCTCGAAGTAACGGCGGAACTGATCTTCGAGCACGCCGTAGGTGCGCTTGACCTTCTGCTTCTCGCGCAGCTGCACGCCGTAGCCCTGCATCTTCGAGGCGCGGCGCCGGCCGTGCTGGCCGGGCGGCATGTTGCGCTTCTCGATGGCGCACTTCTCGGTGTAGCAGCGCTCGCCCTTGAGGAACAGCTTCATGCCCTCACGGCGGCACAGGCGGCAGACCGGACCGGTGTATCGAGCCATGTAACGTCGTCCTTCTCTCTCTCTGAATCTGCGGGCTAGACGCGGCGCCGCTTGGGCGGCCGGCAGCCGTTGTGCGGAATCGGCGTGACGTCGCGGATCGACTTCACCTCGATGCCGGCGTTCTGCAGGGCGCGCACGGCCGACTCGCGGCCGGAACCTGGGCCCTTGACGAGCACCTCGCACGAGCGCATGCCGAACGTCTTGGCGACGTTGCCGGCGGTCATCGCCGCCTGCGTCGCGGCGTAGGGCGTGCCCTTGCGCGAGCCCTTGAAGCCGATCGCCCCGGCGCTAGACCACGACACCACGTTGCCCTCGGTGTCGGTGATCGTGATCAAGGTGTTGTTGAACGACGCCTGGATGTGGGCGAAGCCGTGGTGCACCACGCGCTTCTCGCCGCGCTTCTTGAACGTCTTCTTCTTGGGGGTGGCTTCTTTCGCGCCTTCGGTCTTGGCCATCGGTTACACCGTCTTCTTCTTGGCGACCGCGCCCTTGCGCGGGCCCTTGCGCGTGCGGGCATTGGTGCGGGTGCGCTGGCCGCGCACCGGCAGCGCGCGGCGGTGCCGCATGCCCCGGTAGCTGCCGATCTCCATGAGCCGCTTGATGTTCATGGAGACCTCCTTGCGGAGATCGCCCTCGACGCCGCCCTGTTCCTCGATGACGCGGCTGATCTTCCGCACGTCGTCGTCGGTGAGGTCCTTCACGCGGACGTCGCCACTGACGCCGGCCGCCTCGAGGATCTTCCCGGAGCGGTGTTGCCCGATCCCGAAGATGTAGGTGAGCCCGATTTCCACCCGCTTCGTTCGCGGAAGGTCAATGCCTGCAATTCGCGCCATAACGTCTTAGTCCTCGGGCGGCGGGTTCTGGACGCGGACTCCGATGAGCCCCAGCCCCCAGCCTCCAGCCCCCAGTCCCAGTCCTACCCCTGCCGCTGCTTGTGCTTCGCGTTCGCGCAGATCACCCGCACGACGCCCTTGCGCCGCACGACCTTGCACTTGTCGCACATCTTCTTGACGGAGGCTCGCACTTTCATCGCTCGTCCCTACAGCTTCCCGACGATCCGGCCACGGGTTCGATCCGTGGGCGACAACGCCAGCTTCACTCGATCCCCCACGACGACCCGCACGAAATTCCGTCCCGGAGACCCTCCGGCGTGCGCCACGACGTCGTGCCGTCCGTCTACGCTCACCCGCACCAGAGCGCTCGGCAGCAGCTCCCGCACGGTGCCTTCCACCTCCAGCGGAGACGCCTTCGTCTCGCCGGACATCCTCGACCCTACGCCGCCGCGTTCGCCGCGGCGTCGGCCTTCGTCAGCACCCGGCACCCGTCGGCGGTCACCGCCACGGTGTGCTCGAAGTGCGCCGACAGGCTGCCGTCCTTGGTCACGGCCGTCCACCCGTCGCTCAGCACCTTCACGCCCGCCGCGCCGATGTTCACCATCGGCTCGATCGCGAGCACCATGCCCTCCGCCAGCCGCGGCCCGCGGCCGGGCGTGCCGTAGTTCGGGATCTGCGGCTCTTCGTGCAGCGTCTGCCCGATGCCGTGGCCCACGAACTCGCGCACCACCGAGAACCCGTTGGCCTCGACGTGACGCTGCACCGCGGCGCCGATGTCCGACAGCCGCGCCCCCGCCTTCACCACCTGCAGCGCCTCGGCCAGCGACTGCTTCGTCACCTCGAGCAGCCGCGCCGCCTCGGCGCTCACCGGCCCCACCGGCACCGTCACGGCGCTGTCGCCGTAGAACCCGTCCATCTTCGCGCCCAGGTCGATCGACACGATGTCGCCGGCCTGCAGCGTGCGCGCCGACGGGATGCCGTGCACGACCTGCTCGTTCACCGACGCGCAGATCGTCGCGGGATACCCGTGGTAGCCCTTGAACGCCGGCTCGGCGCCGGCGTCGCGCAGCCGCCGTTCGGCCAGCGCGTCGACTTCCGCCGTCGTCACCCCCGGCGCGATCATGCCGGCCAGTTCGACGAGCACGCGGGCGACGAGCGCGTTCACGCGCGCCAGCCGCTCCAGCTCCGCCGCCGATCGACAGACGATCATCGTCCCTACCGCCCCGCCGCCACCGAGCCGATGGCCCCGGCGATCGCCGCGTAGACGTCGCGCGGCGCCAGCGCGCCGTTCACCCGCCGGAAGGTCGGCCGCGGCTCGTAGTAGCCGATCATCGGCCGCGTCTCCTTCCAGTACACCTGCAGCCGATCGCGGACCACCGCCTCGCTGTCGTCCGATCGCTGCACCAGCCGTCCGCCGCAGTTCCGGCAGGCCGAGGCCTGCGCCGGATCGCCGTCGAACGCCGACACCGTGGTGCCGCACGACTCGCAGATGCGGCGGCCGCGCACCCGGCGCACGAGTTCCTCGTCGGGCACCTGAATCTCGACCACCGTCAGCGGCGCGCCGTTCAGGAGCCCATCGAGCGCTTCGGCCTGCGTGACCGTGCGCGGAAAGCCGTCGAGGACGAACCCGACGGTGGCGTCGTCGAGACGCAGCCGATCGCGGACCAGCGCCACGATCAAGTCGTCGCTCACCAGCCGCCCGGTCGACATCGTCTCGCGAATCTGCAGGCCGAGCGATGTCCCCGACGCCACGGCGTCGCGGAGCATGTCGCCGGTGGAGATTTTGGGCACGCCGTGGTCACGCGCGATCTGCGCGGCCTGCGTTCCCTTCCCCGCTCCCGGCGGCCCGATCATCAGCAGACGCAAGCCCATGCTCCTAGTCGCGCCGCCCGCGGATGCGCGTCTTCTTCATGAAGCCGTCGTAGTGCCGCATGATCAGCTGCGACTCCAGCTGGCTCACGGTGTCCATCGCGACGCCGACCACGATGAGGAGCGAGGTGCCGCCGAAGAAGAAGTTGACGCCCAGCCCCGACGTGAACCACTGCGGCAGGTTGCTGTCGAGCCAGCCGCCGATGACCGGAATCGGCGCGACCTGGAAGCCGGTGATCATGAACTCCGGCAGCAGTGCGACGAGGCACAGGTACAGGGCCCCCGCCAGGGTGATGCGCGTGAGGATCGTGTCGATGTGCTCGGCGGTCCGCTTGCCGGGGCGAATGCCGGGGATGAAGCCGCCGTACTTCCGCATGTTCTCCGACACGTCATCCGGATTGAAGATGATGGCCGTGTAGAAGTAGGCGAAGAACAGGATCAGGGTGACGAACAGCAGGTTGTAGAGCGGCATCCCGTAGCCGAGCTGCCGCACCACCGCGTCGCCCCAGCCGCCGGCCTGGAAGAAGCCGGTCAGCGTGGCCGGGAACGCCAGCAGCGAGCTGGCGAAGATCACCGGGATGACGCCGCCGGTGTTGACCTTGAGCGGGATGTGCGTGCTGGTGCCGGCGAACTGGCGGCGGCCGACGACGCGCTTGGCGTACTGCACGACGATGCGGCGCTGCCCGCGTTCCACGAACACGATCGCCGCCACCACCGCGACCATCAGCGCCACCAGCAGCAGCAGGCGGATGAGCCCGATCTGCCCGGTGCGCAGCTGGTCGAACGTCAGCGTGACCGCCCGCGGGAAGTTGACGACGATGCCGGCGAAGATCAGCAGCGACATGCCGTTGCCGATGCCGCGCTCGGTGATCTGCTCGCCCAGCCACATCACGAACATGGTGCCGGTGGTGAGCGTGAGCACGCACATCAGGCGGAAGCCCCAGCCCGGCTCGTAGACCAGCGGCAGGCCGCCGGCGATGTTGGTCTGCTGCTCGAGGTAGGCGGCGATCGCCAGCGACTGCGCAACCGCCAGCACCACCGTCAGGTAGCGCGTGTACTGCGTGATCTTGCGCCGGCCCAGCTCGCCTTCGCGCGACAGCCGTTCCAGGTACGGCCACACCACGGTCAGCAGCTGCAGGATGATCGAGGCGCTGATGTACGGCATGACGCCGAGCGCGAAGATCGTGACCTGCGACAGGTTGCCGCCCGAGAACATGTCGTAGAAGCCGAACATGGTGCCGCGCGCCTGCTCGGCGAGCAGGGCGAGCGCCGCCGTGTTCACCCCCGGGGTGGGGATGTGGCTGCCCACGCGATACACGCCCAGCATCGCGAGCGTGAAAAGCACGCGATTCCTGAGGTCGGCGACCGCGAAGAGGTTCTTGAACGCGTCGAGCATGGCGAAACGCCTTCGGCCTGTCCGGTTCCTACGCCGCGGGCGCGCCGATGACGTCGGCCGTGCCGCCGGCCGCGGCGATCTTCTCCGCGGCCTTCCCGCTGAACTTGTGCGCCTGCACGGTGAGCTTCTTGCTCACCTCGCCCCGCGCCAGCACCTTGATGAGCGCCCGGCGGTCCGACACCAGCCCCACCGCGCGGAGCGTGTCGGGCGACACCGTCGCGCCGTCGTCGAAGCGCTCGGCGATGGCGTCGAGGTTCACCACCGCGTACTCGACGCGGAAGATGTTGTTGAAGCCGCGCTTCGGCATGCGCCGGTGGAGCGGCATCTGGCCGCCCTCGAACCCGCGCTTGAACTTGAAGCCCGAGCGCGACTTGGCGCCCTTGTAGCCGCGGGCCGCGGTCTTGCCGTTGCCCGAGCCGGGGCCGCGGCCGACCCGCTTCTTGGGGAACTTCGAACCGTCGGCCGGCTTGAGATTGCTGAGATTGGTCGCCATGGTCGTTACTCGGCCACCGTCACCAGGTGACGGACCTTGTGAATCATGCCCCGCGTCTCGGGCGTATCGAGCAGCGTCACCGAGTGACGGATCTTCCGCAGCCCCATGCCCTCGACCGTCTTCGCCTGGGTCTTGTTGAACCCGATCGGGCTCTTGACCAGGGTGATCTTCAGCGTCTTGCCCTGCTTCGCCATGATGTCCTCAGCCGTGCTCAGGCGGTGGCGCCGGCCACGTCCTCGACGTCCTTGCCGCGCAGCCGCGCCACGTGGGTCGGGTCCTTCAGCATCGACAGCGCCGTGAAGGTCGCGCGCACGACGTTGTGCGGGTTGGCCGTGCCGAGCGACTTCGTCAGCACGTTGTGGATGCCGCACGACTCGACCACCGCGCGGACGCCGCCGCCGGCGATGATGCCGGTGCCGTCCGGCGCCGGCTTCAGCAGCACGCGGCCCGCACCGTAGCGGCCCAGGACCGGGTGCGGAATCGACGTGCCCTTCAGCGGGACGCGGATCAGGTTCTTCTTGGCGGCCTCGATGCCCTTCTTGATCGCCGAGGGCACTTCCTTCGCCTTCCCGATGCCGAAGCCGACCACGCCGTGGCCGTCGCCGACCACCACGAGAGCGCTGAAGCTCAGGTTCTTGCCGCCCTTGACCACCTTGGTCACACGGTTGATCGCAACCACCGTGTCCTTGATGTCGAGCTGGCCCGCGTCGATTCGTTCGCGTGTCCGCATGTCGTTGTCCGATCCGCCCTAAAACTCGAGCCCGGCCTTGCGCGCGGCCTCGGCCACTTCCTTGACCCGGCCGTGGTACAGGAACCCGTTGCGGTCGAAGACCACCTTCGAGATCCCCTGAGCCTTGAGGCGCTCGGCGATGGTCTCGCCGATGACGACCGCGCCCTTCAGGTTGCCGGCACGCGCGCCGCCGGTGAGCTTCGCCTTGACCGTCGGCTCGACGCTCGACGCCGAGGCCACGGTGCGGCCGGCGAGGTCGTCGATGACCTGCACGTAGATGTGGGTCACGCTGCGGAACACGCTCAGGCGCGGCCGCTCGGCCGTGCCGCGCACCCGCTTGCGGATGCGGTACTTGATCCGCTGGCGCCGATCGTCCTTGTTCGTGATCTTCATGGCCTTATGCCCCGGTCTTTCCGGCCTTCTTCTTCAGCTTTTCACCCGTGTAGCGCACGCCCTTCTGCTGGTACGGGTCGGGCTTGCGGAGCCGCCGCATGTTCGCGGCCACCTGGCCGACGAGCTGACGGTCGACGCCGGTCACGGTGATGTGCGTCTGCTTCTCGATGGCGACTTCGATGCCGGTCGGCACGTCGAAGACCACCGGGTGCGAGTAGCCGAGCGCGAAGTGCACCTGCTTGCCCTTGACCTCGGCGCGGTAGCCCACGCCGACGATGTCGAGCTCGCGCTTCCAACCCTCGGTCACGCCCTGGACGGCGTTGGCCACCAGGCTGCGCGCCAGGCCGTGGAACTTGGCCAGCGACTTGTCGTCGGGCCGTTCCCGCCGGGCCTGCAGCGCGCCGTCTTCGAGCGCCACCACGACACCGGGCGGCAGCGCCTGGCGCATCTGCCCCTTCGGGCCTTTGACGTCGACGCCAGCGGCGTCGACCTTGACGGTCACGCCCTTCGGCACCGGAATCGGCTTCTTTCCAAT
>CADEDM010000258.1:3284-6743 GCA_902826065.1 uncultured Acidobacteriota bacterium | reverse complement strand
ACCGCGAAGATCGGCGTGTAGAGGTCGATGGCGATGCCCATCGTGTAGTACGTGGACGCCGAGTAGAAGTCGACGTTCGGGTTGAGCTTCTTCTCGCCCTTGACGATCGACTCGATGCGCTCGGACATCTGGAACCACTTGAGGTTGCCGGCGCGCTTGCCGAGGTCGTGCGACATCTGGCGCAGGTGCGTGGCGCGCGGATCCTCGGTGGTGTAGACGCGATGGCCGAACCCGGAGATTTTCTCCTTGCGGCCGAGCTTGCCGCGCACGTAGGCGTCGATGCGATCGGCCGGCGCGTCCTCGCCGATCTCGAGCAGCATCTTCATCACTTCGGCGTTGGCGCCGCCGTGCAGCGGCCCCTTCAGCGTGCCGACGCCGGCGACGACCGCCGAGTGCATGTCGGTCAGCGTCGCGGCGGCGACGCGAGCCGCGAACGTCGAGGCGTTGAGTTCGTGATCCGCGTGCAGCACGAGCGCCACGTCCATCGCCCGCGTGGCCACCGGGTCCGGCTTCTGGCCGAGCAGCATGTAGAGGAAGTTGGCGGCGTGCCCGAGGGCGGGATCCGGCGCAATCGGCCCGCCGCCGGCCTGCAGACGGCCCCACGTGGCCACCAGGCTCGCCATCTGCCCGGTGAGGCGCACCGCCTTGCGATACGACGCCTTCGCCGAGTTGTCGTGCGCATCGGCGTCGTAGTGCGCCAGCGCCGACGTGAGCGTGCGCAGGGCGTCCATGCCATCACCCGGCGGCAGCATCTTCATGAAACGCAGAATCGGCTCCGGCAATGGCCGCGCCGCCGCCAGTTGCGACTGCAGATCCCCGAGCTCGTGCTTCTGCGGCAGGCGGCCGTGCCACAGCAGGTGGCACACTTCCTCGAACGTCGCGTGACGCGCCAGGTCGTGGATGTCGTAGCCGCGGTACGACAACACCCCGCGATCGCCGTCGATGAAACAGATCCCCGAGTCGGTGGCGACGATGTCTTCCAGCCCCGCCTTGGCTTTGACGTCCATTGGGCGATCTTACTCGGGGCTCGGGCTCGGGGCTGGGGGCTGGGGGCTGGCGCGTGCATCGACACGCGTGCGCACGACGCAGCTCGGCGAGCCGGACGGTGATGCGACACGCCGAGCCCCCAGCCCCCAGCCCGCAGCACCCAGTGCTATCCTCCCCGCCACGGAGGAGGTTCCATGCGAGTCACGTGGCGGCGAGCAATGGCAGGCGCGGTGCTGGCGGGCGTGGCGCTGACGGGGGCGGGCTGGGCGTCACGGGCGGTGGTCGCACGCGTCGACGCGCAGGCCGTCCCGGCGCCTCCACCCAATCCCAGTCGCGCGGAAGTCGTGCAGATGATGAAGGCGATCTCGAACTGGGGGCGCTGGGGCGCCAGCGACGAGATCGGCACCTTCAACCTGATCACGCCGGCCAAGCGCAAGGAGGCGGCGGCGCTGGTGCGTGAAGGGCTGTCGGTGTCGATGGCGCACACGCTCGACAAGGAGGTGCTGGCCGACAACCCGACTCCGTTCAAGGTCGAGTTCCTGATGCGCGAGGGCAAGCTGTCGACGAGCGCGGTGATGGACGTGATCTCGTCGATGTACCACGCCACGACCACGACGCACATGGACTCGCTGTGCCACTACATCTTCGAGGGCAAGACCTACAACGGCTGGGACATCGAGAAGTACCACCAGGCCGCGCCGACGCGTGAGGGCTTCGGCGAAGGCCCGGGCTGCATGAAGAACAGCATCCTCGGCTTCAAGGACGGCCTCGTCACCCGTGGCGTGCTGGTGGACATCCCGTTGATGCGGGGGGTGAAGTACCTCGAGCCCGGCACCCCGATCTATGCCTCGGATCTCGAGGCATGGGAGAAGTACTCGGGCGTGACGATCGGCAGTGGCGACGCCCTGTTCCTGCGCACCGGGCGCTTCGCGCGCCGGGCCGAAAAGGGCCCGTGGCCGGCGGCGCGCGAGGCCGCGGGCTTCCACGTGTCGGTCATGCCGTGGTTCAAGAAGCGCGACGTCGCCCTCATCAGCAGCGACGCGGTGCAGGACGTGCAGCCGTCGAACATCGAGGGCTTCCCGCGGCCGATCCACATGCTGTCGATCAACACGCTGGGCATGCCGATGATCGACGTCGCCGACCTCGAGGAGGTGGCGAAAGTGGCGGCGCGGCTGAAACGATGGGCCTTCATGCTGACGGTGGCGGCGTTGCCGGCGCCGGGCGGGTCAGGTTCGCCCGTCAATCCAATCGCGACGTTCTGACCATGCGCCGTTCAATCGTCGGCTGTCCCATCGTCGCAGGCCTGCTCGTCGCGGGAGTGTCGTCCTTCGCCGCGCAACCCACGTCGCCGCTGGCTGGTGGCCTCGAGTCGCGAAGCGACGAAGTCGTGCAGATCAAGGGCACGGTGCCGCTCACGGTCGCCGGCGCGCCCGCGTCGAAGCGCTTCGTCCTGCGCTATCCGGCGTCGGGCTGGAACGGCGCGCTCGTGATCGGCGCTCACGGCGGCTCTGGTGGGAACAACTTCGATCCGACCGGCAAGGTCATCGGCACCGACGAGACGGCGCTCGACGACGTCATCGGCGGGCATGCCGTGGCGTCACGGTTCGCCTACGCCAGCGTCGACCGAGACGGCGCCATCGACGCCGCCGGCGGCCTCGCGTTGACGAACCAGTTCGCCGACCTGGCGGCCGGGGAAGTCGCGCGCCGCCTGGGCAAGGCGCCGGTTCGCCGCTATCTGCTCGGGCTCTCGATGGGCGGCGGTATCGCGCGTGCCGCTGCAGAGGCGGCGGGCACGCCGTACGCCGGCGTGGTCATCGTGGCCGGCGCGAACGGCGACCTGCCGACGCGCCAGGCGCGCCAGAAGGCGATGGCGACGGCGTGGCCGGCGATCGATCCGAAGACGCACCCGGGGCTGCCGGACACCGATCCGAAGATCGTCGCGTTCGCGAGGGTCATCGGCACGCCGGTGGCTGCGCGTCGCCTGTGGCCCTATACGGCGTCGGGTGCGGTGCGGGCGGCCGGGTCGGCGTCGGCAGCGCCGGCGGGCGCGAGCGGCAACTCCTCCGGAGTGGTGCAGGTGCCGACCATCGAAGTGGACGGCACGTGGGACGACTTCGTCGTCACGGAGTTGCAAGCCTACCGCGCGCGCGTCACGCCGAAGGACAAGCATCGGCTCTACCTGGTCGAAGGCGTGTGGCACATGTCGGGCGACGACGACGGCACCCAGTCGTTCATGTACATCGCCGGCCGCATGGGCCTCGATGCCGACGTCGCGAAGGCGATGAGCGAGGGGCCGTCGTACATCCCCACCGTGCGCGAGGCCTTCGACCGGCTCGTGGCGTGGGCAGAACGTGGCGTGGCGCCGCCGGCGAGCCAGACCGTGAGGCCCGGCCAACCGTTGCAAAAATAGCCCGGGTGTCTCGAGTTGTCTTCGGGGCCTGTCCCGGGACAGGCCCCTGACAAGAACGCGAC
>CADEDM010000258.1:0-3274 GCA_902826065.1 uncultured Acidobacteriota bacterium | reverse complement strand
GCTCCGGGCGCCAGAGGTGCGCCCGAAGGGCGCGCCGTCGGCCACCGTCAGCTGGCCGTTCACCACGACGTAGCGGACGCCCACCGAGTAGTGATGCGGGTCGGCGAACGTCGCCTTGTCGGCGACGGTCGCGGCGTCGAACACGGTGACGTCGGCCGCCAGACCGGCCTTGAGTGCGCCCCGATCGCCGAGTCCGAGTCGCGCCGCTGGAAACGACGTCATCTTCCGCACCGCCTCTTCCAGCGTCAGGATCTTCCGCTCGCGCACGTAACGGCCGAGCACGCGCGGATAAGTGCCGAACGCGCGCGGATGCGGTGAGCCATCGCCGGGCCTTGTGAGGCTGCCGTCCGATCCGATCATGCCGAACGGCGACTGCAGGAAGCGCTCGACGTCCGGCTCATCGTAGGCGTGGAAGATGGCGCTGCATCCGCCCGCGAGCTGTAGCTCGATGACCATGTCGGCCATCGCCGATTGCGTCAGCGGCTGCTTCGCGGCGACGAGCAGATCCTTGATGGTCTTCCCCGCCAGCGAGGGATCGTGCCCGCAGCGTACGAGTTGAATGCGGCTCGGGTCGTCGCCGAAACGCTCATCGATGAACGCGAGCATCCCGGTCTTGATCTCCTTGCGCTGGCCGGCGCTGGCGAGCCGTTCGTTCAGCTTGTCGTCGGCGAGCGCCCACCGCGGGAAGATCAGCGACAACCCGGTCTGCGACGCGGTGTACGGATACTGATCGTAGGTGACGTCGACGCCGCGGCCGCGCGCCGCGGCGATGAGCTCGAGCGACTGCACGCTCTGCCCGAACTGCTTCCGCCCGCCCACTTTGTGGTGGCTGATCTGCACCGGGATCTTCGCTCGTTCGCCGATGGCGATGGTCTCGCGCACCGACTCCAGGACGCCGCCGCCCTCGTCACGCATGTGCGAGATGTAGATGCCACCGTGTGCTCGCGCCGTCGTGGCGAGGGCGACGATCTCGTCGGTGGGCGTGAACGCGCCCGGCACGTAGGCGAGGCCGGTCGACAGCCCCATCGCGCCGTCGCGCATCGCGTCGGCCACGAGCGCCTGCATCTTCGCGATCTCCGTCGGCGTCGCCTTGCGGTTGGCGGTGCCCATGACCGCCTCGCGCACAGTGCCTTGGCCCACGAAGCTCGCGACGTTGGGCGACATCGTGGCGCCGGCGAGTTTCTGGAACCACGCCTCGAGCGGCAGCGGGGAGCTGCCGTCGTTGCCGTCGACGACGGTGGTCAGCCCCTGCAACAGGTAACCTTCGGCGTCCGGCAGCTCGAATATGCGCTCGCGCGCGTGGACGTGGGGGTCGATGAACCCCGGCGCCACGACGAGTCCGCGGGCGTCGATGCGACGCGTCGCCTGGACGTTCGCGAGAGCGCCGATCGCGGCGATGCGATCACCGCGGATGCCGACGTCGGCGACGAACCACGGCGCACCGGTCCCGTCGACGACGCGTCCGCCGGCGATCACGAGGTCGAACGACGGTGGCTGTGCCTGCGCGCTGAGGGGACGGTCGGCCGTCGTCGCGAGGAGGATCAGGACGGCGGCGAGAACCGTGCGACGCATCATGCCCGGGACGATACCATTTACGAATTCCGTAAGGGGCCTGTCCCGGGACAGGCCCCTTGCGAGACCTTGCGAAAGGCCGGCTACAAGCGTGGCGGAAACTGCCACGTGGCGCGGTCGGCGACGAACCACGCCATCGGCCCCTGGTCCGCCAGGATCGGATGCGCGAAGGTCCGCTCGCCGCGACGTTCGAGCCCGGCTTTCAGCAGCACGTGCTGCGACGCCACGTGATCGAGATTGGTGATGGCGCAGATCTGCGTCAGCCCACGGACGTCGAACCCGTAGCGCATGAGCCGCACGGCCATCTCGGTCGCGTAGCCGTGGCCCCACGCGTCGCGCACCAGCGCGTAGCCCACCTGGATGTCGGGCTCGCCGTGAATGTGGTTCAGGACGTGGAAGCCGAGGAAGCGTCCGCTGCCGCGCTCGATCGTGGCCCACATGCCGAGGCCGGGATGCTGGTCGTAGTATGCAATCGCCCGGTTCTGCAGCGTCGACTCGACGGCCGTCCGGTCCTTGGCACCGCCGAGGAACCGGCCGACATCCGGATCGCCGAGCAACGCGGCGAGGTCATCGAGGTCGGCGGGCGTGAACCGCCGAACGTAGAGCCGATCGCTCTCGAGGATGTCGTCGGGAGACGTCACAGGGTCGGCCCCGTGACGACTAGACCTGCTTGCTGCTGGCGACCGGCTTGAACTCGAGGTCGCCGCCGAACTGCTGCAGGAGCGACAGGAGGCCGGTGTAGAGGAAGCCCACCTGGAACAGCATCAGGAACGGCACGGTGCCGTAGATGCCGTTGGCCAGGGCGTAGACCAGGGTGCCCGTGAAGTAGAGACCGAGTGACAGCTCGATGAGCGGCTGCACCAGCACCGCCTGGCGGTACTTCTTCGCCATCCACTCGCCGCCGCCGTGACCGTTGCCCGTCCCCTCGATGCTGTACTTCGGCGTGCGGGCGAACTCGCTCGGCTTGTGCAGCAGCGCCTCGATCACGGCCTTGGTGTTGTTCACCGCCAGGCCGATGCCGATCGACATCAGGAACGGCAGGTAGCGCAGCCGCTCGGTCCACGTGCGCGGATACAGCTCGCGCTGGCAGACCATGTAGAAGTTCGCCACCGACGCCGTCGCCGCCAGGAACAGCGGGATGTCGATGAGCAGCATCTCGTACCAGCCCATGTTGTAGCGGATGACCATCGACGGCGCCATCAGCACCGACAGCACGCACATCAGCGGGTAGTTGAAGTTCGCCGAGAGGTGGAAGAACGCTTCCGCCTTCACCTTCAGCGGCTGATCCGACTGCAGGATGCGCGGCATCAGCTTCAGGAAGGTCTGGATCGAGCCTTTGGCCCAGCGGTGCTGCTGGCTCTTGAACGCGTTCATCTCGACCGGCAGTTCCGCCGGCGCGACGTGGCCGGGCAGGAACACGAACTGCCAGCCCTTGAGCTGCGTGCGGTAGCTGAGGTCGAGGTCTTCCGTCAGCGTGTCGTGCTGCCACCCACCGCCGTCGGCGATGGCCTCGCGCCGCCAGATGCCGGCCGTGCCGTTGAAGTTGAAGAAGCACCCACCGCGGTTGCGGCTGCCGTGCTCGAGCACGAAGTGGGCATCCAGCAGGATCGCCTGGATCTTCGTGAGCAGCGAGTAGTCCTCGTTCAGGTGGCCCCAGCGCGTCTGCACCATCGCCACCTTCTCGTCGGTGAAGTGGTGGATG
>CADEDM010000257.1:4330-6797 GCA_902826065.1 uncultured Acidobacteriota bacterium | reverse complement strand
GTGCGCTGCAGGAAGCGCTCGAACACCTCGACCTGGGTGATGCGGTCGAGCAGTTCGCGGCCCTCGATCGGGTCGGCCGGCGCGCGGAAGCGCCGCGCCTCGATCGACTCGCGCAGCCACACCCGCTCCTCGGGCACGAAGACGTGCGAGTAGTCGTGGCCGGTAGTGGCGCAATACACCGCGCGCAACCGCTCGATGGCCTCGAACGCGCTGGCGGCGCCCAGGGCCACCGGGCCGCCGATGATCGACGCCGGCAGCCGCTTCAGGGCGTCGGTCGTGACGCCGTGGGCGTGCGGATGCAGCGACGGATCACCGGTGGGGCGGTGGAAGCCGATCGGGTCGAGCGTGGCGGCGAGGTGGCCGTAGCGGCGGATCGACTCGGCCAGCGTGACGGCCGCGATCGCGGCGTTGAGATCGGCGCCGGCCCCCGGCGCGGGGCCCGAGGCCGCGGCCGGCGACGCCGGCGGACCCCAGGTGCGGAAAGCGGCGCGCGTGGCCTCGTCGACCGAAGCCGGATCGCGCTGGAAGCGTTCGAACAGCTCGAGGACGTAGCCTTCGTTGGCCCCGCTGAAGTCGTTCCACGGGTTCATATCTCGACTATTGTATCGGTCAGGGCGCGTTTCCGCGCCGCCCAGAGGCCGGCATGATCTCGAGACCCACCTACGACGACGCGAACCTCATCCTTCGCCTGTATGAGATGCGCCGGGAAGAACGAATGCGTGAGGCCCGCGCATGGTTCACGGCGAGCTTCCGGCCGAAGAAGTGGGAAGAACTGGCCACGCTGGTGCCGCCCGGCAGCGGCGAGAACGCGTCGTTCCGGATGGTGATCACCTACTGGGACATGGTGGCGTCGTTCATCGTCACCGGCGTGCTGAACAAGGAGCTGTTCTTCCAGAGCGGCCGTGAGCTGCTGGTGGTGCACGAGCGGTTGCGTCCGGTGCTGGGCGGCATGCGCGACGCCTACAAGGACCCGTCGTACATGGCCAACCTCGAGCGCGTGGGCGCCGACTACGCCGCCTACATGCAGGCCCAGAGTCCCGACGCCTACCCGGCGTTCGTGAAGCGCATCACCGGGTGATCCGGCTCGCCGCGATCGACGTCGACGGCACCCTGCTCGACGGCCACGGCCGCATCCCGCCGGCGAACCTCGACGCCCTGCGCGACGCGGCGGCGCGCGGCGTGCACCTGGTGGTCGTCACCGGCCGCAACTACCAGTTCGCGCTGCAGGCGGTGAGCGAGCTGCCCGATCCCCTGACGCTCGTCGTCTGCAACGGTGCCGTCGCGCGGGTGCGCGACGGCGACACCCTGGCGGTGCGGCACCTCGATCGGGACGTCGCCCGCCGGCTGCTCGCGGCGACGCGGGCGTGGCGCCCCGACACGCTGGTGCAGTTCAACCGCGACGGCGAAGGCCAGACGGTGGTGGACCAGATGTCGTGGGAGACGCCGAACCGCCGCGGTTACTACGCGAAGATTCGCCACCTGGTGCGGGTCGTGCCCGACCTCGAGCACGCCCTCGACGAGGAGCCGCCGGTGCAGGTGGCCTTCAACGGCCGCGTCGCGCCCATGGCGCACCTCGCCGGCGTGCTGCTCACCGACGAGACCCGCCCGCACGTGGCCGTGTCGATGACGTCCTATCCCGCGCGCGACTTCGCGCTCGTCGACGTCAACGCCGCCGGCGCTACCAAGGGCCACGCCCTGGCCGACGTCGCGCGCCACCTCGGCGTCGCTCGCGAGGAGGTCTTCGCCATCGGCGACAACCACAACGACATCGACATGCTGCAATGGGCGGGCACGCCGGTGGTGATGGGCAACGCCGAGCCTGCGCTGCTGTCCCTGGGCTTCCCCGTGACGGCCGACAACGACAGCGGCGGGTTGGCTCAGGCGCTGCGGGAGCACGTCCTGGGGGCTGGGGGATAGGGGCTGGAGTGTCGGGCGTGATCCAGTCTCGCGTGCCTGTGTGACGCTACACACGCGCCAGCCCCCAGCCTCCAGAACCCAGCCCCTAGAAGCCCGTCCCGAATCGCACGTGCACTCTCCAGCCGCCCGTGCCCTTGCCCACGTCCACGTAGGCGTTGAGGGCCATGAGGTTCGCGAACCAGCCCACGCCGGCGCCGCGGTCGAACCTGGCGTCCGCGAGCTTGGTGCCGGCGTCGTAGGTGGCGCCCCAGTCGACGAAGGTGCGAAGGCCGTGGCGTACGAGCTGCAGCGGTGAGCCGAACGGGCGGGCGAGCGACAACGACGCGCCGGCGGCGTTGTCGCCCACGCGGTAGCCGCGGCGGAAGCCGCGGGTGGCGAGGCCGCCGCCGATCATCGTCTGCTCGTAGGCCGGCAGCGAGCCGTCGCTCGAGGTGAGGAAGCCGCGCACGGTGACGGTGGCGGCCAGCGGCAGGCCCAGCGCGCCCGAGGTGTCGAGACGCACGCGCCGGCGGACGCCGGTCACGACGTCGAGACGGTCGATGGCGGCGCG
>CADEDM010000257.1:0-4230 GCA_902826065.1 uncultured Acidobacteriota bacterium | reverse complement strand
GCGCCGATGCGGCGTTCGCCGCCCCACGTCGCCGGAATGGAGAGCTGGCTGGTGCCGCCGAGGGTCCCCTCGAACGCGGCCTGCACGCCGTAGGTCATCCCGTAGCCTTCGTCGTAGCGCACCACCGGCACCCACAGCCGCTGTCGCCACACGCGCGTCGCCCATCCCGGCGTCAGGTCGTCGGGCGCGACACCCGGCAGCTCTTCCACGAAGACCAGGATGCGGAAATCGTCGGGGTCGTCGATCGATGCCAGCATCCGCCGCACGTCCGCCGACGCGAAGCGCCCGCTCGCATCGAGCTTCGCCTTCGCCGCGGCGAGCGCTTCGTCGGTCGCCGGCCCCCCTGTGACCAGTCCCGAAATCGCCAGGACGTCGCTGTCGGGCGTCGTGTGGTTGCCGTGGACGAAGACGTCGGCGATGACCGGCGGCGTCTGGGCGGACGTGGCCGCGGCCGGCGCCAGCGCCAGCCACAACGCCGCGAGCGCGGCCCTCATTGCACGCGCACCGTGACGCCGGCCTGACGGTAGTCGGTGTAGGCGATGTCGTACTCGGCGGCGGCGCGGCCCAGGGCCGTCATCACGCCCGCCTTCGCCCCGATCGTCTGCGGCAGCCACACGCCAGGGAACGCCTCTTTCATCTGCATCGACGCGGTCAGCTCGTCGATGTGCGCCACCGAGCGCCCGGGCAGGAAGCCCATGTCGACATTGTCGAACACGTAGCGCACGATCTGCTTCTCGTCGCGCAGGACCCACAGCGTCACGAGCGATGCCTTGTTCATCTGCTGCTCGATGCGCTCGTCGTCGTCGGGGTCGTTGCGGTCGCGGCCTCGCGCCTGTTCGGTACGCCGCTCGGCGCGCGTCTTGTCGTCCTTCTCGTCGTCGAAGAGCCGCGTCGGGTAGTACTCGATCCGCAGCACCTCCCGGCCGTCGACGGTCTCGCGGCCGGCCAGGGCATAGCGGCCCGGGTCGAACTTGAAGCGGAGGAAGTAGGCCGCGGAGATGAAGTTGGGTTCGGCCTGCTGGCGCAGCAGATCGCCCATCGCCTCGGGCGACGGCGGCGGCAGCGGCTCGCCGCGCTCGGCGGCGCGCTTCGCGCGCCGTTCGTCGCGTCGCTTCTGGCGACTGAGGTAGTTGTCCTCGTACTTCCGACGGTCGGCCTCGGAGATGGCGACCCCGTTGACCGCGAGCGGGCTGCGGACGAAGAAGCCGTCCTTCACGAACCAGGAATAGTCGCGCGACGTCCCGTAGAGCCGCAGTCCCTCGGGCCCGGTGACGACGACCTTCTGCCGCTCGCTCAGGATGTACTGCTGCAGCTTGCGCCAGTTGTCGTCGCGGCGCTTGACGACCTCTTCCATGAGCCGATCGAGATCGGTCGGCGCACGCGGCGTCTGACGGGCGACGCCGGTGATCGGCAGGAGCACCAGCAGGCTGGCCACGATCCACTGACGCACGGAGTTCTCCTCGGCTGCCGGCAGGCTGGCCCCAGTTTAGACGGGACCGAGGGGGTCGGAGTTCATGCGGCTGTGATAGAACTCCGCCGCGCGGCCGGCTGGGCCGGCCCGAGGGAGAGCGGATGCGCATTGCCGTGGTCGGCGCCGGCGCCGTGGGTGGGTATTTCGCGGCGCGGCTGGCCCGGGCCGGCGTCGAGGTGGCGGTGGTGGCGCGTGGCGCCCACCTTGCCGCCATCCGCGACCATGGACTGCGCGTCCGTTCGCCGGCGCTGGGCGACTTCGCGGCCAGGGTCACGGCCGAGTCCGACCCGGCAGCGGTGGGTCCGGTCGACCTGGTGATCTACGCCGTCAAGAGCTACGACAACGGCACCGCCCTGTCACTCGTGCCGCCCCTCGTCGGGCCGAAGACTGCCGTTCTCACGCTGCAGAACGGCGTGGATTCGGCCGCCGAGGTCGCTGCGGCGGTGGGCGAGCCCCGGGTCCTCGGCGGCGTCACCTACGTCGCGACGGCCGTCGTCGCACCGGGCGTGATCGCGCAGACCGGCGTGCATCGCTCCATCGTGCTCGGCGAGGCGTTCGGTGAGCGCCACTCGGTATCGGCGCGCGTGCAGGCCATCGCCGATGTCATGGCGCCGGCCGACATCCAGGTCACGGCGGTGCCGGACGGCCGCGTGCCCATCTGGGACAAGTTCGTCTACCTGGTGCCGTTCTCGGGATTCACCGGCGCCGCGCGGCTGCCGATCGGGCCGTTGTGGGAGCGGCCGGCCGTGCGCGAGATGTTCTATGCCGCCGCTCGCGAGGTGGCGGCCATTGCGGCCGCCGAGGGCGTGACGATCTCGCCGGATCGCTTCGAGACCCTGCGCCACTACATGGACACGATCCCGCCCACCACGCGGTCGTCGCTGCTCACCGACCTCGAGCAGGGCAAGCGCACCGAGGTGGAGGCGCTGCAGGGAGCCGCGCTGCGACGCGCGACCGCGCACGGCGTCGCCGCCCCGATCGTGGCGACGCTCTACGCGGTGCTGCAGCCGTGGGGCGGCGGCGCACCGGCGCGCTGACCCGGGCCGTCCTCAGATGAAATCGGGCGCGTGATCGTCGCCGGCTTCGACCAGCAGGCGATGGATGCGGCAGCCGTGCGCGTACTCGACCAGGGCGACCTCGGCCGGGATGCGGAAGATGCCGCGCCAGAACCCGCGGGGATCGACGCGACGCGCCGGCTGACGCGGCGTCTCGGCCACGGCATGCGCCCACGCCGCCAGCGGCACCGGCCCGCGGGGCCGGCGTGGTGACGGCGCCGGCGGTCCGGCTTTCACCGCGGGCGCGACCTTCGCCGGCGGCGCGGCCACCGACGATGTCTCGATCACTGGGACCGGCGGCGTGCGGGCCTCGGCTGCGGCCGGTGCTGGCACCGGTGCCGGCACCGGCGCGGTGACGACGGTGCGTGCGCGCCCCCGCGCCGCCACTTTGCGTCCGCGCGGCCGCGCCGCGACGGCCGACGGCTCGACGGTGGGCGCGGGTGCCGGGGTTGCCTCGACGACTGGCGCGGCGGGCTCGGCGGCTACCGCCTTCCGCGCGCGTTTGCGCGCCGGCGGCGCCGGCGGCACGTCGGCGACGAGCGCGGCCGCGGGTGGCGTCTCGACCACCTCGGGCACCGGCGGCGCCTCGGCTTCCGCGGGCGGAGGGACGTACGGCTCGACGGCGACTTGATCCGCCGCGGCGCGTGCCTTCAGCGCGAACCGCATCGCGCGGGCCGGATTACCCGCAGCCAGCGACGGGTCTTCGTCGGGCAGCAGCCCGGCGCGGCGCCGCACTTCGTTGAGCGCCAGGCCGACGCCTTCCGCCGATCGCTCGGGTCGGAGACCGCGGCGGCGATCGCGGCGCGTGCTGGTCGGCGCGGCGCGCAGCACGGGACGTCCGAGACGCTTCAACAGCGCCGGGATGCCGGCCTTCTCCGGGTCGTAGATGCCCCATTCGTCGGTCAACTCGTCGGAGGTGGGCGACGGCTTCGGAGGCGCGGGGCGTTTCGGCGACATATGGGCTGGGGGTCCTGCGGTGTGCGAACAGCAAGCCCCATGCCCCATCGCGACAGGCCGCGAAGTGGCGCGGTTGCCGGAGTGTGCGCGCGCGGCGCACACCGCACTGGCCGATTTTGGTCACGCTCCTTACAAAACGGAGATCGCCAATTGTCTCGGTTCGTCGCGGCGGTCGCCGGGCGCCCCGCCATTCGCGTCCGGCCGGGCCGGCGCAGGCGTGGCATACCCATTGCCTCGCTGTCGGGGCATGGTGGTTTCGTTTCTGGGCACGAAGGGCGGGACGGGCACGACGACCCTCGCCGTGAACTGCGCCGCAGAGCTGCGGCGCGTCACCGGGTCGCCGACCGTGGTCGTCGACCTCAAGCCCGGAACCGGTGACGTCGGGCTGTTCCTGGGTGTGCGTTCGCGCTTCACGCTGCTCGACCTGCTCGATCAGTTGACGTGGATCGACCCGCAAGCCGTGCCGGGACTGCTCGCGCGCCACGACTGCGGCGTCGACGTGCTGCCCGGCGCCGCTGACTACGGCCGGCCTGGCGCGGCCGACGCGGCCGACATCGAGCACGCGCTCGACACGCTGCGCCGCAGCTACGATTTCGTCGTCGTCGATGCCGGATCGGCGCTGAGCCCATGCTCGGCCGCCGCGTTGCACGTCTCCGACGAGGTGCACCTCGTCGCCAATCCCGACCTGCCGTGCCTGCGCAACCTGCAGCGCCTGCGCGACCTCGTGCGCCTGGCCGGCGTGCCCGA
>CADEDM010000256.1 GCA_902826065.1 uncultured Acidobacteriota bacterium | reverse complement strand
CGTGCGACCTCCTGGTTCGTAGCCAGACGCTCTATCCAACTGAGCTAAGGGCGCGGGGGCTGAGAAACCCTGATTCTAGCACAGCGATCCGGCCCGGTTCGGCGGTCAGCGCGCGGCAGTGGACGCTGTCGCGGGCCGGCTGAGACCGAAGCCGACCCCCAGGCCCTCGCCCAACGCCACGGGCAGGCGTCCCTGGATTGGAATCTCGCCCGCGAGTGCGCGGACGGCCGCGGCTTCGGCGTAGTCGCCGAAGTCGTAGGTGACCAGCACCGACGGCAACGCCGTTGCGGCCACCGCCGCGTACGGACTGCCGAAGAAGGCCGACGCGAACGGCTGACTGCGCCGCCCCGCCGCGGCTGACAGGTCCTGCAGGAGGCGCACGACACCGGGTCCGAGGTCGAGCCGTCCGCTGCCCGACGACGCGCGCACGAACACGCCGGCGACGATGGCATCGTGGGTCGCGGCCAGCGCCCGCACGAGGTCGAGTTCCTGGGCCGACGTACGATCCGACAGCTCGACCGCCGTCACCGTCGGCCAGCGTTTGCGCAACTCCGGAATCACAGTGCGGCTGGGCGCGGCGATGCGCCAGTTGGACGGATAGTCGAGCACCGAGAGATACAGCACGCGGCCGTTGCGCGGCGTGGTCAGCGGCACGGCGGACGGCTCGTCGCGCAGCAGCGTGACCGCGCGCTCGGCCGTGGTGCGCGCCAGGTCCGCGGCTGCCTTCGTGCCGACGTGTGACATGACGTCGTCGAGATCCACGGTGCGCGTGCGGTGCAGGCCAAGGCGCGCCTTGTACTCGAGTACGCGACGGGCGGATTCGACGAGACGGGCGCGCGGCAACGTGCCGCTGGCGAGGGCCGCCTTCAGCGCCGTGGCGGCGTCCCGCACGTCTTCGGGATCGAGGACGACGTCCGCGCCGGCCTGGACGGCCTTCACCGCCGCCTCGCCCGGGCCGGTCATCGCGCTGATGGCGTCCATGAGCATCGAGTCGGTGACGACGAGGCCACGGAAGCCCAGGTCGCCGCGCAGCAGGCCGGTCACGATCGGCCGGCTGAACGTGGCCGGACCTGGCGTCGGGTCGAGGGCCGGCATCTCGACGTGCGCCACCATCACGGCGGCGGCGCCGGCGCCGATGCCCTGACGGAACGGCGCCAGCTCCACGCGATCGAGCCGCGCGCGATCATGCGGCACGGTGGCCAGGCCCAGATGGGTGTCGACGGCCGTGTCGCCATGCCCCGGAAAGTGTTTGAGGGTGGCGACGACGCCGCCCTCCTGCAGGCCGCGCACGGCCTCGCTTGCGAGCGCGCCGACGCGCGCCGGGTCCTCGCCGAACGACCGGATGTTGATCACCGGATTGCGCGGGTTGTTGTTGACGTCCGCGACCGGCGCGAAGTTCACGTGCACGCCGAGGGCGCGCGCTTCCCTGCCGGTGAGACGCGCGGCCTCGCGCACCAGCGCCGGGTCACCGGCCGCACCGAACGCCATGGCACGCGGGAACCGGGTGCCGCCGTTGATCCGCATGCCGACGCCATGCTCGTAGTCGGCGCCGATGAGCAGCGGCGTCGCGGCGGCGGCCTGCAGGCGGTTGAGGATCGCCGCCAGTTCGAGCGGTTGTCCGAGGATCGTCGGTCCGTAGGTGGGGTTGAGCAGGACGGACGGCACCGGCTCCACGCCGCCGAACGCGACGAAGCCGCCGATGTGCACGTCGCGCACGAGCGCGGCGATGGCCTGGAACGCCTCGGAGTCGGCGCTGATGTAGGTGGAATCGAACCGGCCCATGAGGATCTGCCCCACGAGCTGGTCGTCGGTGAACGCCTTGAGCGTGGTGTCGACCCAGCGCGTCGCGTCACGGTCGAGGGTCGAGGCGAACGCCGGCGGAGCCGGCGGCGCCGGGGCTGCCGGGACGCCGCGCGCGGGCCGGCGCGGTTGCTGCGCCGAGAGCGGCGGCATGACCGCGAGCGCAGCCAGGACGCCTGCCGCGGCGAGAAGCCTCGTCCGCCCGACTCGTCGCATGCCGTGATGATAGCGGGCCTCGTGCGCCGCTGCGCGCCGTTCTATGATCGCGGGCGTGTCGCAGCAGGAACACAAGGCCGCCGGGCCGGCGGCGGTCCAGGTCGCGGTGCTGACGGTGAGCGATACGCGCACCGAGGCCACGGACACGAGCGGGCGCGCGATCCGAACGCTGCTCGAGCACGCCGGCCACGTCGTGCAGCGCACGGCCATCGTGAAGGACGAGCCGTCGGCCGTCACGACGTTCGTGACCTCGGCGCTGGCGGATGGCGCGCAGGTCGTCATCACGACCGGCGGGACGGGCATCACCTCGCGTGACTCGACGTTCGAGGCCATCGACGCACTGCTCGAGAAGCGCCTCGACGGCTTCGGTGAGCTGTTCCGGATGCTGAGCTACGACGACATCGGCCCTGCCGCGATGCTGAGCCGCGCCTGCGCCGGACTCGTCCGCGGCGGTGTCGTGATCGCCCTGCCCGGATCGGAGAGCGCGGTGCGCCTGGCGATGACGAAGCTGGTCGTGCCGGAGATCGGGCATCTGGTGCAGCAGGCGAGGAAGTAACCGTGCGGCCGTTCACTGAGACGATCTCGCTGGCCGAGGCGCGGGCGCGGCTGGACGCCGTGCCCGTCGGCATCACGCGTGTCGCATCCGCGCCCCTGGCGATGCTGCCGGGGCGGGTGCTGGCCGAGGACGTCGTCGCGGCGTCGAACGTGCCGCCGTTCGCGCGCGCGATGATGGATGGCTACGCGGTGCGCGCGGACGACACGACCGGCGCCAGTGCGGGCACACCGCGAGATCTCGTGCTGGTGGGGCGCGTGTTCACCGGCGAAGTGCTGGCGCGCGAGGTCGGCTCCGGCGAGTGCGTGGAGATCGCGACCGGGGCGCCGTTGCCCTCGGGCGCGAGCGCGGTGGTGATGGTCGAGGACACGGCGCCGTCAGCCACGCCGGGGCAGGTGGCCATTCACACCGCGGTCGCGGGCGGCCAGCACGTCGCCCGGGCCGGGGCGGACATCGCCGCCGGGAGCGTCGTGCTACGCGCCGGCGACGTCTTGCTGCCCGCGCGCGTCGGGGCACTGGCCGCGCTCGGGCTCGGCGAGGCGCGCGTGTTCGAACGGCCGCGCGTCGCCGTGGTCTCGACCGGCAACGAGGTGGTGGCGCCGGGCGCGACGCTCGCGCCGGGGCAGATCCACGACGTGAACCGCTTCACCGTGTCGGCGATCGTCGAGGCCCACGGCGGTGAGGCGGTGCCGTTCGACGTCGCGGGTGACACGCTGGAGGCGCTCGACGCGGCGATGACGAGCGCGCTCGCCTGCGACGTGGTCGTGTTCTCTGGCGGCAGCTCTGTCGGCGATCGCGATCTGCTGCTCGATGCGTTGCGCGCGCGCGGCCGCGTCGTGTTCCACGGCATCGCGACGCGTCCCGGCAAGCCCACGGCGTTCGGCCTGGTCGGCGACACGCCGGTGTTCGGCATGCCCGGCAATCCGACGTCGTGTCTCACGAACGCGTACGTGCTGCTGGTGCCGTTCCTGCGACGTGTGGCCCGGTTGCCGGCGCACTCGCCGCGGGTCGTGTCGGCGCCGCTGGCGCGGCGGGTGACGTCGGGGGTCGGACGCACGCAGTTCTACACCGTCCGCCTGGTCGGGGGCCGCGCCGAGCCGGCGTTCAAAGCGTCTGGCGACATCACGAGCATGGCGCACGCCGACGGCTTCGTGGAAATTCCTGCCGAGGTCGGCGTGCTCGAGGCTGGCGAGGACGTCGACGTGGTGCTTTTCTAGCCATCCCAAGCGACCGATCCTTACGAACTTCGTAAGGGGCCTGTCCCGGGACAGGCCCCTGTTTCAGAACCGCACAGTGGATTCGAGCCAGGCGGTGACGAGTCGATGGCCCGAGAAGAGCCGCGACACGACGTCGCCCCCGTTCATCCGTCCCGCGAACGCCTGCAGCGTCCACCAGCGTGTCGGCTGCCAGCGGACGTTCCCTTCGGTCACCGTGCCCAGCGAGGTCGCGCCGCGGGCGTTGCGGCCCTGGTAGCCGAAGTAGTTGCCGGCGCGGATCGTCGCGCCGCTGCCCTGATACCAGCGGTCGGCGCCGTCGGCGAGGCGCACGCGCCGCGCTCCGATGCGGACGTCGAGCGTGCGCACCGGCGTCGCGTCGATGGCGGTCCACGCGTCGACGACGTTCATCAGCGCGTAGGCGTTCAGGCGCGAGACGCGATCGCCCGACGGCAGCAGCGGGAAGAACGTGCCATGCCGCCCGTCCGTCGCGTCGCCGTCGCCCGACGCCCACGCCACGCCGGCGCGCAGGCGCGGACGCCACGGCACGCGCGACAGGCGATGCCCCACCGCGGCGGTGGCCGCGAGGCCACGATGCCGTAGTCCGTACCAGTCGCCGCGCTGTGCCGCCGCCCACGCGACGACATCCGACGTGCCCGTCCGCGACGGGTACGCCCCCACCATCGACGCACCGGCGGTGACGACGTGGATGTGGGCCCGCGACGTCGTCGTCAGCGCGAGGTTGTCCGGCCGGGCGGTGATGCGGCGCGTGTCGTCGTAGACGATGGTGAACGCATCGACGCGGGTCCGCGGCACCAGCGCCCCTGGCGCCGCCCCGACTTCCAGCGCGCCGACCTGGACGCGATCCATGAACAGGTTCGCGGACTCCTCGTAGGTGCCCTGCGTCGGCAAGGCCGCGGTCGCCGTCGCGGACCATCCGCCGCGACGCACCCCGCCACGCGCGCCGTCCCATGCGCGCTGGTAGAACGACCACTCCATGTCGCCGAGCAGGCGGCCGTTGAGTTCCTCGCGCACCAGCCCGTCGATGGTCGCGTCGCCGCTCGGCGGCTCAGTGGATGCCGCCCGCGACAGTCGGCCCAGTTCCACCCACGTACCGAGGTCGCGAGCGCGCCACGTCGCACTCAGCCCGCGCAGATAGAACTGGTAGCTGAAGGTGCCGGCGGCCTGGAAGAAATAGGCCGCGCCGGTGCCCATGAGTCCGGGCCCGATCGCGCGCGTCGGCAGGTTCTCGAGCCGGACGTACTGCAGCGTGCCCTGCAGCGACCACCGCGGCCCGGCGTACGACGCTCCGAGCGACGTGCGATTGCCGACGAACGAGTAGTCGGGCTCGATGCCGCCGCCGTTGAAGGGATGGAAGTAGCGCCACGCCTCCACGCGCGTCATGTTCTCGACGAGAAAGGACGTGTGGCCGGTGATTGACTCGGGATCAGCGGGCGCTGCCGCCGGGGCGGTCGCGGCCGGCGCCTGCGCATCGGCAGGCGCCGCCGGCCCGGCCAGCAGGAGGACGAACGCGAGAACGTGCGGCCGCAATCAGCCCTTGAGGCGCCGTGCGACCTCGGTCCAGTTCACGACGTTCCAGAAGGCGCCGAGGTAGTCGGCGCGGCGATTCTGGTACTTCAGGTAGTAGGCGTGTTCCCACACGTCCACGCCGAGAATCGCCTTCTTGCCTTCCATCAGCGGGTTGTCCTGATTCGGCGTGCTGACGATCTCGAAGGTGCCGCCGTTGTCGACGAGCCACGCCCAGCCGCTGCCGAAGCGGCCCATGCCGGCGGCCTGGAACTTCTCCTTGAAGGCGTCGAAGCTGCCGAAGGCCGCCGCGATGCCGCTGGCCACGTCGCCGGTGGGCGCGCCGCCGGCGTTCGGCGCCATGAGCTGCCAGAACATCGCGTGGTTCCAGTGGCCGCCGCCGTTGTTGCGCACGGCCGTGCGGATGTCCTCGGGCACAGAGCCCAGGTGCTTGACGAGGTCGTCGAGGCTCTTGTTGTGCAGCTCGGGATGCTTGTCGAGCGCCGCGTTCAGATTCGTCACGTAGGCCTGATGGTGCTTGCCGTGGTGGATCTGCATCGTGGTGGCGTCGATGTGCGGTTCGAGCGCCGCGTGGTCGTAGGGCAGCGCAGGCAGGGAATGAGCCATGGAACGGGCCTCCTCAATACGGAGTTGATTGGGTTGCAGTCTTCGACTGTATCAGGGACGGCGGCGCGCGGGCCAGGCGAGCGCGCACGCGCGTCGGGCGCCGCGGCTCGTCAGTGGATGGCGAGCATGCGATCGAGCGCCACACGGCCCCAGTGGATCTGGTGCTCCGGCACCTCGACCTGGTTGTGGACCGTGCCCTCGACGAGACCCTCGAGTACCCACAGCAGGTGGTTCGGCGAGACGCGGAACATCGTGGAGCACAGGCAGCCCAGCGAGTCGAGGGAGAGCACCGTCACGCCGCGCGGACGCATCTCATCCGCCAGGCGATGCACGAGATGCACCTCCGTGCCCACCGCCCACACGCTGCCGGGCGCGCCGGCCCGCACCTGTTTCAGGATGTACTCCGTGGAGCCGTTGTCGTCGGCGGCCTGCACCACCTCGAACGGCACTTCCGGATGCACGACGACGCGCACGCCGGGGTGCTGCTGGCGCACCAGGTCGATCTGCTTGGCGGTGAAGCGCACGTGCACCGAGCAGTGGCCCTTCCACAGGATGAGTTTCGCGGCGTCGACCTGCTCGCGCGTCAACCCGCCGAACGGCTGCTTCGGATCCCACACCACCATCTGGTCGAGCGGCACGCCCATGCGGAAGTAGGCGGTGTTGCGACCGAGGTGCTGGTCGGGCAAGAACAGGATCTTCTCCTTCTGCTCCCAGCCCCACGTCAGGACGGCCGCGGCATTCGACGACGTGCAGACGGTGCCGCCCTGTTCGCCGACGAACGACTTAATCGCCGCCGCCGAGTTGATGTAGGTCACCGGCACCGTGCGCGACGCCATCCCCATCTGCTCGAGCTCGCTCCAGCAGATCTCGAGCTCGTCGGCGGGCGCCATGT
>CADEDM010000255.1:4030-6831 GCA_902826065.1 uncultured Acidobacteriota bacterium | reverse complement strand
GCGTCGAGAGGCCGCCGGTGAGCCACAGCCCGAGCATGTAGGGCAGCACGAGTACCGCCTGCACCATGTTCTGCATGAGCGGGTACTGCGGATTGAACGACGGGTTCTTCGCGAAGAAGACGCCCCACACTTCGGTGACGCTCTGGAGCGGCGCCAGTTCGTCCCAGCCCCATGGCCGCGCGCGCAGCGGCGCGTCGTACGGCATGCCCCACCAGATCCCCGGCAGGCTCCGCGTCTCCTCCGTCGTCGCCGACGTCTCCACCCTCCACCGCGACCCCGCGCACCGGCACGCGCTGTTCCAGGTGGCGTCGCAGTTCAACCTGCTGGAGATGACCGGGCCGCACGTGACGCCCGAGGACGGCGTCACCCGCTACGCGCACGACCGCACGCAGGGGCCGGCGTGTGCGATTGCGGCCGGCGCCGCCACCATCTACCGCAACTACTTCGTGCCCGTGGACGGCGAGGTGGGGCAGACCCGGCATCGGCAGATCGACTGCCTGCGCGACATCGGCACCGCGCTGGGCAACGACCGCGGCTCGCTGTGGACGATGCAGAACGGCTACGCGCTGTGCACCGAATCGGGACTGGCGGCCATCACCCGACGGCTCGGCCAGATGCCGGCCAACGAGCGCGACGCGCTGCGCGATCGGCTGCGGGTGGGCGTGCATCACGACGTGCAGGTCACCATCAGCGACGACCCAGGCCAGCGCGTGACGCAGGTGTTCTGCTCGGCGCTGCCCGTGGCCTACTCGCGTATTCCGGCAGAGCAGTGGGCGCCGTTCGCGTCGTTGGTGCTGGAAGGCGCCTACGAGGCCACGCTGTCGGCCGCGGTGCTGAACGCCGCGCGGAACGGCTCGCGCCCGGCTTTCCTCACCAGTCTGGGAGGTGGCGCCCTTCGGCAACGATCCGGCGTGGATTCTTGCGGCAATGCGTCGCGCGCTGGCGCTGGTGCGGGACGTGGACCTCGACGTCCGCATCGTGACGCGGGGGCGGGCGTCGCGGGACTTGGCGCGGTTGGTCGCCGAGTTCTCCTAACCGGCTGGAGGGTCTACATCGAAGGGAAGGGGCCCAGTCCCTCAAAGCGGGACAGGCCCGCCGCCCTCGCGGGGTCGAGCCTTGGGACTATGCAGCCCGACGGTTCAGCGAAGTCGACGACGACAGCGTCGCGCTCCCGAGCCGTAGCCGCACGAACCGGTCCGACGGGATAATTCACTCCTCCGTGTTCATCGCCGGTCAGCTCATCCTCTCGCCCTCGGACCTCTCGTCGTTTCTCTCCTGCCGCCACCGCACCGCGCTCGACCTCGCCGTCGCGCGCGCCGCCCTCGCGCGGCCGGAGTGGAGCGATCCGGTAGGGCAGGCGATGCGCGATCGCGGTCTCGGGCACGAGCGGCGCTACGTCGAGCGGCTGCGCGCGGCTGGACTCGAGGTGGTGGACCTCTCGGAGATCCGCGACCGCGACGGCGCGGTCGCGCACGACGCCGCCACGCGCGCGGCCATGGCGCGCGGCGCCGACGTCATCGTGCAGGCGTTGCTGAGCGGCGATGGCTGGCGCGGCTACGCCGACGTGCTGGTGCGCGTCCCCCGTGCCAGTGCGCTCGGCGCGTGGAGCTACGAGGTGCACGACGCGAAGCTGGCGCGCGAGACGCGCGGTGGCACCATCCTGCAGCTCTCCGTGTATGCCGACCTGCTCACGTGCATGCAGGGCCTGGCGCCGGAGCGGTTCCACGTGGTGATGCCCGCGCCCGAAGGGGACGTCACCGGGCTGCGCGTCGAGTCGTTCCGCGTCGCCGACTATGCCGCCTACTACCGTTGCGTCCGCGCCGACCTGCTCGCCACGGTGGCTCGCGGTCATGACGCGCTGATTGCGGCGACGTATCCCGAACCGTCGGAGGCCTGCGAGCTGTGCCGCTGGTGGGAGCGCTGCAACGACCGCCGGCGGGCCGACGATCACCTGTCGTTCATCGCCGGGATGTCGCGCACGCAGACCGCGGAGTTCGTGGCCAACCAGACGCCCACACTCGCCGCCGCCGCGGCGTTGGCGCACCCGTTGCCGTTCGCGCCCTCGCGCGGCTCGCGCGAGACCTACGAGAAGCTGCGCGACCAGGCGCGGGTGCAGCACGCACAGCGGACGTCCGGACAGCCGGTGCACGAGCTGCTGCCGGCGGAGCCAGGCTTCGGCCTCGCGCGCCTGCCGGAGCCGTCGCCGGGCGACGTCTTCCTCGACCTCGAGGGTGCGGGCTTTGCGCGCGAGGGCGGTCGCGAATATCTGTTCGGGCTGTGGCTCGACGGCGCGTATCGCTCGTGGTGGGCCGTGGACGACGCGCAGGAGCGCGCGGCGTTCGAGGCGGTGATGGACTTGATCGAGGCGCGCTGGGCCGCCGACCCCGGCATGCACGTCTACCATTTCGCGCCCTACGAGCCCTCGGCGTTCAAGCGGCTGACGGGCCGTTACGCCACGCGCGCGGACCTGCTCGATCGGCTGCTGCGCGGCGAACGCTTCGTCGACCTGCTGGCGGTGACGCGGCAGGGGCTGCGCGCGGGCGTGGAAAGCTACTCCATCAAGCAGCTCGAGCCGTTCTACGCCTTCCAACGCGAGGTGCCGCTCGACCAGGCGCGGGCGCAGATGATGGCCATCGAGCTGGCGCTCGAAAGTCGTGCACCGGATGCGGTCACGGACGAGACGCGGGCCGCCGTGGCCGGCTACAACGCCGACGACTGCCGGTCCACGCAGGCGCTGCGCGACTGGCTCGAAATCCTGCGCGCGCAGGTCGAGGCCAGCGGCACGCCAGTACCACGGCCAG
>CADEDM010000255.1:0-4020 GCA_902826065.1 uncultured Acidobacteriota bacterium | reverse complement strand
GGGCCGGGGCGCCCAAGAAGGTCGGCGACCTTGAACGTGACCAGCTCGCGGCCCGCGAACGCCTGCTGGCAGGCGTTCCTGCAGACGCCGCGGACCCGGCGCACGCGCAGCATCCCCGCTGGCTCATGGCCTACCTGCTCGACTGGCACCGCCGCGAGGACAAGGCGCAGTACTGGGAGCGGTATCGTCTCAACGACCTGCCCGACGACGAGCTGTTCGATGAGCGCAACGCGATCGCGGGGCTGGAGTTCGTGGAGACGGTCGGCACGGCGCCCGGGCGGAGGAGGGGCTCGGTGAAGCGCGTCGACCGCTACATCTATCCACAGCAGGACACCGAGATCCGCGACAACGGGGAAGTGCTGATCGCCGGCAAGCCCACGCGCGTCGGCGACGTGAAGGCGCACGATCGCGCAACGCGACTCATCGACATCGCCAAGGTCGAGGCGATGACGGACGTGCATCCCACCGCCATCTTCGCGGCTACCGTGGTGAGCACCGACGCGCAGCAGAAGTCGCTCTTGCGTCTGGCGGAGCGCGTGGACGACGTCAGCTGCGGCATGGACCTGCTGCATCGACGTCCACCACGACTCTCGTCAGGCAGGCTCGCGCCGCTCGTCTACGAGACGCCGGTCGACTACGCCCGTCGGCTCGCGCTGGCCCTCGACCGCACGACGCTGGCGGTGCAGGGACCGCCGGGCTCGGGCAAGACCTACATCGGCGCGCAGATGATTCGCGCGCTGGTGGCGGCAGGGAAGCGCGTGGGCGTGGTGGCGACGAGCCACAAGGTGATCGTGAACCTGCTCGACGCGGTGATTGCGCAGGCGCGCGCGACCGGCGAGCCGGTGCGCGTGGGGCGCAAGGGCGGGAAGAACGACGCCGCTGACGAGGCCGAAGACGCCGCCATCCGCATCTACGAGGAGAACGGCGAAGCCCTGACTGCTATCACCGCTCGCGAGATCGACGTGCTTGGCGGCACCGCCTGGTTGTGGGCGCGCGACGAGTTCGCCAACAGCGTGGACGTGCTCGTCGTCGACGAAGCCGGCCAGTTCTCCCTCGCCAACGCCCTTGCCGTGTCGCCGGCGGCCTCGAGCCTCGTGCTGCTCGGCGATCCGCAGCAGTTGCAGCAGCCGCAGAAGGGCAGCCATCCCGACGGCGTGGACGTCTCCGCCCTGCAACACGTCCTCGGCGGCGTCCACGTGCAGACAATGCCCGCGGACCTCGGCCTCTTCCTGCCCGTCACCTGGCGCATGGCGCCGTCGCTCTCCGCGTTCACGTCGGAGCAGTTCTACGAGGGTCGGCTCGACGCGCGCGAAGGCCTCGACCGACAGGCGCTCGACGGCACCGACGGCCTCGACGGCGCCGGCCTGCGGTGGATCCCGGTGGAGCACACCGCGAATCGCCACTGGTCCGCGGAGGAAATCGAGACCGTGGACGCGCTGATTGCCCGGCTGCTTCGGCCCGGAGCGCGTTGGACGACCGGCGAAGGTGACGCGAGGCCGCTCACGCCCGCCGAGATCCTCGTCGTCGCAGCCTACAACGCTCACGTGAACCGGCTGACGGATCGCCTGGGCCCGCGGGGGATCCGCGTCGGCACGGTCGACAAGTTCCAGGGGCAGGAAGCGCCAGTGGTGATTTACGCGATGGCGGCCTCCACGCCGCAGGACGCGCCTCGCGGCATGGAGTTCCTGTTCAGCCGACATCGGCTCAACGTCGCCACCTCGCGGGCCCGCTGCGCGGCCTTCGTGGTGGCGAGTCCGGCGCTGCTGGCGCCGGAGTGTCGCACGCCGCGGCAGATGCTGCTGGCGAACGCGCTGTGCCGATTCGTGGAGATGGCGACGCGCGGCGCCGGCTAGCGCACGTGAATCGTGACCGTGCGTCCCGGCTCGACGTAGACCTCGTAGTCGACCGGCGGCGCGCCGGGATACATGTCGATCTCGAGATGGTGCGGGCCCGGCTCGAGATTCAGCCGCTGGAAGACGCCGTCGTAGTCGTCGACGACGCCGGCGTAGTAGCCGTCCACGAACACCTGCGCGTCGCGCGGCGCGTCGACGATGCGTAGCGACCCGTAGACGAATCCCGACGGCAGCGCGTAGTAGCCGTAGCCGCTGTTGCCATACGCACCGGGATAGCCGTAGCGATACGGACGGCCGAAGTAGAGATTGGTGCTCCAGCCCGGACGGTAGCCCTGCGGACGATAGCCGTAGGGGACGACGTAGACGCGCGGCGGATGCGAGTAGCCGCGATAGGCGCGCGGTCCCGGCACGTAGCGCGGGGAGTTGCGATAGCGGTCGTTGTCGCGCCAGGTGTCGCGGTTGTAGCGGGGCGGCTCGGCGCGGCGGTTGTCGTCGCGATCGCGATCGCGGTCGCGTCCGTTGTCGCCACGCGGGCCGTCGTTGCGCGGCACCGCCTCACGCCGAGGGGCCGCCTGCCGCTCCTGGTCGCCGCGATCGGCGCCGTTGCCGCGCTCGCCACGGTCGCCGCGCTCGGTCTGCGGAGGCGCCGCGTCCGGCCGGCGACGAACTCCCCCCTGGCGCTCGCCGCCCTGACGTTCGCCCTGGCGCTCGCTGCCCCCCTGGCGCGCGGTGCCACCGCCGTCGCGCGGACGGCGCCGTTCGGCGCGCGGCTGCGCCTGCCCCTCCTGCCCGTCGCCCCCGAACCCGGCGGTCCGGGCGCCGGCCGGCATGGCCGTCAGGGCCAGGCTGGCGACGAGGACGACCGTGGTGGTGACTCTGGTGGTGGACATCGGCGGACTCCGCCAACTTTCGTCGCAATATAGCTGCCAACCGCGGGCGTCTGACCGAGCCTCGGAACCGGCCCGAATTGCCCACGATCCGCCACCTCGGCGCCGGCCCGTCAGGCAGGCGCGCAACCTCAGCCGGAAGTATGCACCCGTCAGGGGACAGTGCGTCAGGCCTTCGGCGTGAACGGCTTCCCGGACAGCCACGCGAACACCTCGCGCACCACCTCCACCGGCGTGGCGTGGCCGCCCTCGTACTCGCGATAGGTGACGTCGTAGCCCTCGTCCTTCAACTGCTTCTGGAACAGGCGTCCGGTGCGCTCGATCGGCATCTGCTGGTCGTCGATGCCGTGCGCGATGAACACCTTGGGCTTGCCCTTGCGCCGCACCGGCGACATCATCCCGCCGGCGATCGCGATCACGTGGTTGAACGTGTCGCCGTAGGCGAGCCCCATCGACAGCGCGTAGCCGGCGCCGTCGCTGCGTCCGCCCAATCCCACGCGATCGGGATCGAGGTTGAACATCCCCACGGCCTTGCGGAACGCGGCGCCGATGAATCGGACGTCCTGATCGAAGCCGGGCGCCGAGCGTCCCCACGTCACCTCGCGCGAGTCGGGCGCGACGATGATCACGCCGAACTCTTCGGCCAGCGCGAACGTGGACTTCATCTCGTCGCCCCAGCCGCTGTAGCCGTGCAGCATCACCAGCACCGGCATCGGCGTCTCGTGGCGATAACTCTTCGGCACGTAGAACGAGCCGTCGCGCAGGCCGCCGTCGGCGAGGCCCAGCGGCGAGATGCCATAGGGGACGTCGGGACTGGGTGGCGTTGCCGGTGCCGCCGGCGCCTGCGGGCTGGCGGGTGTCGCCGGAGCTGCGGGCGTGGCCGGCGCGGACGGAGGGGCGGGTGCCGCCGGCTGCGCCGGCGCTTGCGCGCGGGCGTGCGCGGCATGCGCCGTCAGCGCGGCCCAGGCGCTTGCGCCCGCAGCGCCCTGCCGCAGGAATCGTCGACGGGTGAAGTCGGTCACGACGGTTACGCCTCGTACGACGTGGTGCCGCCCACGACCGTGCGGACGATCCTGATGTCGCGGATCTTCTCGGGGTCGATGGTGTGCGGATCGTCGGCCAGCACCACGAAGTCAGCGAGCTTGCCGGCGGTGATCGAGCCCTTGATCTTCTCTTCCATCGACGCCCATGCGCCGTTGTAGCTGTTGATGGCGATGGCCTCGCCGACGCTGACCTTCTGGTTCACGCCCCAGGTCTTGCCGTCCCAGCCCTTGCGCGTC
>CADEDM010000254.1 GCA_902826065.1 uncultured Acidobacteriota bacterium | reverse complement strand
CACGAGGCTGAAGAGCATCAGGCACACCGCGGTCAGCAGCGTCCAGCCGCTGCCGCGCAGCAGCGCGGCGGTGTCGGCCGTGGAGTCGAGCTCGAACATCACGCCGGCCCCGGCGCCGAAGCCGTGCGCGCCGCTCACGAGCACCGTCAGCATCAGGATCGTCGGCACCACGATCTCGTTGGCGGGGATGGCCACGACGTAGGCCAGCAGGATCACGCCCGACAGGCCCAGTACCACACCGAACGGCTGCATCCAGTTGACGATGGCCTGCGCAAGGCTGGCGTCACCCCACGGGATGTTCGAGACCAGCCAGATCACGGCCCCGGCCGGCAGCGCGAAGACGATCGCGCGCCACAGCACGTAGAGCGTGCGGTCGATGAGCGACGTGTAGAGCGTGGCCAGCACCCGGGGCGGCCGGTACGGCGGCAGCTCGAGGCTGAACGCCGAGACCTCGCCGCGCAGCACCGTGCGCGAGAGCACCCACGAGGTCAGGAACGTGAGCACCACGCCGAGCACGGCGACGCCGACGACGGCCAGCGCCGAGACGAGGCCGGCGAGATGCGCTGGCACCGCGCCGCCCACGAAGATCGTCGCCACGAGGATCTGCGTCGGCCAGCGGCCGTTGCAGAGCGCGAAATTGTTGGTGATGATCGCGATCAAGCGTTCCCGCGGGCTCTCGATGATGCGCGCCGCCACGACCCCGGCGGCGTTGCAGCCCCAGCCCATCGCCATCGTCAGCGCCTGCTTGCCGTGCGCGCCGACGCGGCGGAACGTGCGATCGAGGTTGAAGGCGACCCGTGGCAGGTAGCCGAAGTCCTCCAGCATGGTGAACAGCGGGAAGAAGATGGCCATGGGCGGCAGCATCACGCTGATCACCCAGGCCGTCGCCAGGTACATGCCGTCGACGAGCAGGCCGCTCGCCCACCACGGCAGCACGGCATCGGCCGCGCCCTTGATCAGCGGGTGTGCCCAGTCGATCAGCACTGCGGCCAGCATTCCCGAGGGCACGTTGGCGCCGGCGATGGTGAGCCAGAACACCACCGTGAGCATCAGCACCATCAGGGGGACGCCCCAGATGCGGCTGGTGACCAGCCGGTCGATGGTGCGATCGATGTCGAAGCGCTTCGCGAGGCCGGCGTGCGACACCGCGCGGTCGGCGATGCGGGCCGCCTCGGTGTAGATCGCCTCCATCAGCGACTGGTGGAAGTCGGCGCCGACCTGCCAGCGCAGTGACGACGCCAGCGACACCAGGGCGTCCACCTGTTCGGCCGGCGGCTCCTGCACCGGCGGGCGCGCCTCGCCGGTCGTGGGCGTCTGCAGGTCGCCGAGTTCGCCGCGACGCAACGCCGTCTGGATGCGCTCGTCGCCGTCGAGCAGGCGCAACGCGACCCATGCGGCGTTGGGCAGGTCGGGCACCAGCGTGCGGACCTCGTCGCTCAGGCGGGCCACGGCGCGCTGCAGCACCGGCGAACGCTCGCCGATGCGATGCGACGCGCCGGTCACCTCGCCGCGCGCGACTTCGGCGATCGCGGCCATCAGTTCCGGCAGGCCGTCGCCGTGACGGGCGGCCGTCGGCACGACGCGCACACCGAGGTCGCGCGCCAGCCGTCGGTCATCGACCTCGATGCCGCGGCGCTTCGCCTCGTCCATCAGGTTGAGGCACACCACGACCCGGTTCGTGATCTCGAGCACCTGCAGCACGATGTTGAGGTTGCGCTCGAGCGTGGTGGCGTCGACGACAACGACGGTGACGTCGGGTTGGCCGAACAGCACGAAGTCTCGTGCGACCTCTTCGTCCAGGCTCGACGACAGCAGCGAGTAGGTACCCGGCAGGTCGACGAGCTTGTAACGCTGGTCGCCGGTGGCGAACGCCCCTTCCGCCCGCGTCACCGTCTTGCCGGGCCAGTTGCCGGTGTGCTGGCGCAGACCCGTCAGGGCGTTGAACACGGTGCTCTTGCCGGTGTTCGGATTGCCGGCGAGCGCCACGACGTAGTCATGGCCGGTCATGTCGACGCCGAGCTTCTGCAGATTGCCGAGGTGATGCGCGGGACAGGTGGCGCACGCTTCGGGCGAGGGCTGGCTCATGCCGTCACCTCCGCGCGCTGCACGTAGATCTGTGCCGCCTGGTCGTCGCGCAGCGCGATGAGGGCGCCACGAATGCGATAGGCCGTGGGATCGCCCGAGGGCCCGCGCAGTTCGCTCGTCACCCGCGTGCCGGGCACGAGGCCGAGGTCGAGCAATCGGCGGCGCTGGACGCCGCGGCACGACGCCGCCAGCGACACGACGTCGGCGGATTCGCCGGGCGTGATCGCCGACAGGCGCAGCATGGCCGTCGGCTCGGGCGCCTCGTCACGGGCCAGCACGGTCACGTTGGCGGCCACCACCGGGGCCAGCACCACTTCCTCGCTCTCGGCCTGCACGCGCAGGCGCTGCGGAGTGCGTTCGAGCACGCGCACGTGCATGCCGGGCACGAGGCCCAGCGCGACGATCTGCGCGAACACGGCCTCGGGCTCGTCTTCGATGTGGACGATCTCGGCGGCCACGTCGGCGGCGAGCTCGGTGAGCGGCTGGCCGCGGTGCGGCGGCAGATCGCCGCTCGGCGTCGGGATCGGATCGCCGTGCGGGTCGTAGCGCGGATGACCCAGCGTGGCGGCGAGCGCCTCGGCCTGCTGGTCGCTCGTGCCGTGCTCCCGCCGCTCGGCGTGCGCATGCCACTCACGGGCGTCGAGCCCGGTCTCGTCGGCGAGATAGCGTTCCCACAGCCGGTGGATGCGGATCACGCGCAGCGCATCGCGACGGCCGTCGGACGTCAGTCGCAGGCCCTGCGCGTCGTGACGGAGCAGATCGAGGCGCCCGAGCCGATCGACCAGCTCCGCGGCGGCGCGTCCGCTCAGGCCGAGGGCGCCGGCGAGGCTCTCCAGCGTGGCGGAACGCTGGCGATACTCGGCGTCCCACAGGTGCTTCAGCGCGTCCTCGACTTCCACGCGATCCGACGCGGCGAGGCCCCGGCGCCATCGCCAGGCCAACCCGCGCACCGGCCAGAACAGCACTGCCAGCAGGCCGAGCGCGCCGAGGACGACGACGAGCGATCGCAGGGGATCCATGGAATTTTGACTAATCAAAATTACAACTGCCGAGCCCCGAAGTCAAGGCCGACCGGTCGGAACGCGTCTGCTACCATCCCTTTGATCGGTCACATGCCGCCATCCTCTACAGTCGAGAACTACCTGAAAGAGGTCTACCTGGGCGTCGGCCGCCTGCCCGCCGGCGAGACGTTGTTGCCGATGGGCCAGTTGGCCGTGGCGCTCGGGGTGGCCCCGGGGACCGCGACGACGATGGTCAAGGCGCTGGCCGAGTCGGGCCTGGTCGACTACGAGCCTTACAACGGCGTGCGCCTGACCGCCGCCGGAATGCGGCTGGCGACGACGGTGTTGCGCCGCCATCGCCTGATGGAACTCTTCCTCGTGCAGGTGATGGGAATGCGCTGGGATGAGGTGCACGACGACGCCGAACACCTCGAGCACGTCGTCTCCGATCGGCTGATCGAGCGCATCGACGAGATGCTCGGCCACCCCGAGACCGATCCGCACGGCGATCCGATCCCGAATCCCGACGGCGCGATCCGTGAGCGGCACTTCGAGACGCTGCTCACCTGCCCGATTGGCGCGCAGGTCGTGGTGGCGCGCGTGAGCGATCAGGATCCGGCGTTCCTGCGCTTCGTCGAGCGGCACGGGCTGAAGCCCGGTCAGTCGGTCACGGTCGACGGTCGTGACGAGGCCGCCGACGCCGTCCATCTGCACGGGCCCGGCGGCGCCGCCTTCACGCTGGGCGCACGGGCGGCGTCGAAGCTGCTCGTGGACGTCGCGCCGGCCAGCAGCGTCGCTGCCGGCGTCACGCGCGCAACCGGCCCAGACGAAGAGCCTCGCCGATGACCCGCGGCAGATCGGCGGCTGAGGCCGCCACGAACCGCGTGCGGCCGTCGGCGACGCGCGTCGCGCCGAACCCGTAGCCGGCGAGCACGAACGCCGCCCCGGCGCGATCGGCGGCCTCGGCATCGACGTCCGAGTCGCCGACGAACACCAGCGGGCCGCCGTTGGCGTGCGCCGTCAGCGACAGTAGTCCCGCCGGATCCGGCTTGCGCGGGAACGGACCGTCGCCGCCAATCACCGTCTGGAAGCGTGCGCGGACGCCGAGTGCGTCCAGGATGCGCTCGGACGGCGCGGACGGCTTGTTCGTGACGACCGCCAGCGGCAGCAGCGGGTCGAGGTGATCCAGCACCGAGCGGATGCCGGGATAGAGCGCGGTCGTGGCCAGCAGCCGCTCGTCGTAGAGCGCGAGGTACCGGGTGACCGCGTCGGGCGTCTCCGGATCGAGCCCTGCGGCGGTGAGTGCCCGCTGCACGAGCAGCGCGACGCCCTCGCCCACCATGGCGACGACCTCGGCGTGGCCGAGCGGCCGTCCGCCGAGCGACTCGGTGAAGGCGCTGGCGGCCGCGGCGATGTCAGCGGCGGAATCGACCAGGGTGCCGTCGAGGTCGAAGGCGATCAGCCCCGTCACCGGGCCCGTCACCACGCGTCCTGCACTTCGGGTCGCACCACGTCCACCGAAGATTGTATCCTTCGCGCCAGATGGCCCCCCGTCCATCGTCGGTCGTGCTGGTGTCGAGCGGCCTCGACAGCGCGGTGCTGCTGGCCCACGAGGCCACGCAGTACGACGTGCGTCCGGTCTACGTGCGATCGGGACTCGCGTGGGAAAGCGCCGAGCTGCGGATGCTGTCGCGGCTGTTGACGTCGTCGGTCTACGCCGGCCTGCGCCCGCTGGCGGTGGTCGACGTGCCGATGCACGACGTCTACCCCGCCGACCACTGGGCGCTGACCGGCACGCCGCCGGCCTACGACACGCCCGACGAGGACGTCTACCTGATCGGCCGCAATCTGACGCTGCTCTCGAAGGCCGGCATCGTCGCGGCGCGGGGAGACGCGCGGCGCATCGTGCTGGGCCCGCTCGCCGGCAACCCCTTCCCCGACGCCACGCCGGCGTTCTTCGCGGCGATGTCCGAGGCGCTGTCGCGCGGCCTGGCGCACTCGCTGACGGTGGCGACGCCTTTCGCCGCGCTGCACAAAGCCCAGGTCATCGAGCTGGGCGCACGCCTCGGCGTGCCGTTCGCGCTGACGCTGTCGTGCATGAACCCGCAGGAGGACCGTCACTGCGGGCTGTGCAGCAAGTGCCGCGAACGCCGTGACGCCTTCGCCGAAGCCGGCGTGATCGATCCGACGCCCTACGCGCACGCCGCGCCGAGGGAGCCCGGCGCCTGATCGGCGACGCGCGACGAACTGCGGGCGACGCTACGACTCGAAGCGGATCGTGCCGTCGCTGGTGCGCACGCGCAGCGTTCGGCCGCCGCCGCCCAGGGTGGCCTTCAGCGACCGACGATCCGAGTCGTCGTCACGATCCTCGGTCGACCGCTCGGGCACGGTGAGGCCCGGATACGACGACCGGATCGAGCCGTCGGAGGTGGTGGCGTCGACCTCGGCGGCCAGGCCGTCGGGCAGGCGCAGGTCGACGTTGCCGTCGCCGGTCTCGATCGCCCAGTCGTCGCCGAGCGCGCTGCCCTTGTCGGCACTGATGCGCACCGAGCCGTCGCCCGACTTGGCGCGCAGGTGCGTGAGCATGCCGTTGACGACGACGCTGCCGTCGAGCGTCTCGACGTCGACCTTGCCCGACATCTCGCGCAGGCGGATCGAGCCGTCGTCGGTGCGGGCGCGGATGTCGCCGGTGAGCCGCAGCCCGCTGATGGTGCCGTCGCCAGACCGGAGCGCCAGCGTGCCGGTCACGTCCTCGACCGACACCGAGCCGTCGCCGCTGCGCAGGTCGAGGGCGGTGGCGCGCGGCACGGCCACGCGCAGGCGCGCCGACGGCGAATAGACGACGCCGATCTGGATGCCCGAGCTGCCGGCGCTGGCGGGACCGCGGACGCGCAACGTGACCTGGTCGCCGTCCTGCGACTTCTCGACGACGATCTGCTGGAGCAGGCTGTCGTCCTGCGCCTGCTTCTCGACGATGACCTCGACCTCGTTGCGGTCCCAGGAGTGGACCTGAATCGAGCCGTCGAAGGTGTCGAGCACCACCGACGGCGCCGTGCCGACGGTGAAGGTGTGGGTGTCCTGTGCCGTGGCGCCCTCGGTGTTGACGTTCACCGTGCAGCCGGTCAGGGCGGCCGACAGGGCCATCGTCGCGGCCATCCCCACAGGTCGTGCAGTCATTCAGGCACCTCGGCCGGAGAGACGGCTCCGGCAGCGTCAGGGTTCCACACCGGCCGGCCGCCGACCCAGGTCTGGCGGACGCGAAGCGCCGAATCGAGCACCACCAGGTCGGCCGGTGCGCCCACCGCGAGGCGGCCCAGGTCCGGCCGGCCGGCCGCGACGGCCGGCGTCCCTGCGGTGAGCTCCACGGCCTCCGGCACGGTCAGCCCGACGTCGCGGACGAGGCGGCGGAAGACGCCGTCCATCGTCACGATGCTGCCGGCGAGCGTGCCGTCGGCGAGTTCGGCGCAGGTCTCGCGGACGTGAATCGTGTGCTCGCCCAGCACCGCCGTCGCCCCCACGGGCAACCCGGCGGCCGCGGTGCCGTCGGTGATGGCGGTCACGCCGCCCGGCCCCTTGGCCCGCACGACCACAGCGATGACCGCCGGATGCACGTGCACGCCATCGACGACGAGCTCGCAGATGACCTCGGGCGCGGCGATGATCTCGGCGGCGAGGACGGGCGCGCGGTGCGTCCGCGGCGGCATCCGGCTGAACAGGTGCGTCGCCTGCCTGGCTCAGGCGGCCGTGCCGCCCC
>CADEDM010000253.1 GCA_902826065.1 uncultured Acidobacteriota bacterium | reverse complement strand
GCGAGGCCGGCCGCCAGCACAAGCACACCGCTGCCGATCGCGGCGACGAGCCCCAGCGGCAAGGCGTCCTCGGGCATCCATGCCCCCCGCGCCGCCCACGTGAGCTCGGGCACGAGCCGCGCCGCCCGTCCGGACACGGCGCCGACCGTTGCCGCCAGCCACGGCTGGATCAGCCCGACGGCCGCCGCCGCCAGGCCCAGCCCCGTCGCCGCCGCCAGCCCCTGCAGCCACACCAGCGGCCGCGCCGCCGCCTCTTCGCGCTCGAGCCGCGCCCGCACCGCGAGGCGCCACCACACCTGCGAGGCGGTCGGCACATGGACCTCGTCGGTCGCGTCCGCTGCGCGCAGCATCGTGGCGATGGACACCGTCTCGCGACAGGCCTCACACGCGTCGGCGTGTGCCCTGAGATCGGCGTCGACGCCCGCGGGCCAGCGGCCGTCGCGCACCGCGCGAATCACCGACGGCTCGTGCGGGCAGGTCGGCACGGTCATGGCGTGTGCCCTTTGCGCTCGCCCAGCAGCCCCAGCAGGCGCTGTCGGGCACGGTGCAGCAGCATCTTCATGCTGGCGCGCTTCACGCCATGCGCGGCGGCGATCTCCTCGTGGGTCTGGCCATCGACATAGGCGAGCCACAACAGGCTGCGCTCGCGCGGCGAAAGCTGGGCCAGCGCACGGTGCAGGTCGAGGCTGGCCACGGCGCGGTCGGCGCTGCGTTCGGTGGCGCGGTCCATCAGCGTCTCCTCCGGCGGCGTGGTCTGGGTGGCGCCGCGCGCGCCGTCGCGCCGGCGAGCGTCGCGCACGAGATTGGCCGCCACGCGGAAGAGATAGTGCCGGCGATGGTCGTCGCTCTCGAACGGCGTCGCCACGCGCAGCACGCGGTAGTAGGACTCGTGCAGCAGGTCGTCGGCGAGCCGCGGGTCGCCCGACGTGCGCGCGAGATACAGCCACAGCGGACGGGCGGTGCGTTCGTAGAAGGCCGCGAAGGCCGCATCGTCCATCGTGAACGTGCGCTCCGCGGTGGCGAGCACGTCGAGACGGTCGAGCGCGGCGACGCGGGGGTCACTCATGCTGCGCTCGCGTTTCGCCCGCGATGAGGCCGTGGCGGCTGGAGATGACGTAGGCGGCCGCCGCCGAACCCAGGAACCCGACGCCCAGAGCGACCGACAACGTGCTCAGCAGCGAGAAGCCCTGTCCGGCGTCGCCGAGCCGGGCCTGCGCCACCCAGAGGCCGGCGCCCACGGCCAGCAGCACGATGCCGGCCTGCACCGACCACAGCACGCGGGTCAGCGACGTGTTCGTGGGCCGCACGCGTCCGTCGACATCGATCGGCGCGGCCTCGAGGAACTTCTGCCCGGCCGGGCTCTGGATGTAGGCCATCAGATCGTCGTGGGCCGACAGCTTGTCGAGCACCTTGGCGTGGACGTCGACCTGTGTCTTCGACTGCTTGAGCCAGCGCCGGTGGTCGATGATGGTGCGCACGAGCCAGGCGAAGAACGCGAGGAACGTGCCGACGATCAGCAGCACCCCGACGCCGTCCATCAGGTTCTCGGCCATCTTCAAGCCGCGCGACTGCGCCGTGGAGTCCTCCTGCGTCACGGAGCCGAGGAAGTACGACGGGTTCAAGGGCACTTCGGGGTGCTGCGCGACGAATGCCGCCAGGCTCGGGTAAGGCGTGAGGTAGTCGCTCCGCGTCAGCAGCGAGGGGTCGCGCCGCAGCACCTCGCCGACGACCGGCGGCACCTGGCGCAGCAGGTCCTGCAGGTCACTGCGCACCTCGTAGGCCGCCGGCGCGAACCGGTCGGCGGGTGCGCCGGGCGGCGCCGGGGCTGGGCGCGGCGACGCGGGCGCCTGGGCCGTGGCGGGGGGCGCCGCCGGGGTCTGAGCGTGCACCGGCGCGGTCAGCAGCGATGGCAGGAGGGCGAAGGCGGCAAGGCGCGTCATACCCATCCAATACGTGGGTGACGCCGAAAGGTTAACCGGCCGGACGGACGACCTTCACGTCGAGCAGGCGCTTCGTCGCCTCGTGGGTCGGCGTCGTCAGCACCGTCGACGGCACCCCCTGTTCGACCACTTTTCCGTCCGCCAGCACCACGACCCGGGTGGCGAAATCGCGGACGAAGTCGTCGTCATGACAGGTCAGCAGCAGGCTGCGGCCCGTGGCCACCAGCGCCAGCAGCGTGTTGCCGAGCTCACCGCGGCGCGCCGGATCGAGCGACGCGGTGGGCTCGTCCATGAGCAGCAGCTTGGGATCGGCCGCCAGTGCGCGGGCGATGGCGACACGCTGCGCTTCCCCGCCCGACAGCTCGCGCGGCAGCGCCTGCTCGCGGTGCGCCACCCCCAGTTCGGTGAGCAGCGTCCGGGCCCGCGTGGCCGCCCCCTCCGGCGCCGTGCCGTACACGTGCACGGGCGCCAGGCAGACGTTCTGCACCGCGGTCAGGTGATCCCACAGGCAGTGGAACTGGAACACCATCCCGACCTTGCGATGCAGGTCGGCGTGCAGCCGCGCGCCGGGATCGAGCACCAGGCCATCGACGTCGATATGACCGGCGCTGAACGCCTCGAGCCCGGCGATGGCGCGCAAGATCGTCGTCTTGCCCGAGCCCGACAGGCCCATGAGCGCCACGAGCTCGCCCGGCGCGACGTCGAGGTCCACGCCGGCCAGGATGCGGCGCGTGCCGCGCGCCAGTTCCAGCCCACGCACCGAGAGCACCGTGGCGCTCATGCCGTCGGCGCGCTCCAGCGCCGTTCGAGTCGTCCGGCCAGCCGCGCCAGGGGCCACGACAGCGCGAGGTACATCGCGGCGCAGAGCGCGCCGGGAATCGCCCACGTGCCCAGGTTGGCGGCGAAGATCTGGGTCTGCTTCGTGAGCTCGACGACCGTCAGCACCGACACCAGCGACGAGTCCTTGAGCAGCGCGACGAAGTCATTGGTCATCGGCGCCAGCGCGTAGCGGAACGCCTGCGGGCCGCGGATGAGGCGCAGCGTCTGCCACGTGGTGAAGCCGAGCGTGCGCGCGGCCTCGAGTTGTCCCTTCGGCACCGCTTCGAGCGCAGCGCGATAGATCTCGCTCTCGTAGGCGGCGTAGTTCAGTCCCAGCCCCAGCAGCGCGGCCAGGAACGGCGGCAGCCGGACCACGGCCGCCAGCCCGTAGTAGAGGACGAAGAGTTGCAGCAGGACCGGTGTGCCGCGCGTGACCTCGACGTACGTCGTGAGCAACGCCCGCACCCATCCCGTGCCGTAGACGCGTCCGACGGCGATGCCCGAGCCGACGCCGACGGCCAGCGCCATCGCGGCCACCGACAGCACCAGCGTGACGACGGCGGCCTGCAGCAGCGCCGGCAGGTAGCGCATGGTGAGCGTCCACGTGCTCGGGCGCGTCGCCTGGCCGCCACCGGGTGCGTCGAGCAGCGAATCAGCGCCGCCGAGCACGCGTGTGTACATCCCCGGCTGATCGTCGTTCCAGACCTGCCACCGACGGAAGATGCCTTCGAGGCGGCCATCGCGCATGGCCGCCCGCAACTCGCCGTTCACCTGATCGCGCAGCTCGGCGCGCTCGGGCGCCATCAGGACGACGTAGTAGCCGGTGGCGACGGCCTCGGGATGCGTGACCAGTCCCTGCTGCCGGCGCATCGCGCGATCGGCGAGCACGTTGTCGAGCAGCACCGCGTCGACGCGCCCGAGCAGCAGATCCTCGTACGGATGGACGTCGTCGTCGTACGACACGGCCTCGAGCCCCTGCGCCTCGCCCGACGTGCTGAGGATCTCCCAAGCCAGCGTCGCGCCGAGCGTGGCCACCTTGCGGCCCTTCAGATCGGCGAGCGTGCGGTAGCGGCCGGCATCGGCCGCGCGCACGGTGAGCACCTCGCGGAACTGGTAGTACGGCACGCTGACGGCCAGCTCCGCGCGCTTGGCCGGCGAGTCTTCGAGGCCGCTCATCGCGACGTCGAAGTCCCCGCGCTTGACCGACTGGTCGAGGGCGGTGAAGGCGGCTTGCACGAACACCGGCCGCCGGCCGAGTGCGCGCGCGAGCAGGTCCGCGATCTCGACATCGAACCCGCGCAGCACCGCCGGGTCGTCGGGATCGGCTTCGACGAACGGCGCGCCACCCTCGGCGTCGCCGCCCCAGCGCAACTCGTCGGTCTGCGCCGCGGCCGGCGCGGCGGCTGCCAGCGCCGCCAGCAGCAGCACGGCGGACGTCACGCGAAACACGCGAGCGAGTATACGGTGCAGGAGCCGCGGCGCGAGCCGCAATCAGCGGCCCGATACGACGCCGGTGACGCGGCGGTACTTCACGGCGCGGCCGCCGCGCGTCGCCGGCTGGTACTGCCACTGCTTGACCGAGGCCAGCAGCACGGCGTCGTAGACGCGATTCACCGACTGGTAGATGAACGCGTCGGCAACGCGGCCGTGCTCGTCGACGACGAGATCGACGACGCCGAGACGCGTCCCGCGCGCCGGCTCGCCCATCGATCCCCACCACCCCGAGATCGGCTGCGCGACCGGCGTCGGCGGCGTGACGTCCTTGTCGCGCCAGTCGTAGGTGAAGATGTCGAGCGGCGTGAACGGCCGCGATGGTGCCGCCGTGGCGGCCGCGACAACAGCGGCGATCGGGGCAGGCGCGTCGACGGGCGCGGCCGGCGGATCGGCCGCCGGTACCGGCTCGTCGCCGTCGAACGCGGGCACGGACGGAATCGCCACCGCCACGGTCATCTCGGACGGGAACGGCGTCGCCTCGAGCACGGCCATCGACGCCGGCTCGGGCGTGGGGACCGGGTCGTCGTGCGACGGGGGGATCACGATCGATGTGGGCGCCAGCCCCGGTCGCGAGCCACGCTCGAGCGCTGCCGCGCTGAGCTGTCGGAAGCCGTCGGTCAGCGTGCGCAGGTCGTCGAGCGAGGGGTCGTTCGACGCGAGTTGTGCATCGGCCAGCAGGGCCGCCAGGCCGGCGAAGCCGTCGCGCGCTTGCTGATGATCGCCGGCGTCGTAGGCCCGCTTCGCCTCGGCGTAGAGCCGCCGCGCCAGGGCGGGCAGCACCCGTCGCCGGGTGGCGTCGAACATCGCCCGCACGCGCGGCGAGGCGTCGCGGGCGCCGAGCGCGAAGTCCGGACGGATCCGCACCAACGCTTCGGCCGCCTGTTCCGCACCGGCCGATCGCCCGAGCGCCATCAGGCACAGCATCCGATGCTGCTCCACGGCCACGAGGCCGTCGACGTCGAGCGACTCGCGGTCGAGTGCGTCGAGCGCCTGCAGCGCCTCGTCGTACGACGCGGCCGCGTAGAGATCGAGGGCGGGCTGCCACGACGGCTGGGCACTGACGCGTACCGCCGACGCGGCCAGGCACGCGGTCACGGTCACGACAGCAGCCAGGGCCCGGCGGGTCATGGCCGGCCCTGCCGCAGATCCGCGGCCACGCGATTCGGACCGCCGGCCCGCACGACCACCGTCTCCACCCGCTCGCCCAGCTCGGGATGCACGAACGTGAGGGTGTGCGGGCCGATGGGCAGCAGCACGTTGGCGAGCGGCGTCTCGCCGAGGGCGCGGCCATCCACGGCCACTTCCGCCCACGGCGTGGCATTGACGTGCACCGCCACACGCGGCGCATCCACCGGCAGTGCCGCCGTCTTGCCGGCCGCCACGGTGGCGGTGACGCGGGCGCGATAGCCGAGGTCGGCGTTGACGAGCTCGAGCGCGTGCGCCCCGGCCGGCAGCAACAGGCGTTCGGAAGCGCTCGTGCCCACGAGCTGTCCGTCCTCGTAGACCTGCACCTCGAAGGGCGCGCTCAGCGCCACCCAACCCGATGCGGGCTTGGCCGCGACCGGTGCGATGGCCGGCGGCTCCAGCATCACGGCCACGCTCTCACCGGCCGGCACGTTGACCCGCCGGGTCACCGAACCGCCGCGGGCAAACTGCACCGTCACGGTGTGGTCGCCGGCGACGACATCGTCGCGGCGGACAGGGGCCGCGCCCATGGGCGCGTCGTCGATCAGGACCCGCGCCGGGGCGGCGCCGGTATCGATGCGCAGCGCGCCGACGCGCGAGGCCGCGGCGGCCGCCGTAGGCAGCACGACGTGGCGCGTCAGCCGGGTGCCCGCCTCGACGTCGACGACCACCGGCTGGGTGCTGCCGTTGGCGCCAACCAGGTCGACCGCGTGCCGCCCGGCGTCGAGTGCGAGCACGAGCGGCGTGGAGCCGTGCACGCGACCGTCGACCCTGACCTGGGCGCCCGACGGGTGCGACGACACCAGCACTTCGCCGACGCCGCGCCGGCTCGAGGCTTCGCCGGTGAGCGAGAAGCCGATGTAGAACCCTTGCGCGATGATGACGGCGCCGAACAGAGCCAGGACGCCGACACGCTCCGGCGACACCGGCAGGCGGAGCGTGGCCAGGGCCCGGGCGGTATTGGGGCGGGCCGGCACCGCGAGCCGCGATGACGGCGGCAGGCTGGCGGCGCGGGGGGCGGAGGGCCCGGCCGGCGTCGCGAGCAGGGCGGGCAGGTCCTCGATGTCGACGAACTCGTCGAGCGGGTCGAGATCCTCCACGGACTCGGTCAGGTCGTCGGTGTCGCCGCGGCCGAACCCCCAGGGGTCGAGGTGATCGCGTGCGTCGGCGGTCGTGCTCAGGGGCGCCATGGACGAATCCTCCGAACCGGCTGCCGTGGGGTAGACGCGCCGGACTACCCATGCAAGCGACGGCGAGGGCGTCCCTCCCTCAACCCGCACCTCATCCGTCCCCGATCGTGGGACCGCCGTCAAAATGTACGGCACGGTGTCGTCTATGCGGTCGCCGACGGGGGGCTGGTCCTCGCCGGCCGTCAAGCGGCCGTGCTACGATTCTGGGTTCTCACCTTCTGCGTCCCCGTCGTCCAGAGGCCTAGGACGTGGCCCTTTCAAGGCTAAAACACGGG
>CADEDM010000252.1 GCA_902826065.1 uncultured Acidobacteriota bacterium | reverse complement strand
TCAGGTTGAAGCGGATGTTGTTCGAGATCTCGTTGGTGCTGGTGTTGTACTGCGTCAGGCTGCGGATCGTCATCCGCGGCGAGAACGTGTAGTCGACGCGCAGGGTCGCCAGGTTCACGAGGAAGTCGCCCCACGGCATCTTCACGTCGTTGCGGTTGTACTGCAGCTCACTCGAGAGACGGCTCGAGGCGCGGGCGCCGACGGCGTACGAGAGCGACTGCCGCGTGCCGCCATAGAACTCGTTCGGCTGCCACGTCACGCGCTGGAAGAACTTCTTCCCCGGGCTCGTGTTGTAGGTGAACATCCACTCGTTCATGTTGTAGGCGCCGATCGGGATACTCACGTTCGGGCGGATGTTGAACGGCAGTTCCAGCACGTCGAGATTGCGCTGGTAGATGACGTTGATGAACGAGTCGTCGCGCAAGGTCGTGCCCACCATCAGGTGGTGCAGGCGGCCGATGAGCCGGCCGTCCTGGTTGGTCGTGTAGGTCAGCACGTACATCGGCTCGATCAGCTTGATGTTGCCGGCCTTCGGACGCGGCGTCCGGCTCAAGTAGCCCTTGGTCGTGCGATGGCCGCCGGTGCGCTGCAGGAACCCGGCCTCGGGGTTGAAGTTCTCCTGCACGTCGAGGTAGTTCAGCCACACCTGCCACTTGGGATCGCGGTAGGCGATACGGCCGTAGAACGCCATGTCGTCGCCTTCGCCGATCGTCCGGCCGTTGAGCCACGGCTGGTCGGGATTGGTGAGCGTCTTGGCGACGTAGGCATTGGCCTGGACGCTGTTGCCCAGCGAGAAGTTGCCGTCGACGCCCATCGTGCGGTTGTAGTGCGTGCTGCCGTCGACGGATTCCTTGTTGACGAAGATCGCGCCCACGCGCGAGCGGCGCAGCACGTCGCGACTGTAGCGGCTGACGAAGAAGTTCTCGCCCGGCTTGCTGAACGCCTCGTCGGTCTGCACGTCGAGCACGGCGACGTTGTTCTTGCCGACCTTGCCCGTCAGGCGGGCGCCGCCCAGGATCGGCACCGGCTGGCCGGAGTCCGACAAGCCGATCTTGCGGCTGAAGAACAGGTCGGTCTGCACCGGCGTGCTGGTGAACGACGCGCCCGTCCCCATCGTGAAGAAGTTCGACGCCTCGAGGAAGAAGTCGCGCTTCTCCGGGAAGAACAGGCCGAAGCGCGTCAGGTTCACCTGCTGGTCGTCCACCTCGACCTGCGCGAAGTCGGTGTTGATGGTGACGTCGAGGTTCAGACCGGGGGTGACGCCGTAGCGCGCATCGAGGCCGACATCGTGCGCCCATGAGGTCGTGCGGTTGCTGGCGCTGAGATCGCGGCGGCGCGGACCGGCGAGCACGAACGGCTTCAGCTTGAGGTCGAGGCCGAGGTTCAGGTCCTGCAGGCCGCGCAGCTCACCCGCCAGGCTCACGCGCGTGAGCGAGTAGGCGCGCGGAATCGGCGACCAGTAATCGAGTTCGTTCTTGCGGCGGATGTGGCGCAGGAAGTTGATGCCCCACACCTGCTCGGCGTCGGCGCGGAAGCGGACCGTGTTGGTGGGGATGGCCATTTCCGCGGTCCAGCCGTCCTCGGTGATCCTCGCCGCGGAGTCCCACACGCCGTCCCAGTTGCGGTTCACGTTCGAGGTCGTGCCGCGGCCGCCGCCCTCCCCTTCGTCGAAGATCTGCTGCTCGAGCTTCGCGCCCAGCGGCGTGGTGACGAACATGTAGCCGTTGCGCGAGTCCTTGAAGGTGTCGAGGATGACCTGGAAGTTGTCCTCGTCGAAGAGGCGGTCGGAATCGCGCCGCATCTCGGTCGCGACCACGCTGTTCATGCCCACGTCGTGGTGCGCGTGCTCGCCGCCGGGCGCGGCCGGGGCGGCCGGTGCACCGGGCGTGTCGACGGCCGTGGAGACGCCACCGGTCTGGTAGGCGTGGACGGCGATGTAGACGGTGCGGGCGTCGAAGACGATGCGCACTTCGGTGCGCTCGGTGGCCGGCTGGCCCAGGCGGGGTTCCTGCTGCGTGAAGCCCTCGACCGGGGTGGCGGCCTGCCACGCGGCGTCGTCGAGCGCGCCGTCGATCTTCGGACCGGTCTCGACCCGTGTGGCCTGGATGAACGGCCGTTCCCGGCTGGGCTGCGCGGAGGTGGTGGAGGCGGCGGCCAGCACGAGCACGGCCGCACTACAGGCGAGGGCCAAGCGTGTCATGTAAGAGATGCAGAATAGCTGTCCAACTGATGGGTGGTTGCAAGCGGATGTCTCTGCATGAGCTGGCCATGCGCCAGCCGCGGTTTCATGGGCGAAATTCGAGTTGGAACAGGCGGGCCTCACCGTCTGATCGTCAGTGCTGCCTGAGGTGCGCGGCGCGGCGTGCCTAGTTCTTCAATCCCAGTTTCGCGCGCTGCTGGCAGTAGCTCTTGCGCATCTTGAACTGCACCAGGCCATCCTGCGTCGCCGGCGCGCCGATGCTGTCGACCGCGGCGATCTGCTGCACGAGCGCGTGCGGGTCGCCTGGCGCCACCTGCCGGCCCATCGCATCGGTGTAGAACGTGGTCGGACCGCCGGCGTTGCGCCAGTATCCGGGCTGCGCGTAGCTCTCGCGATCGCAGCCGCGGAAGCCGCTCCAGTCGTCGGTGAACAGCTTGATCGCCGACACGCGCGGATCCCACACGTAGACGAGCTCCGTCGGATTCGCCGGATTGAGCACCGTGATCGGGTCGAAGACCGCCGGCGTCGCGAACGCCGTGTAGACGGCGCGGCCTTGATACATCACCGACTGCGTCGTGCTCCAGATCTCGTAGGCGCTGCCCAGCTTGCACGGCGACTGCAGCTGGATGACGTCCTTGACGGGCGCGGGACTGCGCGGGTCGCACACGGCGCCGGTGCCGCCGGTGTCCATCATGAGCTGCGTGAACGCGGCGAGCCCGAACTCGGGATGCACGACGCGGATGTCCGCGGAGTGATGCGGCATCGAGAACCGCTTCGGCCCGCCGGTGCCCATGTGGAACACGCTGCGTGAATAGACGCGGTTCACGCGGCCCTCGTCGTTGACATCGCCGGGGTTGGCGACGAAGACCTTGAAGCCCTCGTGCGCTTCCTCATGGTCCATCCGCCGGCCGATGTAGCCGAAGCGCACCGGCGACGCCGAGATCGCCGCGTTCGCGCTGAGGGCCGGGTCGTCGCCGTGCTCGTGCGCGTAGACGCAGCCGCTCGGGTCGGCCTGCGGATGCCACGAGCGGTAGCGGAAGCCGTCGCCGCCATCCACCACCCAGGTGTCGTGTGTCGCCGCACTGCAGGCGCCCAGCACGATCGGATCGACCACACCGAAGATCGGCGGCGTGGACGGCGGCGTCACGCCGACGCGCAGCACGACTTCGTTCGATGCGTCGCCCACGCCGCAGGCCCCGACGGCGCGCACGCGGACGTAGTAGGCGCCGTGGGGCACCGGCGCCGCAAGCGCAGTGGCGGCGGTGGGCACGACGGCGATGTCGGCGAGCCCGGGCGCCGATCCCGCTTCGAGCCGGTACGCCGAGGCGCCGGGCACGGGCGTCCATGCAATGGCCACGACGGCGCCGCTCACGCTGCCGGTCAGGTTCGGCGGCGCGACGAGGGCGCCGCAGCCGACGCGGACGTCGACTTCGTTCGACGGCCCGCTGATGCCCTCGATCGTGGCCGCACGCACCCGCACGAAGTAGCGGCCGTCGGGCACGCCCGGGGCGAGGAGGCCGGTCGCCGCCATCGGCCACGCGCCAATGTCGCGGGCGCCCGCCACCGATCCGGCTTCGACCCAATACGTGGTGCCCACCGGCGTGCCCGGGCCGCCCAGCCACGACAGCGCCACCGTCTGGCCGGTGACCACCGCGGTCAGGTTCACGGGGGGCGACGGCACGGCGAAGGCATCGAGCGCCGCCTCGCCGGCCCAAGTGATGACGCCGGCGGCCAGGGCGGCCATCGACAGCCAGGCCAGAGCGAAGCGTTGCACGCGCGACATGCCGGCGCCGCGATGTGCAAAAGCCACGCCCCCGTGAACTCTCGGGAAAACTGCTCCTGGCCCGGGTCGTCGGCTCGAGCCGTGCACCAAAACGCGTCACGCGCCGACGGGAATGGCAGGGGCGCCACGAACCCGCGAGCTAGAATCCCCGGCGGCCACGCCTCTTCCCATGAGCGATGTCACGGTTCTGCTCGAACGCTGGAATCGGGGTGACCACACCGCACAGCAGGCACTGCTCGCGCTGCTCTACGAGGAGCTGCGTGGACTGGCGGGGCGGCTGCTGCGGGGCGAACGCGCCGATCACACCCTGCAGCCCACCGCGCTCGTCCACGAGGCCTACATGCGCCTCGTAGGACTCACCCACCTCACGCTCGAGAGCCGGCGCCATTTCTACGGCGCGGCCGCGGGGACGATGCGCCGCGTGCTGGTCGACCACGCGCGGCAGCGCAACGCCCACAAGCGCGGCGGGCCGCAGGCGGTGCGGGTGGACGTCGACGATCTCGACACGCTCGCCGGTCCGGCCGGCCTCGACTTCGAGGCGCTCGACCAGGCGCTCGAGGGCCTGGCGCGCGTGGCGCCGGAGCAGGCGCGGGTGGTGGATCTTCGCTACTTCGCCGGCCTCTCGATCGAGGAGACCGCCGATCTGCTCGACGTCTCGCCTGCCACGGTGAAGCGGCACTGGGCGTTCGCGCGGGCGTGGCTGTACCGCGCCCTGGCCGGCTCCGACGGCCCGCCGCCGACATGAGTCCCGAGTTCTGGGCCGACGCGTATCGCGTCTTCAGCGGCGCGCTGGACCAGGCGCCCGAGGCGCGCGCGGCGTTCGTCGACCGCGAAACCGCCGGCCGCGACGACCTGCGCCGTGAAGTGCGGGCGCTCGTCGATGCGCATGATGCCTCACGCGACTTCCTCGCCCCGCCGACGCCGCCGGCGCGGGCCCAGGGCCGCGGCGGCGACGAGCACTCGCCGGCAGCGGCCGCGGACGACGCAACGCTGGCCGCCGGCACACTGGCCGGCCCGTGGCGCCTGCTCGAACGCATCGGCGAGGGCGGCATGGGCCAGGTGTTCCGGGCGGAACGGGCCGACGGCGCCTACGCCCAGCACGTCGCGGTGAAGCTGACGCGGCTGTCGCTGCTGGATCGCGACCTGGCACGCCGCTTCAGGGCCGAACGCGCGATCCTGGCCGGACTGAACCACGCCAACGTCGTGCGGCTGCTCGACGGCGGCACGCTCGCGGGCGGCCAGGCCTGGCTGGCGATGGAACTCGTGCCGGGACGGCCGGTGACGCGCGCGGCCGACGAGGATCGGCTGCCGCTCGAACATCGCCTGCGTCTGTTTCGCGACGCCTGTGCGGCCGTCCATCACGCGCATCAGCACGGCGTCGTGCATCGCGACCTGAAGCCCGGGAACGTGCTGCTCGGCGACGACGGCGTCGTGAAGGTGGTGGACTTCGGCGTCGCGAAGCTGCTGGCGCCGGCCGACGGCGACGGCACGCGCACCGGCGCGTCGCCGGCACCGCTCACGCCCAACTACGCCAGCCCCGAGCAGCTGCGCGGCCTGGCAGCGACGACGGCGAGCGACGTGTACTCGCTGGGGGTCCTGCTCTACGAACTCGTGTCCGGCGCGAAGCCATACGAGACCACCGGCCGGCCGCTCGATGAAGTGCTGCAGATCGTGCTCGAGCGCGAACCGCCGCGACCCAGCGCGGCGCCGGGACCGGGCGGCCAGCCCGCCGGCCGCGACTGGCCGCGGCGATCGGACCTCGACGCCATCGTGCTCAAGGCCATGGCGAAGGCACCCGAACGGCGCTACGCGGCGGCGTCGGAGCTGGCCGGCGATGTCGGCCGCTATCTCGACGCCCGGCCGGTGCAGGCGCGGGAGCCGTCGTTCGCCTACGTCGCCACGCGCCTGGTGCGGCGGCACGCCGTGGCATTCGGCGCCGCGGGCGTGGCGCTGGTCGCGGTGCTGGCCGGCCTGGGCGTGTCGGTGCGGCAGACGCGCGTGGCCGAGCGCGAGCGGGCGCGCGCCGAGGCGCGCCTCGCCGAGGTGCGCCAGCTCGCCAACACCCTGGTCTTCAAGGTGCACGACGCGGTGGAGCCGCTCAGCGGGTCGACGCCGGTGCGCGAGACGATCGTGAAAGAGGCGCTCGGCTACCTGGAACGGTTGTCGGCTGAGCCCGGCGACGACCCGACGGTGCGCCTCGAACTGGCCGAGGCTTACACGCGTATCGGCCGCGTGCAGGGCGATCCGCAGCGGCCGAACCTGGGCGACCGCGCCGGCGCGATCGCCAGCTTCCTGCGCGCGTCGGCACTGGCGGCGCCCCTGGCGGGACACGCCGATCGCGCGGTGCAGGTCTCGGCACTGCGCAGCATCGGCACGGCGGACGCGGCGCTGTCGGCGGTGTACGCGGTGCAGGGGCAACGCGACCAGGCGCGGGCCGCCGCCAGGGACGCGGTGACGCGGGCCGAGCGCGTGGCGGCATTGTTGCCGGACGACGACGGGGCCCGTCGCGGACAGGCGACGGCGTACTTCACGCTCGCCCTGACCGTCAGTGGCACGCCCGAAGCGATCGAGACGTGGACAAAGTCGGGCGCGATCTTCGAGGCTCTGCTGGCCGCCGCCCCCGCGGACCTCACCCGCATGCGCAACGTGGCGCTCGTCGCCAAGTACCTCGCGGGCGAGTACGAAGTGGCCGGACACATCGACGATGCCGAGCGCGAGACGCGTCGCGCCCTGGACCTGGATGAGCAGCGCCTTGGGCGGCAGCCGGCGCGCACGACGGTGATGTTCGACGTCAGCAACGACCTGACGAGCCTGGCATCGCTGGTGACGGCGCGGGGCCACGCGGAATCGGCCCGTCCGCTGTTGCAGCGCGCGCTCGACCTGCGGGAGCGTATGGTCAGCGCCGATCCGAAGGACGTGCTGGCACCGGCCAAAGTGGGGTCGGTGCAATGGCGGCTGGCCGACAACGCGATTCGCCGCGGGGATCTCGCGGACGCGC
>CADEDM010000251.1 GCA_902826065.1 uncultured Acidobacteriota bacterium | reverse complement strand
ACGCTCTCGAGCAGGAACGCGTAGTCGGCGTGCTCCGCCACCTTGAGGAAGGCCGAGACCGGCGTCAGCAGGTCGGCCACGATCTCCTTGCACACGGGGACGAAGTTCCCGCGCTTGGAGAGGTCCACGAATTCGTCGAAGGTCGTCAGTTTCATACGGTGATCAGGGACTCTTCACGCACGGCGGCGAGCCGACGTGCGGCCGCAGCCTGCATCTCGGAAATGGGGGCCGGCACGCCGGTCCACCAGGTGAATTGCGCCGCCGCCTGCGCGACGAGCATGGGCATTCCGCCGATGACGTCGGCGCCGAGCGATCGGGCCTGCGCCAGCAGCGCCGTCTCGGGCGGGTTGTAGACGAGGTCGTAGACGAGACGGCCGTCGAGGCGCCGGTCGAAGGTCAGGGGCGCCGCGCCCACTGCGGGCCAGGTGCCGACCGGCGTCGTCTGCACCAGCACGTCCCAGCCGTCTGCGGCCGGCGGCCACGGCGACGCCGTCACGCGGTGCCCGACGGCGAGCGCCTGCGCCGCCTCCGGACGCCGGGCGTGCACCGAGACGAGAGCGCCCCGTTCGACGAGGGCCGGCACCACGGCCCTCGCGGCGCCACCGGCGCCGAGCACCGCCACGCGACGGCCGGCAAGATCGTGCGTGGCGAGCGGGGCGAGGAATCCGGTCACGTCGGTGTTGCAGCCGTCCCACGCACCGGCGCGCCGGCGGAGCGTGTTGACGGCGCCGAGCCCGGCAGTCGCGGCGTCGGGCGTGCTCACCGCGGCGAAAGCGTCCTGCTTGAACGGCGCCGTGACGGACGCGCCCCGAAGGTCGAACGCCTGGACGAACGTCGCGAAGTCGTCGAACGACGCGGCCTCGAGCGGAAGATAGATCGCGTCGATGCCAGCGGCGCGAAAGGCCGCGTTGTGCATCGCTGGCGACAGCGAGTGCATGATGGGACGGCCGACGACGCCGTAGATGGCGGTCGCCGCCGTGATCCGCGTGACGTCGAACTCTTCGCGCATCCTGGTCAGCGGCACCTGGCCCGGCGCCACGCCATCGCCGGCGTAGGTCCACCGCGAGCCGATCGGCCCGGCGAGCAGGCGCGACGGCAGACCCGCGGCGCCCATGGCGAGAATCACCCCGCGACCGTCCGCCTCGCGGGCCAGGGCGCGGGTCGTGACCACGTCGGCGAGACGCCGCGCCATCACGGCGAGTTTGACCCGCTCGGCTCCCGAGCTCAGCAGACGCGCCAGACGCGCCGATGCGTCGGGCGGCACGCCCTCGAAGTCGTGGAACGAGCGCACGATGCGCCGGCCGTGCACCCGGGTCACGAAAGCGTCGGCGGCGCCGTCTTCGACGTCGACCCACTCGGCGCCGAGCTCCCACGCGCGCTCGAGCAGCGCGACGCGTGCTGTCTCGTCGCCATCGTAGTGTCCACCCTGCCACACCGGCCGACACGTGACGATCACGGGCAGGCGCCGGCCGTCGAGGGCCCCGGCGACGTCCAAGTCAGTGATGCCGTCGAGACGGAGCTCCACCAGGTCGGCGCCGGCGACGAGGTCGCGGCGGCGGCGAAGGTCGGCCATCGAGGTGGCCGTCACGGTGGCGCAAAGCGCGGTGGAGGACATAAACGCAAAACGCCTCTTCAACCCGGAGGTCGAAGAGGCGTTGGCGGAAACAGTCGCGTGATGGTGTGGCTACGCGAGACCCGGGGCCCCTTCTCCCTGGCGCCAATACCAATACCAGCGGCTCGTAAACACGTCGGACGTGGCGGCGGGGCCGCTGCACAGATCCACGCGCGTGAAGCTGGGGCTCATCATGAAAACGTGCGTGCACACTAACAAACGGCCGCGGTGGCTGTCAAACCACGAGGCCGTCGCGCCTTGATTCGCCCCCGCGAACCTCGTATAACGGGAGCAGCCCTCGTGACGTTCCGCCCATCCCCGCGATCCGCGTGTGCCGCCGTGCTGGTCGCGCTGGGCCTGACCGTCGGCCCCCTCGCGGCCCGCGACACGTTGATGCCCATCGGCGACGTGCGGCCCGGCATGGTGGGCGTGGGCCGCACGGTCTTCGGCGGCTCCAGAATCGACGAGTTCAAGGTCCACATCATCGGGACCCTGAAGAGCGTGGTGGCGCCGCAGCGCGACCTCATCCTCGCCCGCCTCGAAGGCGGCCCGCTGGCGCAGACCGGCGTCATCGCCGGCATGAGCGGCAGCCCGGTCTACATCGACGGCAAGCTCGTGGGCGCTGTGTCGTACCAGCTCGGGCAGTTCCCGAAAGAGCCGATTGCCGGCATCACGCCCATTGCCGAGATGACCGACGCCACGGGCCTGGCCGCCACGCGCGTTGCCACGCCGGTGAGCATCGGCCTCGGGAGGGCCGTTCCCGCGACCGACCTGCTGCCGTTGTGGCGCGACGCGCTGCGTCCGTCCTCGGCGTTCTCGGCGGCATCGGCCGATCTGCTGCACGCCCTCTCCGGCGCCGGCCTCGCGCGCCAGGTGGCCACCGACCTGCGACCCATCACCGTGCCACTCACCGTGGGCGGTGTGGATGCCGCGACCTTCGAGCGGCTGATGCCGGCGCTGCCGGGTGTCACGGTGATGGCCGCGCCCGCCAGTGCGCAGCCGTCGGCCGGCAACGCCGCCGCGCCACTGGCGCCCGGAGACGCCGTGGGCGTCGCGCTGCTCTCCGGCGACTTCTCGATCGGCGCGACCGGCACGGTCACGCACGTCGACGGCGACCGCGTCTATGCCTTCGGCCATCCGCTCTACAACCTCGGGCCCACGCTGTTCCCGATGACGCGCGCCGACGTGATCGCCGTCCTGCCGAGCATGGTGACGTCGAGCAAGCTGGCGAGTCTCGGCGCCACGGTCGGTGTCGTCTCGCAGGACCGCGCCACGGCCATCGCCGGACGGCTCGGCGCGCCTCCTGCGCTCATCCCCCTCGAGGTCACGCTGAACTCACGACGCGCGCCGAGCCGCACGTTCCGGTTCAGCGTCGTCCACGATCAGCTGTTCACGCCGCTGCTGTCGTACCTGGCCATCGCCAACGTGCTCACCTCATACGAACGGCAGACCGGCGCCGCCACCTACGTGCTGCGTGGCGAGGCCCGCCTGGCGGGCCAGCCCGCGATCGCGTTCGACGACGTCTTCGTCGGCGACCAGGGCGCGGCCAACGCCGCGGCCTACGTCGCCGCGCCGCTGACGGCGCTCTACCGCAATGCCAACGAGCCCTTCACGCTCGCAGGGCTGTCGTTCACCGTCGACGCCGACGAGCGCACCCGCACCGCGGAGATCGAGCGCGTGTGGCTCGAAGACGCCGTCGTGCGGCCCGGACGCCAGGCGCGGGTTCGCGTGCAACTCCGCACCTTCGACGGCGCGGATCAGGTGCTCACGCAGGCCATCGACGTCCCCGCCAACGCTACGGGCACCCTGCAACTGGTCGTGAGCGAGGGCCCGCGCCTCGGCCAGCAGGATCCGCGCGGCGCGCGTGCCGAGCTGCAGTCCGTGGGCCAGATCGTCCGCGCGGCGAACCGCGCCAAGCACAGTCATCGCGTCTACCTGCGGCTGACATCGCCGGCGCCGGGGGCCGTCGTCGACGGCGAGCCGCTGCCTGGCTTGCCGCCGTCGATCGCCGGCGTCATCGACGCCGACCGCAGCGGCAGCGGCACGACGTCGCTGCGCACCACCACCCGCGGCGAGTGGGAAATCGCCGTGCCCTTCGCCGTGACCGGCTCGCGCCAGATCGCGCTGACCATCGATCCATCCTGACGTCCCACTGCCGGGACTCCCAATCGAATGCGTAGACCCGCCGTCGCCCCCGCGCTCGTCCTCCTGATGTTCGCGGCCGGCGCCGTGGCCGCCGGCCCCGAGACCTGGCGCGCGGCCACCCAGACCGACTTCCTGAAGGGCGACCTCGAGCAGGTGGCGGTCGACGACCTCGGCCGGCTCACGCTCGGCCCCGTCATCACCACCATCCACGATGCCGGCGTGCCGTTCGTGTGGACGGCGCTGACCGACGGCGGCGGCGTCACTTATCTCGGCACCGGCAACGACGGCAAGGTGATCAAGGTCGACGCGCAGGGCCGCGGCAGCGTGTTCTACGACGCCCCCGAGCTCGGCGTGCACGCGCTCGCGCCGGCGCCGGGCGGCGGGCTGTTCGTGGGGACCTCGCCTGACGGCAAGGTCTACAAGGTCGACGCGTCAGGCACCGCGACGACCTTCTTCGATCCCGACGAGCGCTACATCTGGGCCCTCACGACCGACGCGGCAGGGCAACTCTACGTCGCGACCGGCGATCCGAAGGGCCGCGTCTATCGCGTGTCGGCCGCGGGGGCTGGCCAGCCGTTCTACACGTCGAGCGCGACGCACGTCGTCTCGATGGTGACCGACGCCGAGCGCCGGCTGGTCGTCGGCACCGAGTCGCCGGGCCGCGTCTTTCGGCTCGACGCCGAGGGCCGGCCGTTCCTGCTCGTCGACACCAATCTCCAGGAGGTGCGGGCGCTCCGCCGCGACGCGCGCGGCCGCATCTTCGCCGTGGCACAGGCGCGGCGGCAGGGCGGCGACAGCGGCGGCGACACCCCCACGCCCACGGCGCCGGAGGCGCCGCGCACGCCGGTGCCGAACGTCACGGTGTCGATCACGTCGATGTCGGTCCTGGATCCCGGCCCGTCGACACCGGCGGCGAGCACGCCGTCACGCAGCGACGGCCCCGTGACCGGCGCGATCTTCCGCATCGACGCCGACGGCGCCGCCGAACAGATCTGGGAAATGCGCGACGACGTCCCCTACGACGTCGCCCCGCTCGACTCCGGCGCCGTACTCGTGGCCACCGGCCATCGTGGCAAGTTGTTCCGGCTCGACGGCGACCCGCTCAAGGCCACGCTCCTCGGGCGCGTGCCCGGCCGCGAAGCCGTGCAGATCGTCCCGGCGAGCGGCGGTCGGCTCGTGATCGCCACGGCCAACAGCGGGGCGCTCGTGCGCGTGGAGAACGGGCACGCGGCCAGCGGCACCTACACCTCTGACGTCCGCGACGCACGCGCCGTGGCGCGCTGGGGCACGCTGGCCTGGCGCGCGACCGTGCCCACCGGCGGAAAAGTCGAGGTCGCCACGCGATCGGGCAACACCGGCACGCCGGACGAGGGCTGGAGTCCGTGGAGCGCCGTCTACGCCGACGCGGACGGCTCGGCGATCACCAGCCCGACCGCGCGCTACCTGCAGTGGCGCGTCACCTTGAGCGGCGGCACCGAGAGTCCGGTAGTGACGTCGGTCTCCGCGGCGTACCTGCAGCGCAATCAGCGGCCGTCGGTGAGCGGCATCGTCGTGCATCCTCCCGGCGTCGTCTTCCAGAAGCCGTTCTCGACCGGCGAAACGGAGATCGCGGGATATCGCGCCGACGCGACCGAGAAGCGGCTCTCGAACCAGGGGCAACCAGCGCCGTCCACCGCGGCCCCCACGCTCGGCCGTCGGACGTTCCAGCAGGGCCTGCAGACGCTGGTCTGGAAAGGCGACGATGCCAACGACGACGACCTCCGCTACGACCTGGCGTATCGCCGTGAGGGCGACAGGACATGGACGCCGCTCGTCGCCGGGCTCGACGACGCCATCTACGTGTGGGACACGACGTCGGTCCCGGCCGGCCGGTACATCGTGCGGATCACGGCGTCCGACGCCCCGTCACAGCCCGCGGATGCGGCGCTGCGCGGCGACGCGGAGTCGCCGGTGGTCGACGTCGACGCGGTCGCGCCGACGGTGACGCTGCGACCGGCCGCCGCCACCGGCGGTCGCCTGGGCATGACGGTCGAGGCCCGCGACCAGCAGTCCCCCATCGCCAAAATCGAGTACAGCGTGGACGGCGGCGCATGGCAGGCCGGCTACCCGGCCGACGGCATGCTCGACAGTCGTGTCGAGACCGTGGCGCTCACCTTCCCGGCCGAAGCGCTGGGCAAGACGCTGGTCGTGCGGGTGACCGACGCGCTGCACAACGTGGGCGTCGGGGATGCGGTGATTCGGCGCTGACCGGCAGAAAACGCAGCCGCCAGGGCGCGTGACGCGCCTGCTAGCCGCCGGCGGCGCTGGTCGACGCGGCCGTGGGGCCGCTCGTGGCGTCGGGCGGCAGCGCCGCCGTCGTCTTCACGCGGCGCGGAACGTGCGGGCCCATCCCGGCGGCCGGTGACGGCGCCAGCGGTCGCATCAGGCGGTCCACATCGGCGGCGCTGCCGACCACGGTCGTGTGCGCCAGCAGCCACACCATGCTCACCGCCACGGGTGCGCCACCGGCGCGCGCCGGTTCGAACTGCGCACGCGAGGCCGCTTCGATCATGGCCAGCACGACCTCGGGCTTCACCTTCAGCGCCCGGGCCTGTTCGGCGGCCAGCATCTCGATGCGCTGGATGCGGCCCTCGCGCGTCACGACGGCCGACAGCGCCAGAACGGCATCCTCGCTGGCCAGCGGCCAGTCGGACGACGCGTGCCGCCGCGGCACCATCGTGAACTCGTCGATGCGCGCCGGATTGAGGTTCGAGCCCGGCCGGGCCAGTACGTCGATCACGCCGGCCAGGGAGTCCAGCCGCTGGACGGCGGTGGCCTGCATCACGCCAGCCGACGCCATCAGACACACGAGCACGGCGACGGTCGCGCCCAGCGCCGGCCACACGAGGTGCATGTCGTCGAAGACGCCGGCGAGCCACGTGTACCAGGAGAGCTGGCGTTCGACCCGCACCTGCTCCAACAGATGGCCGGTGAACGAGTCGGGCGGCGTCACACTGCGGCCGCCGGTCATCGCCGGTACGTCGTGGAAGGCGTCGCGCAGCTGTTCGAGCCCGTGGAGCTCGTAGGCGCAACTCGCGCAGTGTTCCACGTGCGCCCGCACGGCCAACTGCTCGTCGAGCGTCAGCTCGTCGTCGTGCAGCGCCTCGAGCCGATCCCGGTAGACCGCGCAGGCCTCGAGCATCACGGGCGCGCCTCCACCAAGTCCGTGCGCAGGGCCTGACGGGCCCGCGTGAGCCGGGACTTCACGGTGCCGACGGCGATGTCGAGCGAGAAGGCGAT
>CADEDM010000250.1 GCA_902826065.1 uncultured Acidobacteriota bacterium | reverse complement strand
TCAAGACCTACACCGAGAAGGTGTGGGGCATCCCCTGCACCGAGATCCGCGCCGAATGGGCGGCGCAGCGCATCCAGGGCCTGTCGCTCGCCAAGGCGATTCTCAACGCCACCGCCCTCAACCGGCGCTCGAACGACATCAAGACGCTGATCCACGAGTTCCAGTACCCGCGCCTCGGTCCCGGTCAGATGTGGGAGACGTGCGCGCAGAAAATCGAGAAGATCGGCGGCCGCGTGCTGATGAAGCACTACGTCACGGCCGTCGAGCACCGGGACGGGAAGATCGTCGCCGTGCGCGCGCAGACACCCGACGGCGAGCGCCGCTTCGAGGCCGAGCATTTCTTCTCCACGATGCCCGTGCGGTCACTGGTGCGGGCGCTCGATCCGCCGGCGCCGCAGCCGGTGCGTGACGACGCCGAGGGCCTCAAGTACCGCGACTTCCTGGTCGTGGCGCTGATGCTCGGCAAGGAAGACCTGTTCCCCGACAACTGGATCTACATCCACACGCCGGGCGTGAAGGTGGGCCGCATCCAGAACTTCAACAACTGGAGCAAGGCCATGGTGCCCGAGCCGGGCACCACCTGCCTCGGCATGGAGTACTTCTGCTTCAAGGGCGACGGCCTGTGGGAGAGCAAGGACGCCGACCTGGTGGCCCAGGCGGCGCGTGAGCTCGAGGAGCTGGGCCTGGCCAAGGCCGCCGACGTCAAGGACGGCGCCGTCATCCGCATGCCCAAGGCTTATCCGATCTACGACTCCACCTATCGGCAGCATCTCGACGGCGTGCGCGCCTACATCGACCCGCTCGTGAACCTGCACACCGTGGGCCGCAACGGGATGCACAAGTACAACAACCAGGACCATTCGATGCTGACGGCGATGTTCGCCGTCCAGAACATGCAGGGCGCGTCGCACGACCTCTGGGAAGTCAATACCGACTTCGAGTACCACGAAGAGCAGAAGCTCGAGGATCCCAAGCCGGCGCCGGTGCTCGCGGGACGCTGAAGACGATGCTGGTCGGCGTCGATGCCACCTGCTGGGCGAACGGACGCGGCTACGGACGGTTCATCAGGGAACTGCTGCCGGCGCTGGTGACGGAAGCGCCCGAGTGGCGATTCCAGTGCTTCGTCGATGCCGCGTCGCGGGCCCGCTTCGATCTCGTGGCGCCGAACCTGTCGTGTGTGGAGGTGCCGCAGTCGGTCGCACCGACGGCGGCGGCAGCCGCTGACGGCAACCGCTCGCCGGCCGACATGCTGCGTCTGACGTGGGCGGTCGCGGCACATCCGTCGGACGTGTTCTTCTCGCCCTCGGTGTACACCTATTTTCCGCTGCCGCCGGGCATCCGCTCGGTCGTGACCATCCACGATGCAATCGCCGAGCGCTTTCCGCACCTGACGTTGCCGAGCGGCAAGGCGCGGCTGTTCTGGAAGGCCAAGGTGTCGCTGGCGGTCTGGCAGGCGACGACGGTGCTGACGGTCTCGGACTTCGCCGCCCGCGAGATCGCCGAAGTGCTGGGGGTGAAGCCGGCGCGCCTGCGCGTCGCCGTCGAGGCGCCCTCGCCGGCGTATCGCCGGGTCGACGACCGGGCGGCGATCGCCGGCACGGCGCGGCGCTTCGGGCTGCCGGAGGGTGCGCGCTGGATCACCTACGTCGGCGGCTTCAGCCCCCACAAGAACGTGCACCTGCTGGCCGAAGCGCACGGCCGGCTCGTCGCGACGCTCGGCGCCGAGGCGCCCTGGCTCGTGCTGGTCGGCGCGCTGTCGGGCGATCCCTTCCATGGTGCGCAGGGGCAGATCCGGGACGCCATCGCCCGCGCCGGCAGCGACGCGCGCGTCCTGTGGCCAGGCTTCGTATCGGATGAGGATCTTCGGCACCTGCACAGCGGGGCGCTGGCGCTGGCCCTGCCGTCGATGAACGAGGGCTTCGGCCTGCCGGCGGTCGAAGCCGCCATCTGCGGCTGCCCCGTCGTCGCCACCACGGCCAGTCCGCTGCCGGCCTTGCTCGAGGGCGGCGGACATTTCGTCGCTCCCGGTGATCTCGACGGCTTGACGCGGGCGCTGTCGCACCTCGCCACCGACGAGACCACGCGCGCGGCCATGGGCATCACAGCGCGTGAGCGGGCCTCGCGGCTGTCGTGGCAGCGCTGCGCCCGCGCGACCCGAGACGCCCTGGCCGAGGCGGCACGGTGAGCCTGCGCATCGCCTCGCTCACCACGTTCTATCCGCCGTACAACTTCGGCGGCGACGGCATCGACGTGCAGCGCACCGCCCGCATGCTGGCCGGCCTCGGCCATCGCGTCACGGTGATCCACGACACCGACGCCTATCGCAGCCTCACCGGCGGCGATCCACCCGAGGTCGCACCCGACCCGGCGGTCGAGATCCTCCGCCTGCGCAGCACGTCGCCGCGGTTGGGGACGCTCCTGACCCACCAGCTCGGACGCCCGACGCTGCACCGCCACACGCTCGCCGCCCTCGATCGCGAGCGAGCCTTCGACGTCGTGCTGTTCAACAACATGTCGCTGGTCGGCGGTCCCGGCCTGCTCGGGTTCGGCCGCGACGCCGTGCGCCTCTACATCGCGCACGAGCACTGGCTGGTCTGCGAATCGCACGTGCTGTGGCGTCACAATCGCGAGGCCTGCACCGGACGCGAGTGCGTGCGCTGCGTCCTGGCCCACCGCCGGCCGCCACAGGCGTGGCGCTACACCGGCGCCCTGACACGCGCGCTCGGCCAGGTGGATGCCTTCGTCGCCCGCAGCGTCTTCAGCCGCGATGCGCACGCGCGGTTCGGGTTCCCTCGCCCGATGGACGTCGTGCCGTACGGCGTGCCGATGCCCGACGTGGTCTACGACGGGCCATCGCCGCATCCGCGCCCGTACTGCTTCTTCGCGGGACGGCTCGAGCCGATCAAGGGCGTCGAGGATCTGATCGACGCGTTCGACGGCGGCGACGGTCCCGACCTCGTCATCGCCGGCGAAGGCACGTCCGGGGCGGCGCTGCGGGCCCGCGCCCAGGGCCGGCCGCGCATCCATTTCGTGGGCCGGCTGCCCTTCGACGCGCTGGCGCCGTACTACCGCCACGCGCTGGCGTCCCTGGTGCCGTCGCGTGGCTTCGAGACCTTCGGCATGGTGGTGCTCGAGGCGCTGGCGCAGGGCACGCCGGTGATCGCGCGCCGCATCGGACCGCTCCCCGAGATCCTCGAGACCACCGGCGGCGGACGGACCTTCGACACCATCGACGATCTGCGGCGCGAGATTACGGCCTGCGCCGCCGACCCCGCCGCTGCGCGCCGGCGCGGCGAGGAGGGCCGTCGGGCGGCCCGCGAGCGCTACACCCCGGCGCAGGTCACCGCCCAGTTCGTGGCGATCATGGAGCGCGAGCTGGCACGCCGCCGCAGCGGCGCAGTGGCGGCCGGCTGATGCGCGCCATCATTACCTATCACTCGATCGACGGCTCGGGGTCGCCGATCTCGATCGCGCCGGAGGTGTTCGATCGGCACGTCGCGTGGCTGGCCGGCAGCGCCGTGCAGGTCGAGTCGCTCGCCGCGCTGATCGCAAGTCCGTCACCCGCCGCCGACGGCCGTCCGCGGGTGGCGATCACCTTCGACGACGCATTCGAGAACTTCGGCGCCTATGCGTGGCCGCGGCTGCGCGATCGCGGACTGCCGGCGACGGTGTTCGTCGTGAGCGGCCACGTCGGCCGCACGAACCTTTGGGGATCGCGGTCGTCGCCCGGCATCCCCGAGCTGCCTCTGCTGACGTGGGACGCGCTGGCGCACGTCGCGAACGACGGCGCCGCCCTCGGCGCACACTCGCGCACGCACCCGCACCTGACCGAGCTCGCCCCCGGCGCGCTGGCCGACGAGGTCGCCGGATGCCAGCAGGACCTGGCCGCACGCATCGGCTCCCCCGTGAACCACTTCTGCTATCCGTATGGCGACGTGTCCCCCACCGTCGTTGCGGCCGTCGGGCGTCACTACGCCCTGGCCTGCTCGACTGACTACCGCGTGTTGCGCGACGGCGAGCCGACGCTGCGCCTGCCGCGCCTCGACATGACCTACTTTCAGCACGCGGGCGCGTTCGACGACTGGGGGCGGCCCTCGTTTTTGCGCAGAATCGCGACGCGGCGCGCCGCGCGCGCGGTCCGCGCGTGGTGGACGCGGCGCTGACCCGCGCCGAAACCGTCGCGAGAGGCGTATCATGGACCGCAGGGACACGCGCGTGCCACAGCCGGACAGCGGATTGAACGCCGAACTGGCGCAGTCGATGCAGATGGCGATCTCGCCGGTGCACAAGGCCGCGCTCGGCACGGCCACGGGCCTGGTCGCGGGCCTCATGGTCGCGGCGGCCACGGCGTTCATCGTGGTGCTGCAGCCCCAGCCGGAACCACGCCTCGACCTGCTGTCCCACTACTTCTACGGCTATACCGTGTCGTGGCGCGGCGTCGCCGTGGGCTTCTTCTGGGCGTTCCTCGTCGGATTCGTGGGCGGCTGGTTCGTCGCGTTCGTGCGAAACTTCGTGACCGCGGTGTGGCTGTTCTTCGTGCGCACACGGGCGCACTTCTCAGGCGACTTCCTCGACCACATCTAGCAGCCGGGCCCGCACATGGAAGAGCACCTGCAACAGGACGAGATCCAGCAGATCAGGAAGTCACTCGTGCGCTTCAGCGCCGAAGGCTGGGGCCTGGCGTTCGGGACGGCGGCAGCGCTCGGGCTGTTCGTCAGCACGATCTGGCTCGTCGTCAAGGGCGGCCCCAACGTCGGCGAGCACCTGAACCTGCTGGGCGTCTACCTGCCGGGCTACAGCGTGAGCTACACCGGCAGCGTCATCGGCTTCGTGTACGCGTTCGTGATCGGCTACGGCGCCGGACGGACGATCGCCGGGATCTACAACCGCGTTCAGACCCGCCTCTGAGGCGGCGCTGCCCGTCGGTCGCGGTCAGCCGCGCAACGGCTCCGCCGGCGGCGCCACCGCGCGCCGGATCCAGCGCACCAGCCAGCGCAGCACCAGCAGGATCGCCAGCACGCATCCCAGCGTCACCACGAGCGCGGCGACCGGGTATTTCAGCGCCAGGACGCTCAGCCCCAGCACGAACACGTCGCCGGCGACGCTGAGACCCCAGTTGGTGAAGGGCTCCGGACTGACGTTCACCGCCGCGCGCGTGCCGGCCTTGGTGAGATGTCCGCCGGCGGCCAGCGTGCCTCCGAGAATCGCCGCCAGCCCCTGTATCCACGGCGATGCCTCGCCCAGCGTCGACACCGCGATCAGCGCGCCGCCCAGCGGCCGCACCAGCGTGTGCGCCGTGTCCCAGATGGTGTCGACCCACGGCACCTTGTCAGCGACGAACTCGACCACGTAGAGCACGAGCGCGGCGCCGATGATCCACGGATTGTCGAAGACGCGGAACTGCGGCGGCAGGTCCACCCACTCCAGACGCGTCGCCAGGCCGAGCATGGCCACCGTCGCGTAGAGGTTCACGCCGGCGGCCAGCGAGAACCCGAGCGTCCGCCCGAGGGTGGGGAGGAGTTCCATCGCCGCCGCGTACTCTAGCAGCAGCGGGCCGTCACCGCGCAACGGCCGCGCTCAGCGCTCGCCGCGTCTCACCGGCCCCTGTGCCAGCAGGCCCTCGATGGCCGTCCGCACCTCGGCCACGACGTCGTCGCGGTCGTCGACCGACCGTCCGGCGGTGGCGATGGGCGGGCCCATCCGCACCGACACCATCACCGGCCGCACGATGGCGCTCCCCTTCCGCATTGCGGCCCGGCCGCCGGTGATCGCGACCGGCACGATCGGCGCGCCGGCCGTGATGGCCATGATGAAGCCGCCCTTCTTGAACGGCAGCAGCGCCTCGGTGCGGCTGCGCGTGCCCTCCGGAAAGATCAGGAACGAGTTGCCGGCCCGCAACGAGTCGGCGGCGCGATCGATCGACGCCATGGCGTCGTCGCGCTTCGCACGATCGACGGCGACGAAGCCGCCGGTCTCCATCACCAGGCCGAGGATCGGCAGCTTGCGCAGTTCCGCCTTGAAGAGGATGTGCAGGCGCGGGTGCAGCGCGCGGTAGAGCACCGGGGGATCGACGTTGCTCTGGTGGTTGGCGCAGTAGACCACGGCGACGCCAGGCGGGACGTGGGCACGGCCGGCGACCCGGTAGCGGATGCCGGCGAGACCGAGCGCCAGCCACACCCCCCCGTGGCCCAGCACGTAGAGCAGGCCCTTCCACCGCAGCGGCACGGCGACGATCAGGCCGATCGTCCCGGCGACGAGGACGTAGAGCGCGGCCGCGACGTAGGCAGCGAACGAGCGGACAGCGGCGACGGCGGTCGAGATCGTCTCGGACACGGGATGCGGGAGAGCGAACGCCCAGAGACACGAATGCCCGGCACGGACGCGGTCCGGCCGGGCATTCTAGCGGAACTGGCTGTGTTACGAGGCGCGCGCCTGGCGCGCCTTCGCCGCGGGCGCCGCGGCACGCGCGGGCACGGGCTTGGCCACCGGAGCCGGCTTGGCGACGGGGGCGGGCTTCGCCACCGGCGCTGCGGCCTTCACCGGCGCGGCCTTGGCGGCCTTCGCTTCGGCCCGCTGCGCGTTCTTCGCCTTCACCGAGAAGCACTGCTCGAGCGCCTTCTCGACGCGTTCCTCGATGTCGCCGGGCGTGACGCGCATCACCTCGGACACTTCCGAGACGATGAGGGACTTGGCGCGATCGAGCATCCGCTTCTCGCGGAACGACAGGCTCTTCGACTTGGCCAGGAACGTGAGGCTCTTCAGCACGTCGGCCATGTCGGCGATCGAGCCGCTGCGCATCTTGTCGGAGTTGTCCTTGAAGCGCCCCTTCCAATTGGTGTGGTTGTCGATCTTGCCGTCCCCGAGCTTGCCGAACAGCCGTTCCACCTCGTCGTCGTCGATGGCGCGGCGCAGACCCACGTTGTCGACGTTCGCGACCGGCACGAGCACCGTCGTGTCGTTCGAGAGGATCCGCAGATGGAAGAACCCGCACGTCGTACCGAGAATGGTCTTTTCTTCGACCTTCTCCACGACACCGAGCCCGTGATTGGGGTAGATGACCTTGTCGCCGACCGAGAATGACACGTGGC
>CADEDM010000249.1 GCA_902826065.1 uncultured Acidobacteriota bacterium | reverse complement strand
CACAACGCCGTCGACAACGTGCTGTCGCTCATCAACCTCGCCCTGCTCACCGGCCACGTCGGCCGCTGGGGCTCGGGCATCAACCCGCTGCGCGGTCAGAACAACGTGCAGGGCGGCGGCGACATGGGCGCGCTGCCGGATCGGCTGCCCGGGTTCCAGCACGTCGAGAACGACGAGGTGCGGACGCCGTTCGACACCGCGTGGGGCGTTCCGGTGCCTCCGGAGCGTGGCTGGCACCTGAGCGGCATGTTCGAAGCGATGGGGAAGGGCGAGCTGCGCGCGCTCTACGTCATCGGCGAGAACCCCGCGCAGTCGGAAGCGGATCAGCATCACGCCCAGAAACTGCTGCGCGCCCTCGATGTCCTCGTCGTGCAGGACGTGATGCGCACCGCGACCTGCGAACTCGCCGACGTCGTGCTGCCGGCGGCGGCCGGCGCGTTCGAGTCGGAGGGCACGGTGACCTCGAGCGAGCGCCGTGTGCAGCGCGTGCGGCGCGTGAAGGCGCCGGTCGGCGAAAGCCGTGAGGACCTGGCGATCATCGTCGACCTCGCGCGCGAGATGGGCGCGACGTGGCCGGCGGCCGACCCCGAGGCGATCTGGGACGAACTGCGGCTGCTGTCGCCCGTGCACCGCGGCATGAGTTACGCGCGGATCGAAGCCGAAGGCGGCCTGCAGTGGCCGTGCTACGACGACACGCATCCCGGCGAGGCCTTCCTGCATGCGCGGCTGTGGGAGCGTCCCGTGGGCGGCTTGCGCGCCCCCTTCTCGGTGGTCGAGCACGCCCTGCCCGTGGAAGCCGTCGACGCGGAGTATCCGTTCCGTCTCACCACCGGCCGGCGGTTGGAGGAGTACAACACGGGCGTGCAGACCGGCCCCTACGCCTCGCCCACGCGTCGCGGCGAGACCATCGACATCTCGCCCGAGGACGCGGCCCGGCTCGGCCTCAGCGAAGGCCAGCCGGTGCGCGTGCGATCGCGACGCGGCTGCGTCGTGGCGCCCGCGCACATCGACGCTGGCCTGCGGCCCGGGCTCACGTTCATGACGTTCCACTTCCCGGACGACGTGGCGACCAATCACCTCACGATCGACGCGATCGACCCGAAGTCGGGCACCGCCGAGTTCAAGGCCGCGGCCGTGCAGATCGAGGTCCTGGAAAGCTAGCGTGGACCTGCACGTCATCGGACCGGACGCGACGGCCGACGAGCGCGCCGCCGTCGACGCCCTGCTGGGTGAGCCCGACAGCGGCTGGGAGGGCGGCGCTCGCGACGCGGCGCGTGACAGCCGCACGTCGCGTGGCGGCCGGCCCGCCGCCGTCGCCCGTCGCCATCTGTTGCTGCCGGCGTTCCACGCGGTGCAGGACCGGGTCGGCTGGGTCAGCCGCGGGGCGATGAACTACATCTGCCAGCGGCTGATCGTCCCGCCGGCCGAGGCGTGGGGCGTGCTGACGTTCTACCACCTGTTCGCGACGGCGCCGCGCGCCCGCACCGTCGCCCACGTGTGCGACGACGTCGCGTGTCGCGCCCTCGGCGGCGAGGCGTTGTGCCGCGACCTCGAGACCGCGCTGGGACCAGCAGGGACACCCGCGACGAACCGCGACGCGACGTGGCAGCGCAGCCCGTGCCTCGGCCAGTGCGATCGCGCGCCGGCCGCGCTGGTCGTGCGCGCGGGCGCGCCGTCGACGCGCGCGGTCGTCGCGCCGGCGGCATCAGCCGCCGCCGTGGTCGCCGCCCTGCCCTCGACCGACGCTGGCGTGCTCGGCGAGACGCTCACCGAGTTGCGCGACGCCGTGCCGCAGGCCGGCACGGACGGGATCCCGCTGCTGGCACGCGTCGGCACGGTCGATCCCACCAGCGTCGAGGCGTATCGGGCCGCGGGCGGCTTCCGCGCGCTGGAGCGCGCGATCGTGCTCGGACCTGCCGGCGTCATCGCCGAGGTCAAGGCCGCGAAGCTCCAGGGGCGCGGCGGCGCGGCGTTCCCGACCGGCGCCAAGTGGGAAGCCGTGGCCGGCGAAGCGGCGTTGCCGCACTACGTCGTCTGCAACGCCGACGAATCGGAGCCCGGGACCTTCAAGGACCGCGTCCTCATGACCGGCGATCCCTTCGCGATCGTCGAGGCCATGACCATCTGCGGCATCGCGACGCGCAGCGAGCGCGGCTTCCTCTACGTCCGGGGCGAGTACCCGGACGCCGAAGCGCGGATCGCGCACGCGGCGGCGGCAGCGCGCGCGGCCGGATGGCTGGGTGTCGACATCGCCGGCTCGGGCCACACGTTCGACCTCGAGGTGCGCCGCGGTGCCGGCGCCTACATCTGCGGTGAGGAAACCGCGCTCTTCAACTCGCTCGAGGGCAAGCGCGGCGAGCCGCGATCGAAACCGCCGTTCCCGAGTCAGGTGGGGGTGTTCGGCAAGCCCACCGTCGTCAACAACGTCGAGACCCTGGCCAACGTCCTGCCGATTCTCACGAGCGGGGCAGCGGCGTGGGCGGCAGCCGGCACCCCGCAGTCGACCGGCACCAGGCTGTTCTGCCTGTCGGGCCACGTGACGCGCCCGGGGTTGTACGAATGGCCGTTCGGCCTGACGCTCGGCGAGGCGATCGCCCGCGCCGGCGGCGTGGCGGGCGGGCGCGCGTTGCAGGCGGTGCTGCTCGGCGGGGCCGCTGGCGTGTTCGTAGGTCCGGAGTCGCTCGACGTGCGGCTGACCATGGAAGACACGCGCGCCGCCGGGCTGACGCTCGGGTCGGGCGTCATCGTGGTGTTCGACGACACCGCCGATCTGCCCGACCTCCTCGGCCGCATCGCCGAGTTCTTCGAACACGAGAGCTGCGGGCAGTGCGTGCCGTGCCGGGTCGGCACCGTGCGTCAGCGCGAGCTGCTGGCGCAGTTGCGGACCGGCGACGCGCACGCGCGCGGCGATCGTCTCGCGGTGCTCACCGAGCTGGGGCAGGCGATGCGCGATGCCTCGATCTGCGGCCTCGGGCAGACGGCGTCGTCGGCGGTGGAGTCGGCGATCGCCCGTCTGCATCTCTTCCGCGCGGGGAGCGTCTCGTGAAGGAACAGGACCTGATCTGGTTCCGCCTGCCGCCGCCGCCGGTCGCGGTGCCGTCGGCGCCGCCGGCGCCGGCGCGGCGGACGGTGACCGTGGAGATCGACGGCGCCGCGGTGGCGGTGCCGCAGGGCGCGACGCTGCTCGATGCCTGTCGCGCGGCCGGCAAGGACATCCCGACCCTCTGCTATCTCGAGACCCTGACACCCGTGAACGCCTGCCGCGTCTGCGTCGTGGAGGTCGAAGGCGCGCGCGTACTGGCGCCGGCGTGCTCACGCACGGCCGAGTCCGGCATGAAGGTGCACACCAACTCGGCCCGTGTGCGGACCTCGCGCAAGGTGGTGCTCGAGCTGCTGGCCTCGTCAGTGGATCTGTCCACGGCCGAGTCGCTGGCGCCGATGCTCGCCGAATATGGCGCCGACCCGGCGCGCTTCGGCGCCGACGCCGCCACCGTGGCGCAACCGGTGAAGGACGACAACGACCTGTACGTCCGCGACTACTCGAAGTGCGTGCTCTGCTACAAATGTGTCGAGGCCTGCGGTACCGATGCGCAGCACACGTTTGCGATCGCCGTGGCCGGACGCGGTTTCCACGCCCACATCTCGACCGAGCTCGACGTGCCGCTGCCGGAATCGGCGTGCGTCTATTGCGGCAACTGCATCGCGGTGTGCCCGACCGGCGCGCTGATGGCGAAGCCGGAGTTCACGCTGCGCCAGGCGGGGCAGTGGGCCCCCGAACGGCAGACGGTCACCGACACCATCTGTCCGTACTGCGGCGTCGGTTGCACGCTGACCGCGCACGTGCAGGACGAGCGCATCGTGAAGGTCACGTCGCCGCTCGAGAACGGCGTCACGCAGGGCAATCTGTGCGTGAAGGGGCGCTTCGGCTTCGAGTACGCGAACGTGCCGGACAAAGCCCGCGGCTAAGGTCTGGCGGCGAGCGGCTAGAATGAGCCGCTGTGCCGCCGTCACGCCGTCGCGCCGCTGTCGTCACCCTTCTCTCGATCGCAACCCTCGGCGCCCAGACGCCTGCGCCGACTGCGCCGACTGCGCCGGGATGGGTCGCGTATCACGGCGACAATCGCAGCCTGCGCTATTCGCCGCTGGATCAGATCGCCCACGACACCGTCTCGCGCCTGCGGATCGTGTGGGACCGCGACCTGGCGGCGCACGGGCCCAAGCCGGAGTTCAAGAACGAAGCCGCGCCCCTGTACGTCGACGGCACGCTGTTCATCACCGCCGGCGTGAATCGCGATGTCGTGGCGCTGGATCCGGCGACCGGCGCGGAACGCTGGCGCTGGACGCTCGACGAGGGCGAGCGTACCGCGAAGTCGCCGCGCCGCAACTCCGGCCGCGGCGTGACCTACTGGCGCGAGGGGGACACCGCGCGCCTCTTCGTGGTCACGCCCGGGTTCCGGCTGGTCGCGCTCGATGCGCGGACCGGCCGGCCGGCCGCGTCGTTCGGATCCGACGGCATCGTCGACCTGAAGCGCAATCTCGGCCGCGGCGACTTCGACCCGCTGGCGCCGATCGGCAGCAGCTCGCCGGTGGTCGTGTCGAACGGCGTGATCGTGGTGGGCCCGGCGCTCGAGCTGGGGTTCCGGCCGAAGACCATGGCCAATGTGCCGGGCTACGTGCGCGGCTTCGACGCCCGCACCGGTCGCGAGCTGTGGCGATTCAACACCATTCCGCAGGCAGGTGAGAGGTTCGTCGAGACGTGGGAGCGCGACTCGTGGAAGTACACCGGCAACGCCGGCGTGTGGGCGCCGTTCTCGGCCGATGATGCGCTCGGCTACGTCTACCTGCCTGTCGAAGCGCCGACCGGCGACCTCTACGGCGGACACCGTCCGGGCCACAACGTCTACTCGTCGAGCCTGGTCTGCCTCGACGTCAGGACCGGCAAGGTCGTCTGGCACTTCCAGCAGATCCACCACGACATCTGGGACTACGACAACACCACCGCGCCGATGCTCATCGACGTGCGCGTCGGGGGACGCGCGGTGCAGGCCGTCGCGTTGATGACCAAGCAGGCGTTCACCTACGTGTTCGACCGCGTGACCGGCGAGCCCGTGTGGCCGATCGTCGAGCGGCCGGTGCCGTCAACCGACGTGCCCGGGGAGCGCACGTCGCCAACGCAACCCTTCCCATCGAAGCCGCCAGCGTTCGACCGCCAGGGCCTGACGCTCGACGACGTCGTGGACTTCACGCCGGAGATCCGGCGTCGCGCGGTGGCGGCGCTGCAAGGCTATCGGCTCGGCGCCATGTTTCAGCCGCCGTCACTCGCGGAGGCGCCCGACGGCACGAAGGGGACCATCCTGTTGCCCGGCGTGCAGGGTGGCGCGCAGTGGGAACACGGCGCCGCCGATCCCGAGACCGGAATGATGTACGTGTCGTCGGCCACCCAGCCGTCGCTGGTGGCGCTCGAGAAGAGCCCGGACACGGACATGGACTGGGTGGCCGTGCAGCAGCGTGGCGTCCCCACGGTCGACGGCCTGCCGATCGTGAAGCCGCCGTACGGGCGCATCACGGCCATCGATCTGACGCGCGGCGAGATCACGTGGCAGGTGCCGAACGGCGACACCCCGCCGGCGATTCGCGGCCACCCGCTGTTGAAGGGTGTGACCGTGGCGCCCACGGGCAGTCGCTCGCGTGCCGGCCTCCTGGCGACGAAGACGCTGCTGTTCGCTGGTGAGGGGTGGGGCGGTCAGCCGTTCTTCAGGGCGCTCGACAAGGCGTCCGGTGCGACCGTGTGGCAGACGCCTCTGCCGGCCGTGCAGACCGGACCGCCGATGACCTACGTGCATGGCGGCCGTCAGTACATCGCATTCACAATCGGCGATCAGGAGCGCGGCATCCCGGCGCGCCTGGTCGCGCTCGCGCTCGAGCCCGCCGCCGCACGGTGATCGTCGCCGCGCCGACGTATACTCCGCGCCATCCATCCCGGAGGCACGATGACCTGGCACCACGATCCGTCACGCCGCACGTTTCTGCTCGCCGGAGGCGCGCTCGCCGCCGGGCTCGTCACCGCGTGTGAGCCACTCGGCGCGCAGTCGGCGCCGGTGAAAATCGGCCTCATCGGCTCGGGCCGTCAGGGCGGCGCCCTCGGCCTGCTGTGGGCGAAGGCGGGACACGAGGTGTTCTTCTCGTCGCGCCATCCGGAGAACCTCAAAGACCTCGTGGCCCAGGCCGGCTCCAAGGCCCGTGCCGGTCTGCCTGAGGAGGCCGCGCAGTTCGGCGACGTCATCCTGATCGCCGTGCCCTACGGCGTGACGCCGCAGATCGGGAAGGATTACGCCAAGTACATGCAAGGCAAGATCGTGATCGACGTCGGCAACCCGCGCGTCGATCGTGACGGCGACGTCGGGAAGGACGGCTTGACCCGCGGCACCGGCGTGACGTCGAAGGAATATCTACCGGGCGTGCGCCTGGTTCGCGCCCTCAACGCGCTGAGCTTCATGCAGGTGACGAAGGAATCGCACCGCGCCGGCGAGAAGATCGGCATCCCGATCGCGTCCGACGATCAGGCGGCGATCGCCATGACCGTGCGGCTCGTGACCGACGCCGGCTTCGATCCCGTCGTCGTGGGTGGCCTGTCGCGCGCGAAGGAGTTCGACGCCGGCACGCCCGTCTACGTGAAGGGCCTGACCGCGGCGCAGCTCAAGGCGGCGCTCAAGCTGCCGTAGCGCGCCTACTTGCCCGACGCGCCGCCGTCGGCCTGCCGGCCGTCGACGCCGCCTTCGAGCACGCCGTCCTTCAGCACGATCACCTCGGCCACGCCCTGGCTGCCGCCTTCGGCGACGGTGTGGCCCATCGCCTTCAGCTTCGCGATGGTGTCGGCCGAGAAGCCGAAGCGTTCCATCGACAGGCGATCGGGCAGCCACTGGTGATGGATGCGGCCGCCGTCCACGGCCTCCTGCGCGTTCATCCCGAAGTCGACGACGTTCAGAATCGTCATCAGCACCGTGTTGATGATGGTGCGGCCGCCCGGCGCGCCGGTGACCATGAAGAACTGGCCGTCCTTCGCCAGGATCGTCGGCGACATGCTCGACAGCGGGCGCTTGTAGGGCAGCGTCAGGTTGGGCTTGGTGCCGATGTTGCCGCG
>CADEDM010000248.1 GCA_902826065.1 uncultured Acidobacteriota bacterium | reverse complement strand
ATGTCTCGGGCGTCTACATGAACATGGTCACGAAGTCGGGCGGCAACCGCTTCACGAGCGACCACAACTTCTACTTCATGAACGACCAGCTCCAGGGCGACAACGTCGACGACGGCCTGCGCGGCCGTCTCGGACTGGCGCCCGGCGCCCGCACCGGCGCCGCCGGCAACCCGATCGAGCTGTCGTACGACTGGAGCTCGACGCTCGGCGGGCCGCTCCTGAAGGACCGGTTGTGGTTTTTCGGCGCGACGCGGCGATGGCGGCTCGATCAACTGCAGATCGGCGCCCGCAACCAGGACGGGTCCCAGGCCATCGACGACAACCGCATCGAGAACTACATGGGCAAGGTGACGTGGCAGGCGGCCGCCAACACCCGCGCCTCGGTGATGTTCAACCGCAACCTCAAGTACCGCTTCCACCGTCGCGACAGCCCCTACCTGTTCGTCGAGGACAAGGCCACGGTGCTGCAGGATCAACCGGCGCAGAACTACGTCGGCCAGGTCAGCCAGGTCATCGGCCAGCGCGGCGTGTTCGACGCCCGCATCGGCCGCATGTGGGGCACGTTCCCGAGCCGCTACCAGAGCGACGTCGCCGGGACCGACATCGCCCTGCGCGACCCGGTGCGCGGCACCCGCTTCAACGCCGCCGAGATCCAGTCGTTGAACCCGAATCACCGCTACCAGGCCAACGGCACGCTCAGCTGGTTCCTGCCCTCGGCACTGGGTGGCGCCCACGACCTCAAGGCCGGCGTGCAGTTGTCGTGGGAGAAGATGGAGTACGAGCGCATCCGCAACGGCGACCTCGTGCTCGAACTGAACGACGGCATCCCGCTGCGGGCGCTGATCTCGAACACGCCGATCAACTCCGACCAGCGGCTGCGCACGTGGGGCGCGTTCGTGCAGGACCGCTGGGTGCTCGGCCGCGCCACCATCAACCTCGGCGTGCGGTTCGACGGCGTGAAAGGCTACCTGCCCGAGCAGTCGAGCCCGGCCGGCACCTTCGTGGCGGCGCGCAGCTTCGCCGCCGCCGACGTCTTCGACTACTCGCTGAACGTGATGCCGCGCCTCGGCATCTCGTACGACGTCTTCGGCAACGGCCAGACCGCGGTCAAGGCCTACTACGGACGCTTCTACAACCAGTTCGGCTCCGAGATCCTCGAGGCCGCCAACCCCAACGCGCTGGCTGACCCGGTGTTCGCCACGTGGAACGACGCCAACAACAACCTCCGCCTCGAGCCTGGCGAGCTGGGCACGCTGCCGGGCTTCCCGCGCGGGCTGTTCCCGCGGTTCGTCGACGACGCGTCGCGGCCCTACAGCGACGAGATGAACGCCGGCGTCGAGCACCAGATCGTGCGCAACCTCGCCGTCGGCATCAGCGTGCACCGCCGCCAGCATCGCGACGGTCTCGGCCTGCTCGACCTGGCGCGGCCGGCGTCAGCCTACACTCCGGAGCCGCGCACCTTCGCCGACGCCAACGGCCGCGCCGGCAGCATCACGATCTACAAGCTGCTGCCCGAGTACGGGGCGCTGCGCGACCGCGTGATCACCAACGTCGACGGGCTCGAGAGCACCTACAACGGCCTGCAGATCGACCTGCAGAAGAAGATGGCCAACCGCTGGCAGCTGCTGACCGGCCTGTCGTGGCAGCGCCACACGGGCTTCGACCACAGCGGCACCTACACCAACGTCGAGCTGAACAACCCCAACGCCCGGCTGAACCGCGACGACGGCTCGGTCTTCATCGAACTGCCGTGGTCGTTCACGCTGTCGGGGACGTGGCAGGTGCCGATCGCCGAGGTGCTGCTCGGTGCCAAGTACACGGCCCGTGACGGCGATCCGCTGAACCGCACGGTGCAGCTCGCGTTCACCAACCCGACCACCACGCAGCCCAGCGAGATCGTGCGCGTGCAGCAGCGCGGCGAGGACCGCACCGAGTCGGTGGCGAAGTTCCTCGACGTCCGCGCGAGCCGGCGCCTGCGCATCGGGCCGGCAAGCCTCGAGGGCTCGGTGGACGTGTTCAACCTGCTCAACGCCAACCACGTCCTCGGTCAGAACGAGGCGCTGGGCACGACCTGGGCGCGGCCGAACCGGATCCTGACGCCGCGCATCGTCCGCTTCGGCGTGACGGCCAGGTTCTGAGCGGCGGGCGCTCGAGGGCGCGGCTCAGCCCTTGAGCGACCGCAGATAGGCGACCAACGCCTCGAGGTCGGCGGCCGGCAGCGACGGATAGCCCCGCATCTCGGGCTTGCGGCCGGTGGGCGACGTCATCTCTTTCGGCGAGACGATCCACTTGCGGACGTCGTCGATGCTCAGCGTCGTCCCGACCGCGTCGAGGGGGCCCTTGGCGTTGCCGCGGCCGCCCACCGCGTGGCACAGCGAACACCGTTGCGCCTCGTAGACGGCCCTGCCCCGGTCGACCTGGGCGGCGTCCTGCGCCAGCGCCGGTGCCGCGCTTGCGACGACCAGCGACGTTCCTCCGATGAGCCTGGTGAGACGTGTCACGTGGACCTCCCTCTGGCCGTCGACGACGCCCGTCCCGCGCCGCCTGGCGCCGCGACTAGTCCGCGGGCCGTCCGGTTCGGCGCGTCCTCGTCAGCGCCGCCTGGCGCGGAGCCGAGCGCGCGCCGGCCGACCCTCGGCCGGTGTTTCGCCGACGGCGCGCGGCCAATTGGCCGCACACCACGTCGCAGAGCGCCATCACCGCCGGATCGGCGATGGCGTAGCGCACGAAGCGCCCCAGCCGCACCCGTGCCACCAGGCCGTGCCGATGCAGCACGCTGAGGTGCTTCGACAAGTTGGCCTGGCGCAGCCCGGTAGCCGTGATGAGCGCGGTGCCGTGCAGCGGCTCGCCGCGCAGCTGCTGCAGGATGCGCAGCCGCGCCGGCACGGCGAGGATGCGGAAGCGCTCCGCCACCGCGCGCAGTTCCCGCGCCGTGAGTTCGGGCGCGCTCATACGTCCGCGCCGGTCAGCGGCAGACCCGCCGCCGTCCACGCCTCGATACCGCCGCTGAGATTGGTGACCCGGTTCCGGCCCAGGCGCCGCAGCAGCGAGGCGGCGATGGCCGAACGCGACCCGCCGCGACACTGGACGACGATGGGCCGATCGTCGGGGACGTCGGCGAGCCGCGCCGCCAGGTGGCCGAGCGGCACGTGCAGCGCCCCGGCGATGTGACCGGTCTTCCACTCGCTGTCGCCGCGCACGTCGACGACCTGGACGGCGGTGGCGCGGGCGGCGAGGTCGAGCGGGGCCATCTGCGGCACCGTCGCCGGCGCCCCGGCCGACGCGGCGTCGACGGCGGCGGCGTCGAACACGCCGGCCACGCGGTCGAGGCCGATCAGTGCCAGCTCGCGAGTCAGCTCCGCGACTTCCGCGTCGCTGGCGTCGCGGGTGATGAGATAGAGATCGCGGTCGTAGGGCAGGAGCCAGCCGGCCCAGGTGACGAAGCCGGGCCCGGTGGGAAGGTTCAAGGTGCCCGGCACGAACCCGGCGGCGTAGGCCGGCGCCGGCCGCGTGTCGATCACCATCGCGCCGGCGTCGACCAGCGCCGCCAGCCGCGCCTCGTCGAGGCGTGGCGGCAGCGTGGTGCGGCGCAGATCGGGCCCGCGCTTGTTCAGGGCCTTCATCGTCGCGAAGTAGCGCGGCGGATCGGGCTGGCCCTCGAGCACGTGGCTGACGAACGCGTCCTCACCGGCGGCGGTGAAGGCCCAGTTGAAGCGGCGTTCGTAGCCCAGCGTCGTGTAGGGAATCGCGCTGATGCCCTTGCCGCAGGCCGAGCCGGCGCCGTGACCGGGCCACAGCTGCAGCCAGTCCTCGTGCCTCGCGAAGCGCTGCAGGCTGCGCCACAGCGTGCGGGCGCCGCTCTCCATCGTGCCTTCCAGGCCGGCGGCCCGTTCCAGCAGGTCGGGACGGCCGACGTCGCCCGAGAAGATGAAGTCACCGGTGGCGGCGGCGATCGGCCGATCGGCCGCGGCGCCGTCGGTGATGAGGAACGTGAGGTGCTCGGGCGTGTGCCCCGGCGTGTGCTCGACGTCGACGAGCACCCGGCCCATGGTGACGCGGTCGCCGTGGTGCAGCAGCCGCGCGTCGTCGGCGAAGGCGTACTTCCAGTCGGCGTCGCCTTCGTCGGAGAGCAGCATCGTCGCGCCGGTGACGTGCGCCAGCTCGCGGGTGCCCGACAGGAAGTCGGCGTGGATGTGCGTCTCGGTCACGTAACGGATGGTGAGCTTCTCGCGCGCCGCCGTCGCCAGGTACGGCGCGATGTCGCGCGTCGGATCGATCACCAGCGCCTCGCCCGACTGCGCGCAGCCGATCAGATAGCTGGCCTGGGCGAGGGCCGGTTCGAAGAAGCGGGCGACGATCATGCAGCCTCTGGGAGGGGAGGAGCGGCGACGCGGCGCGCCGGGGCGGCGGCCGACATATCACTCTCTGGCAATGTATCGCCGGGCGGGCGGCGCCGTCAATGGCACGGGGCTTGGTAGAGTAGGGCGCCATGGACGCTCGCGCGCTGCTCGTCGACACCCATCCCCACCTGTCGCCGGCGGCGACGCTCGCCGGGCTCGACCCGGCCGACGCCGTGCGTCACGTCGCCGGCCTGCCGCACTCGATTGCCGAGATCGTGGCGCACATGGCCTACTGGCAAGACTGGTTCGCGGCGCGCTGCGCCGGTCGCGACGAGCCGATGGCGGCGACGGCCGCCGACGGCTGGCCCGGGGCGGCGGCGTGGCCCGACACCGGCAACCGCTTCCTCGAGGGCCTCGAGACGCTCGCGACCCTGGTCGCACGCCAGCCGCCCGACGAGCCGATCGCGCCGGCGATCGAGTTTCCGCTGCTGGCCGACTACACCTACCGCGACGTCTGGGAGCACGTCGCGCAGCACAACGCGCATCACCTCGGCCAGGTCGTCGTGCTGCGCCAGTTGCTGGGCGTGTGGCCGCCTCCCTCAGGCAGCTACACCTGGTGAGCGGTCAAGCCGCTCACCGGGCGTAGCGCGTAGGGACCTGGGACTGGGGATCAGGGATCAGAAGCGCCGTACAGACGAAGGGCCCGGCGCTTTCGCCGGGCCCTCGCAGTTCAGCGGACCGGGCAGGCGGATCGCTTGCCCTGGTCCGTGATCCCGGGTCCTACACGCGTGGCCCGCCGTGCGTCAGCACGACACGCAGCGGTGATTGTTCTTCGACCCCAGCTTCTCCAGCAGGGCGACGGTGGCAGGGAAGGGCGAGACGCGCTGCACCGGGCCGTTGGCCATGTCGGCCACGGTCTGGCCGTTGCGCGCGACCACGGTGGCGTCGGCGCCCTTGCTCACCAGGTAGAGGATCACGTCGTTGTCGCCGCGGGCGGCCGCGTGATGCAGCGGGGTATAGCCGTCGTTGTCGCGGGCGTTGACGTCGAGGCCGGCCTCTTCGACCAGGAATTTCACCGCGGCCAGCCAGCTGTCGGGCGCGTGGCGGTGGGCGTTGCCGGCGAAGCCCTCGCCGTATTCCACGCCCGCGGCGGCGTGCAGGGCCGAGGCCCCGGGGCCGCCGTAGGGAATCGGCACCAGCTTGGGGATTTCCACCGTGAGGGCCTGCCGCGCGCCGTCCGAGTTCGGCCCGCCGCCTTCCGGACCGCGCCGCACGGCCTGCTTCGGCGCCATCGACGGGATGTTCGCGTCGGCGCCGAACTTCGCCAGAAGCCGCATGGCGTCGACATCGGTGGCGTAGGCCGAGCGCCAGAACGCCGTCGAGCCCGCGGTGTCGGCCAGGCCGCAGTTGCGGTTGCCGCAGCCGCTGTAGACCAGATACCACGGGTGCTGCTGGATGCGCGCATTCGGGTCGGCGCCCTTTTCGAGCAGCTTCTGCATGACGTCGAGGTAGGTCGCCTTCTGCTGCTCCGTCTCCTGCGGCTGCGGGAAACGGGTGCGCGGCTGCCACTGCGTATTCACGGCCGACCACAGCGGCGTGGCGCCGGTGACCTTGGCCACCAGGTTGGGATCGGCGCCGCGATCGAGCAGCAGCATCGCGATGTCGAACTGGCCGTTGATCGTCGCCATCAGCAGCGGACTGGTGCCGTCGCCGGCGCTGACGGTGTTCACGTCCGCACCGCCGTCGAGCAGCGCCCTGGCCGCCGGCAGGTAACCCTGTCGCGCCGCGTGGAGCAGGGCCGTCAGGCCGCCCTTGGTCGAGAGACCGGGCGTCTCTTCGAAGAACTGCTGCTGGCCGCCCTGGCCCTGGCCGCCCTGATCCTGCCCACCGGCCGCGTTGCCGCCGCGGGTGTTGGCCGCCGGCTTCTCGGGCTCGGGCACCTTACCCGATGCGTAAAGTTCACGGCTGGCCTGCACGGCCGCCTGCATCTGCGTCGGCGACGGCTTGCCGTTCTTCCCGGCGGTGTTCTCGAGCACCTTGGCGAAGCGCTGGTTCGACGCGCGGTCGAGGGGCGTGTGCGCCTTCAGGTCGATCACCTTGCTGGTGACGTTCGGCTTCGCCCCACGGGCGAGCAGCGCGGCGATCGTCTCGACGCGGTTGAGCGACGCCGCGAACATCAGCGGCGTCTGGCCCCACTCCTGCTCGGTGGCGTTGACGTCGGCCTTGGCGTCGAGCAGTGCCGCGACGACCGCGGCATTCCCCGACGAGGCCGCGAGATGCAGCGGCGTGGCGCCGCTCACCGAAGTCCGGGCGTCGACGACGGCGCCGGCCTTCAGCAGCGCCTGCACGACCGGGGCGCTGCCGGCCCGGCTCGCCAGGTGCAGCGGCGTGTACTGTCCGATGCGGGTCACGGCGCCGATGTTGGCGCCGGCGTAGACCAGCATCGCCGCCGTCTCGGCGTCGCCGCGATCCGCGGCCCAGTGCAGCGCGCTCATGCCGTCGCCCTGGGCGGCGTTGACGTCGGCGCCCTGGGCGATCAGCGCCTTCACCGCGTCGCGCTGGCCCTTCATGGCGGCGTCGGCCACCGGCGTTGCCGTGGGCGCCGCGCCCACCAGCGCCGACAGCGCCACCACCGCCGCGACGTAGAGACCGTGTCGAAGTCGCATCGCGTGACTCCTCGTCTGCCTAGGCGACGGTGACGGCCGACTGCGTGAGCGACAGCGCACCCGTGCTGTCGCCGAACGACGGCATGTCCTCGAGGCCCAGCTCCTTGAGCAGCGTCAGCATGGCGTTGGCCATCGGCGTGCCGTCGGCCGCCTTGATGTGCGTGTTGCCGG
>CADEDM010000247.1 GCA_902826065.1 uncultured Acidobacteriota bacterium | reverse complement strand
TTCTCCATCGGCCGCCCCTTCGCCAACTCGTCGACCAGCTTGTCGAGATAGCGGACCTTCTGCATCAACGGGTCGTCGATGTCCTCGATGCGGACGCCGCAGATCACGCCAGTGATCAGGGTGCGGTTCGGATGCAGCGCCGGCGCCTGATCGAAGAAGGTCTCGAAGTCGACGCCCTGTGCGACCGCGCGCGCGACTTGCGGCTGGGTGTAGCCGGTCAGCCAGCGGATGACCTGGTCGACTTCCGCCTGCGTGCGGCCCTTCTTCCTCGCCTTCTCGAGGTAGTGGGGATACACGCCAGAAACCTTCATTCGGTAGATGCGGTGCGGTGCGGACATCGTGGCAGCTTTTCGTGGGGCGCTCATGTGGGGCGTCGACCTCGACTGTTCGTCCTCGATGGCACGTCGTCATCGGCCCGTGTGCCTGGCGGCTCCCAGCCGCCCGCCGGCAGGTAGTGAAACCGTATCAGATACACGTGCTCGCCCGGGCCGTGCTTCGCCATCGCCATCAGGTCAGGGACGTCGGCGAACCCCGACTCGCGGGCGAGCCGATCAGTGATCGCGTCCGCATCGATCTCGTCGATCGAGTCGACGACGACGTGGCCGTCATCCAAGGGGTACCTGCCGCCCGCCTTGACGTGCGGACGCTGCCACACCCGGATGCTGCATTTGATCAGCCCGCGGCGGATGCCCTCGCGGAGGCGCTTGGTGAAGACCACTGATCTACTCAGGATGCGACGTCGGCCTACGTGGACCGATCCAGCCTCAACTTCATGCCCACGTGCGTGGCCTCGAACCCGAGGCGTTCGTAGAAGCGTCGTGCGTCCTCGCGGCTCACGTCGCTCGTGAGCTGCACCAGCGAACAGCCGGCCTGGCGGCAGCGCTCGATGGCGTCCCGCAGCAGCGCCTCGCCGATCTTCTGGCCTCGATGCGACGACGCCACGCGCACGCCTTCGATCTGTCCACGGACGGCGCCCAGGCGGCTCAGGCCCGGGATGATCGTGAGTTGCAGGCAGCCCACCACGTCGCCCTCCTGCGTGGCCACGAGCAGGTCGTTGCCGCCTTGCGCCCGCATGGCGGCGAACGCGCTGGTGTACTCCGCGGGCAACGGCTCGGCGTGACGTTCACGTGCCGCGCCCAGCGCGTCGTCGGCCAGCAGCCGGACCACCGCTGGCAGATCGTCCTGTACGGCGAGTCGAATCGCGATCACGTCAGTGGTGGACATCGCCAGGACGACGCCAGCGCAGCGAGACGCGTGGCTCGCGCCTAGTATGGCGCGGCCGGCCGCGCCAGTGGCGTCGCCGTCGTGACCTGCGACATCAGCACCATCCACGACCCCTTCTCGTGCGTCCACACTTCCAGCACCCACAACCCGCCGCTGAAGAACCGCGCGGCGACGACCTCACCGCGACGCTCGTTGACCTCGCGCGAGCGCGGGATGTACGGCCGCACCGGCTGCGTATTCAGGTTGGCCAGGCGCTCGACCCGCGTCAGGAACGACCCGTCCTGCTGCACGGTGGTGAACGACGGGGCCGTGTACTTCTCCCACTCCGCGGCGTTCACGGCGTAGAAGGCCCGGTCGCGTGCCTGCATCGCCGCGCGGAGGTCGTCTGGTACCTGCGCGGCGGCCGCGGCGGCCGTCAGCCACGCAGCGGCGAACACCAGCATCGAAAGGCGTGTGATCGGCATGGACTCGGCTCCTCGAGAAACGGGCTGTGAACGCAGGCGGGACGGCATCACCCGCGGGCGTGGGGTCCGGAGACGGCTGCGTGCCGCGCCAGTGGTCCCGTCAGCAGCAGGCCCACCGTGATTCCGAACGTAAGGACCAACGACGTCTTCATATAGACCTGCGCCCACCATCCCCACTGCGCCCACGAGCCGACGACGGCGCCTAGCACCAGCACGAGGCACGCGCCGCCGTTGCTCACGATGCCCGTCCAGATCCCGCCGACCGGATACTCGCTGCGGCGCACGGCCGCGACCCCGAATGCGTAGCTCACGAGGAGAGAGGCATACCCCAGGCCCAGCAGGCGCAGGAAGATCATCGGCTGCTCGGGGAAGCCGAGCGCGATGAGGTCGCCTCCGCAGAGCAGCAGCAGCGGACCACTCCACATCACGATCGTGATGACGATCTTGGCCACGAGCACCAGATACAGGCCGCGTGCCATCGGTCTCGCCCTCCGTGCTGCATCCCGCGCGCTGGTCACGCCCTGGCAGAGGCTGGCCGCAGCCGCGAGCATACGCGAATGCCCACGCGCCCGTACCCGATTCGACAGCAGGGCGGCGTTCGTGTGAGCCTTGGCCGGATGACGCGGCACGCGCAGCTCCTCATCGCGATCGCCCTCTGCGGCGGCGCGGCCGCGGCCTGCCGTCAGGCGCCGGAGCCGCTGCCGTTCTCCGCGGACGTCCGGGATCACGTGCAGGCCGAGCGATTCCAGGTCGTCACATCGGTCCGCGGATTGCCACTGGGCGTCCGCGATGCATTGCAGAAGCTGTTCGAGAGCCCGACGCTCGATATCGCCGACCCCGGCGCGGAATTCCAGGCCACCGATCACGTCGTCGATCCGGCCCTGCCGAGGCGGCGACTGCGCATGGCCGGGTGCTCGGTGGATCACTGCCTCGTCTACTACGAGCGCGCCGGCTTCGCGCCGACGTGGCACGCGGTGCTGATCGCGTGGACGCCCGACGTGACCGAGGTGGAGTGGGGCGGCATGGCACCCGCCGGCCTTCGCTCGGTCGACGACGTGCGACACGCGTTGCTGACGGGTGCGGTCAAGGCGCCGGCGTTCTGGTAGGCGTCGACGAACGCGAATGCCCGACGTCTCGGCCACGCGGCGACGCTCGGGACTGAATCCTGACGCCACGGCGCACCTGAGCGGACATACTGCGAGCATGCGGGTGTCGATGTGCCTGGTGATCATGGCGGCCGGTGGCGGGCTGCACGTGCTGTCGGCCCAGTCGCCGGTCACGCCCACGGTCGCGTCGCCGCTCGCGGCGCACGTGCGCAACGAGCGGTTCCAGGCTGTCACGGCGGTGCGCGGACTGCCGTTGGGCGTGCGCGAGGAGCTCCAGCGGCTGTTCGGCAGCTCCGCGGCGGCCATTGCCGACCCCGGCGCGCCATTCCAGGCCACCGACGACATCGCCACGCCGAACCTGCCGATCCGCCGGTTGGCTGTGGCCGGCTGCTCACAGGACCACTGTCTCGTCTACTACGAGCGCGGCGGCTACGCGCACGTCTGGCAGGTGGCGCTGTTCCACTGGACGCCGACCGGGACGCGCCTGGAAGCTGGCGGCACGGCGGCGCGTGGTTTAGAGTCCGTCGACGAGGTGCGTACCGCGTTGCTCTCCGGCGCGATCAAGCCGACGAAGTTCTGGTAGGCCTCTTCGAGCCGCCGGCGTCTATCGCCCCTCGGTCGCTGCCATTCAGGCCATGTCCGCGAAGAACCTCGCCGGCACCGACCGCGCCGGACTGCGCTGGATGTTGGCCCTGACCAGTTGTGCGAATGTGCCAAGGCCGCTGCGGAAGATGCTGACCCGCACCGACCAGCCCTGGTCCGAACGAAACCGATACCAGTTCATGTTGGAGTTGTAGGTGACCGCGCTCAGCCGCTCCCAGGGCAGGAATCGCTCGCCGCCGAACCACGACCTCGTCGTCACGCCTCGCGGCGCCGCCGTCAGTCGCACGCCGAACGCGTCGTACACCGCGGCGAACGTCGCCAGCCACAGCGCCCCGAAGATCGCCACGGTCATGACGAGCGCCTGCGGGTCGTCGTGGAAGATCACGACGGTGCCGGCCAGAAGGGCCGTGGCGACTGCGCCCAGGATCACGACGGTCACGCGATACGCCGGACTGAAGCACAGCTCGACGCTCGCTTCCGGGCCGAGGGCCGCGTCGGCGACTCTGGCGCCACGGAGCCAGCGCAGGACCGCAGACGTCAAGCCGTGGGTCAGGAGTTCCTGGAGCATTCGTCTACACGCGCGCCTGCAGGAACGGCAGCACTTCCGCCAGTGTCTCGTCCGGCATCTCCTCCGGCAGGAAGTGTCCCGCCGGCAGGCCCTTGCCGCGGACGTCCGTGGCGAACGTCCGCCAGATGCTCATCACGTCGTAGAGCCGACCCACGGTGCCGCGTTCGCCCCACAGCACCAGCAGGGGACACGTCACCTTGCGATCGCCATCGGCGCGCGCATGTTCGATGTCGATGGTGGCGCCGGCGCGGTAGTCCTCACACGTGGCGTGGATGGTCCCGGGATCCCTGAAGCAGCGCAAGTACTCCGCCACCGCCTCCGGCGTGAACGCGCTGTTCGGCGCGTTGAAACGCTGAAAGCGTGAGCGCAGGTAGTACTCCGCGCTGTTCGCCAGCAGCGTCTCGGGCAGCGGCGCCGGCTGGATCAGGAAGAACCAGTGGTAGTACTCGGTCGCGAACTGCTGCGTGACCTGATCGTAGGGCATCGGCACGATGTCGATGATCACCGCGCGCGACACCCGTTCCGGATGTTCCACCGCCAGCCGCCACGTCACGCGCCCGCCGCGATCGTGGCCCACGACGGCGAAGCGCTCGTGACCCAGCGCGCGCATCACCTCCACCTGGTCGAGCGCCATGGCCCGCTTGGAGTAGCCGGCGTGGTTCTCGCCGTCGGGCGGCTTGCTGCTGTCGCCGTAGCCGCGCAGGTCGGTCATCACGACGGTGAAGTGCTCGGCGAGCGGCCCGGCGATTCTGTGCCACTCGACGTGCGTCTGCGGATAGCCGTGAATCAGCAGCAGCGGCGGACCGCTGCCGCCAATCACCGTGTGAATCGTCGCGCCGGACGTCTGGATGCGCTGTGCGCGGAACCCGGGAAAGAGCGGCGGTGCCTGCGCTGCGGCCGAGCGACGCGAGATGGCTGTCATGACGGATGCCGCCAGGGTCGTCTGCAGGAACCGTCGGCGGTCGTAGCCCATGGGCGAGCGGCGCGCAGTATACACTCGGCCGCGGCGGCGGTGCCGCGAGTGGGGGTGTCATGGCGCGAGGAATGGCAGTGGGGGCGGCGGTCGTGGTGTGGGCGGGCGTGGCGCTGGCACAGCAGACGGGGTTCACGCGCACGGTGCTGCAGCAGGTGGAGATCTCGGCGCCCGGGCGCGAGGCGATCACGGCACGCGCGGAGTTCGCCGCCGTCGGCGCCGCCGTCGGTCGGCACACGCACTTCGGCGAGGAGATCGGCTACGTCTCCGAGGGCGCGGTATCGATCGAGATCGACGGCACGACGAAGATGGTGAAGGCGGGCGAGGCGTTCATCATCCCGAACGGCAAGCCGCACAATGCCACCAACGCCGGCCCAGGCAAGGCGGTGCTCGTCATCACTTACGTGGTCGAAAAGGGCAAGCCGCTGGCCACGCCGGTGAAGTGATGGCGCGCCTCGCGTTCACGGCCGCCGCCCTCACGTTGCTCGTCGCCGCGACGGCGCCGCGGGCGCAGGGACCGGCGGTGCGCTGGGAACCGCAGACCAGCGGCGTCACCGCGCGCCTGCGTGGCGTCAGCGCCGTGTCCTCCACCGTGGCGTGGGCCAGTGGTCAGCGTGGCACCGTGCTGCGCACGACCGATGGCGGCCGCAATTGGCTGCCGCGGCCGGTGCCGCCAGGCGCCGAGGCCCTCGACTTCCGCGACGTCGACGCGATCGACGCAACGACTGCCGTGATCCTCAGCATCGGGACCGGCGAGGCGTCGCGCATCTACCGCACGACCGATGGCGGCGCGACCTGGGACGAGCGCTTCCGCAACAGCGACGCGGCCGCGTTCTTCGACGCCGTGGCGTTCGGGGACGCCGACCACGGCACCGCCGTGAGCGACTCGGTCGACGGACGGTTCGTCGTGCTGACCACCGCCGACGGCGGTCGTACCTGGACACGCGTGCCCGGCGATCGCCTGCCCCCGGCGCTGCCGGACGAGGGCGCGTTCGCGGCCAGCGGCACCAACGTCACGATGCTGGGCCGCGATCGCATCTGGATCGGCACCTCGAAATCGCGCGTGCTGCGCTCGATGGACGGCGGCCGCACGTGGACGGTGCACGCGACGCCGGTGGCAACGGGCGAGGCGACCGGCATCTTCTCGATCGCATTCAGGGATCCGGCGAACGGCATCGTCGTGGGCGGCAACTACTCCCGCGAGGACGAGGCGGTGTCGAACCTGGCGATCACGAGCGACGGCGGCGCCACCTGGACTGCGCCAGCCGGCCGCCTCTCAGGCTTCCGGAGCGTCGTCGCGTTCCTGCCGCGTGGGAACCGGCCCCTGCTGGCCATTGGTCCGAAAGGCGCGGATTGGTCGACCGACGGCGGCCAAACCTGGTCGCCCGCGGGCGGCGACGGCTACGACGCCTTCAGCGCCGCACGCCCGGGTGACGTGGGCTGGGCGACCGGCGCCGGTGGCCGAATCGCGCGGCTGAGCTTCGGGCGCTGACCCAACCGTCCGATACATCGAGCAGACCCACCCGGAGGCCCGATGCTCACCCTTGCTCTCACGGCGGCGACCATGCTCGCCGCGGATCCGTGCACGCTCATCACGAAGCCGGAAGCGGCGACGGTCACCGGGAAGGCACCGACGACGGTGCTGTCGTATGGCCCCGAGAACGATCCCGAGACCAGGTCGAAGGTGACCTGGTGCGTGATGAGCGGCGCGCCGGTGGGCATCATCGTCTACGTCGATGAGTACAGCACGCCCGCCGCCGCGACGAAGGTGATGACACCGGCCCGCATCATCGAGCTGATGGATCCGAGCATCAAGGTCGAGCCCGAGGCCGGACTCGGCGATCGCGCGTTCTGGGCGTGGTCGGATGAGTCGGCGCGCATGGTGGTCATTCGCGGCGGCACCGTGCTCTCGATCGTCATCGGCGGCGTGGAGCTGACGAAGGCCGGCACGAAGCGCGCAGCCGCGCGTGCGATCGCCGTCAAGGCGCTTACGCGGATGTGAGTGGCGTGGCGCCGGGGCCTCCAAGGCCTTCCGCCCGCATCGCCCGCCGATAGGCCACCGCCACGGCGTCGAACTTCAGGTGCAGCTCGTCGGCCAGGTCGAACGGCACCTGCTCGGGCCGTTGCGACTCGACGATGCGCTGGTCCTGCCCGAAGATCACCCGCTCGAACTCCTGCAGCGTGCTGTCGGGATCGTCGAGGTCGTAGTTGCGGCCGATGATGCAGTAGCCGCGGCAGCG
>CADEDM010000246.1 GCA_902826065.1 uncultured Acidobacteriota bacterium | reverse complement strand
ACGTCGGCCACCTGCACGCCGGTGTCGTCGATGTAGTTCTGCACCTCGACCGGCACGCCGCGGAAGCGCAGCGCCCGCACCAGCGTGTCGCCCAGGCAGGCGTTGCGCAGGTGGCCGATGTGGGCGGCCTTGTTCGGGTTGATGGCGGTGTGCTCGACGATGGTCTTGCCGCCGGCGACGGCCGGAGGCGTCGCCGGGCCGAGGCGCGCCTGCAGGAACGCGGCGCGATCGAGGAACACGTTGAGATAGCCGTTCGGAGCCGCCGACAGCGACGTCACGCCGTCGACCGGGCCCACCGCCGCCGCCAGTTCCTGCGCGATCGCCCGCGGCGCCTTGCGCAGGGCGCGCGCGAGCTCGAAGGCGACTGGCGAGCCGATGTCGCCGAAGGTGCGGTTGGGCGGTGTCTCCAGTGGAATGCTGCCCGGATCGCGATCGAGGCCGAAGGTACGGGAGAGCGCGTCGCGGACGGCGGCGCGCAGGCGGTCGTGGAGCGGCAGCATCATGGTGGCGGGCTCCACGATGCTATCAGTCCGCGACAACGGCCGTGGCGGCATTCGCGGCGACGGCGATGGACAGGCCGCGCGCGCTACGTTACCCTCGTCGTCGCCCACGTGCCATCAGCCGGACTCCCCCGAATATCGGCGCGCCGCGGCTTCGTCGTCGGGCGTGTTGAGGTTGAGCAGCAGACGGCCGTCGCGATCGAAGGCCGCGATCGCCGCGTCGTCGACGACGCCGACGCGCAGCGTCGCCACGGCGTCGACGACCCGCCACGCGCCGGCGTCGATGCGCGCCCGCAGGGCCGGCGCCACGTGCGCGTCGTAGACGGCACAGAGCGGCTGCCAGCGTCCGCCCGGCGCGGGAACCACGGCGTCCCAGGCGTGACGCGCGTCGAGCAGCGACCTCAGGAAGGGCGCGGTCACGAACGGCAGGTCGCCGGCGAGCACCATGACGTAGCGCGTGTCGGCCGTCGCCAGAGCCGTGTACAACGCGCCCAGCGCACCGGCGTCGACCAGATCGGACACGATCGCGAAGCCCGACGTGCGGTAGGGATCCGCGTGTGGCGTCACGAGCCGGGGTACCGCGCCCAGCGTCGCCAGCGCCGCCGCCTGGCGCGTCAGTACCGTCTCGCCGCCGACCGACACGAGCGGTTTGGCCACGCCGCCGAGGCGGCGGGCGCGTCCACCCGCGAGCACGGCAGCAGACCAGTCCATGCGCCGTACGCTACCAGAGGCGGGGAGGGGTGGGCGTGACCGACGACGGCATCGGGCGTCTGCTCGTCGCGAGCCTGCACCAGGCGGTCGGCGACGTGCTGCCGCAACGCCTCGAGTACTACGAGCACTGGCTGTCGCCGATGGGCCTGCGCGAGAACCGCAGCGGCCTCGCGCCGTTGAACGCGGTGCTGAGCTTCCTGCGCCAGGAGGGCGATGGGCCCTACCGTGCGGTGATGACGGCCGCCGGGCGCTACTCTGCGGAGTGGTACTTCGAACAGGGGGCCGTCGCGCTCGGCCGCCGGCGCGTCCTCCCGCGCGGCGTCAGGCGCCGTCTGGTCCTGCGTCGCGGCCGGGCGCTGCTGCGCGAGGCCTTTCAGTCGCACAAGGTGACCACCTCCGTGCGGCGGGCGACCGGGCGGGTGACGATCGACGCCTCGGTGTTCTGCACGCTGCGCGAGTCCTGGGCGTGGCCCACGTGCCCGTATCTGGCGAGTGCGATCCAGCACTGGCTGTCGCTGCATGGCCTCACGTCGGCGGTCGAGGTCGAGGCGTGCCGCGCGCAAGGGCAGCCGCATTGCACGCTGGCGATCCGTTTCGACGTCCAGGAGCCCACGGAGCCGTCATGACCCGCTGCGGCGTGCGCGTGATCGCGTGTGCTGCGCTGGCGTGGGCCGTGGCGTGGCCGGCCGCCGCGCAGCCGGTGCTGGTCGTGCCGTTCGAACTGGAGCGGTTCGACGCCCGGGTCGGCTGGCTGGGCGAAGGCGTCGCGATCGGCGTGACCTCGGCATTGCAGGCCCACGGCGTGGACGTGGTCTCGCGGGACGAGCGCCTCGCGGCCCTCGAGCGCCTGCAACTGCCGCCGGCGGCGCCGCTGACCCGGGCCACCCTCGTGAAGGTCGCGGAGCTGGTCGGGGCGGCGCGGGTGGTGCTGGGCCAGGTGGCGGAGCGTGACGGCACCGTCACCGTGCAGGCGCGCGTCATCGATGTCGAGGCGGCATCCCTCCTCGATCTGCCGCCGTCGTCAGCGCCGGCGACGACGCTGTTCACGGTGTTCGATCGCCTCGGCGCGACGCTCTCGGGGCGCGCGACGTCGACCGCGCCGTCGCCGGTGGTGCCGTCGGTGCCGGCGTTCGAGTCGTACGTCCGCGGGCTGATCGCCCCGACGACCGACGCGCAGGCGCGGCTGCTGGCGCAGGCGCTCAAGATGGCGCCCGCGTACGACGCGGCGCGCGAGGCGTTGTGGGACGTCCAGACCACGCAGGGGGCGCACGCCCAGGCGCTGGCCACGGCCGGAGGCGTCATCGGGGCCGCGGTTCCCGGCGCCACGCGGCCAGCGTGGCGGCTGCGGGCCGCGTCGTCGCTGGTGCATCTGGGCCGGCACGACGAGGCCTTCACGCTGCTGTCGGCGCTTGCGCCGTCGTCGCGCGAGGCCTCGGTGCCGGCGTTACTCGGCGTCGTGCAGCTGCGGCGCGGATCGACGCCGCAATCGGGTCGCGCCACCTACTACTTCAACCAAGCGGTGGAACGCGATGCCGGCGCCGCCGACGCCTGCTTCAACCTCGGCTACGCGTATTGGCTCGACAAGGACGCGTTGGCCGCCGCCTACTGGCTGCGCGAGGCGGTGCGGCGCGATCCCACCGATGGCGACGCACACTTCGTGCTCGCGGCGGCGCTCGCCGCCAGTGGCGCCGGGCCGGAATCGGAGCGCGAACACGAGTTGGCGCGCCGGCTCTCCGATCGCTGGGAACGCGCGACCGTCGGCGACGGCGTGCCGCGGGGCCTCGAGCGGTTGCCCGATCCGGCGCAACGCGTGTCACCCGGCCTGGAGATGGCGCTGTCGGCCGGCGCGCAACGCGACCAGCGGGCGCTGGCGACGTTCCACGTCGACACCGCCCGCCGCGCCTTCGAGGCCGGGCGCGATCAGGAGACGATTCGCGAGGTGCAGCGGGCGCTGTACCTCGCGCCCTACGACGCCGATGCGTTGCGGCTGCTTGGCCGCGCGCAGGCGCGCAGTGGCCTGCTGCAGGATGCCGCCGACGCCTTCAAGATCGCGATCTGGAGCGCCGAGTCGGCCGATGCGCAGGTGGAACTTGGCGAAGTGTTGCTGCGCCTGCACGACCCCGGCGCCGCACTCAAGGCCGCGGAGCGGGCCCTGCTGCTGCAGCCGGGCCTTGCCGCCGCCGTCGAGCTCGCGGCGCGGGCGCGCGCCGCCGGCGGCGCGGTCTGATCTGCGTGATACGATCGCCCGGTCCCCGCCGGGATTGCCCATGGCCACCGCCGACGACGACGTGCGTGAGATCCAATTGAGTGGGAAGCAACTGGTCTTCCTGTTCATGGCGGTCACCGTGGTCTCGGTCGTGATCTTCCTGTGCGGTGTGCTGGTCGGACGCGGCGTGCAGACGCGCACGACGAGCGCCGCGCCGGCAGTGCAGGCGGCTCCCGCGGAGGAACCGGCCGATCCCACCGCGCCGGTGACGCCGGCGGCTGAAGCGCCGCCGGGCCCGACCAAGACGCCGGACCTGGGCTTTCAGGATCGGCTCGAAGCCAAGGGCGCGCCGCCGGAGAATCTGAACGCGCGCGCCGCGACGACGCCGCCGCCTGCCAAGGCGCCGGCGCGCGACACCGCGGCCACGCCACCGTCCACGACCGCCACGCCGACCGCCACCCCGCCGGCGCCGGCGACCCCAGCGGCTCCCGCGGCCGCGGCGCCGGCCGCGCCGGACGTCTCCAGGGTGTATCCGGAGCCGCGTGGCGACGGCTTCGCGATCCAGGTCGCGGCGCTCACCGGCCGCAGCGAGGCCGAAGCGGTGGCATCGCGCCTCAAGGCCAAGGGCTACGCCGTGTACCTGGTGTCGGCGTTGCCCGGCCAGCCCGCCGGGTTCAAGGTGCGCGTGGGTAAGTTCAGGGCCCGCGCCGAAGCCGAGAAGATCGCGACGCGCCTCGAGCGCGAAGAGCAGTTCAAGCCCTGGATTACGCGCTAGCCCTGCTATCGGGCGCCCTGCTGGCGCTCTCGTTCCCACGCTACGGCCACGCGGCGGTGGCGCTGGGCGCGGTCGTGCCGCTGCTCGTCGCCGTGTCCGGTTGGCGCGGACGTCCCGGCGTACATCAGGGCCAGCGATTCCGGCGCGGCGCCGCTCTTGGCGCCACCGCCGGTGTCGTGCATTACCTCGGCACGATCTACTGGACGGGCGCCGTGGTCGAGACCTTTGGCGGGTTGCCCGGCTGGGTCGCCGCCCTCTGCGCGCTCGCACTGGCGCTCTACATGGCCGCGTATACCGCGCTCGCGTGCGGGCTGATAGGCCTGGCCGTGCGGCGGCTCGGCACCCGCGGCCTGGCGCTGGCGCCATTCGCCTGGGTGGCGGCCGAGTTCGCCCGCGGCCATGTGCTGGGCGGCTTCCCGTGGGTGCCGCTGGGCAGCGCCGTCGTCACGTTGCTGCCGATCGCGCAGCTGGCCAGTCTCATCGGCGTCTACGGGCTGTCGGGGTTCCTCGTCACGCTCGGCACGTTGACGGGCGTGGCGCTCACGAGTGACGGCCGCATGCGCCTCGCCGCGGCGGCGACGGCCGTGCTCCTGCTGACCGGTGTCTCGGTGTGGGGCGCGGCTCGCGTGGCCGACGGCGCGCTGACGCGCCAGGGCACGCCGATCCGCCTCGGCCTGATCCAGCCGAACATCTCGCAGGAACAGAAGTGGGACCGGAGTCGCGCCGGCGACATCAGCCGCCAGCTCACCGCGCTCACGCGCCGTGCGGTCGCCGCTGGCGCCGACGCCGTGCTGTGGCCGGAGTCGTCGACGCCGTACTTGTTCAACGAAGACCCGGTGCAGGCCGAGGGCGTGCGCGCGCTGGTGCGCGAGTCGGGCGTGCCGCTGCTCTTCGGCACCGACGAGATCGAGCGCGGCACGCCCGATCGCTTCTACAACTCGGCGTTCGTCCTCGATCCGACCGGCGCCACGGCCGCCGTCTACCGCAAGATGCAGCTCGTGCCCTTCGGCGAGTTCGTGCCGTTGAAGGGCCTGCTGTTCTTCGTCTCGCCGCTGGTCGAGGCGGTGTCCGAGTTTGCACCGGGCGAGCGCGTGACGATGCTGCCGTTCGGCGGCCACATGGCGAGCACGGCCATCTGCTACGAGGTCGTCTATCCGCATCTCATCCGCCGTGCCGTGCTGGAAGGGTCGGAGCTGCTGACGACGATCACCAACGACGGGTGGTACGGGCAGTCCTCGGCGCCGTACCAGCACTTCGAGCTGGCGTCGATGCGCGCCATCGAGCAGGGCCGCTACCTGGCCCGCGCCGCCAACACCGGCATCTCGGGGCTCATCGACCCCTACGGCCGCGTCGTGGTGAAGACGGCGGTGTTCGAGGACGCGGTCGTCACCGCGGAGGCGCGTTTTCTGCAGTCGCGCACGCTGTATGCGACAATCGGAGATGCAGCGGCAGTGGCGTCGCTCGCGGTGGCTCTGGCCGCTGCGGCGTGGCTGACCGCGACGCGCGCGGCCCGCTGACGGCCGCATCGGGGAGCCGACACCGTGGCCGTATCGCAGGACGAACTCGTTCGACGCTCGGGAGATCTGGTGAAGCGCGCCAACGATCTCCGGAGCTATCTTTGACCGGGCCACCGGCACCGACGAACTCGCCACGCTCGAAGGTCGCATTTCCGACCCAAATTTCTGGAACAACCAGCAGGAAGCGCAGAAGGTCCTGCAGCGCCGCCGCCGTCTGGCCGAGGACGTCGAGCTGCGCGACTCGCTGACACGGCGCGTCGACGATCTCGGCGTGCTGCTGGAGTGGGCGTCGGGCGGTGAAGACGTCACCGCGGACCTCGGCCGCAGCCTGGACGAACTCGACGCCCAGGTCGAGGCCGCCGAGACCAAGAAGATGCTCTCGGGCGAGCACGACACGGCCAGTGCCATCGTCACCATCCACCCGGGCGCCGGCGGCATCGACTCACAGGACTGGGCGGAGATGCTGCTCCGCATGTACGTGAAGTGGTCCGAGAAGCGCGGCCTGCGACGCGAGCTCATCGACTACCAGCCGGGTGAAGAAGCCGGCCTCAAGAGCGCGACGCTGTTGATGGAGGGCGACTACGCGTTCGGCCTGATGTCGGCGGAGGCCGGCGTGCACCGGCTGGTGCGCATCTCGCCGTTCGATCAGCAGGCGCGCCGCCACACCGCGTTCGCCTCGGTCTACGTCTGGCCGCAGATCGAGGACGACGTCGAAATCGAGATCGCCGAGAAGGACCTGCGTGTCGACACCTACCGGTCCAGCGGCGCCGGCGGCCAGCACGTCAACGTCACCGACTCGGCGGTGCGCATCACGCACCTGCCGACGGGCATCGTGGTGTCGTGCCAGAACGAACGGTCGCAGCACAAGAATCGCGACGTCGCCATGAAGGTGCTGCGGGCGCGCCTGTACGATCTGAAGGTGAAGGAGAACCAGGCCAAGCTCGATCAGATCGGTGGGGCCAAGAAGGACAATTCGTTCGGCAGCCAGATCCGCAGCTACGTCCTGCAGCCGTACCAGATGATCAAGGACCATCGCACGAAGCAGCAGGCCGGCGACGTCCACCGCGTGCTCGACGGCGACCTCGACGCTTTCATCAAGGGCTACCTGATGGCCAAGGCGGCCGGCACCCTCGGCCAGGCGGCGGTCGACGACGACGAGTAACCGGCGGTCGCCGCGTCAGCGCGGCTGGTCGGTGCTGGTGAGGGGCGTCGGCTCGGTGCCGGTGATGAAGGCCTCGGTGATGGCCTGCGGCGTGCCCGGGTCCACCGGGGCGCCGGTCGCGCGATCCACCGGCACGAACACGATGTTCGCCGGCGGCTCGAAGGCGGGGGGGTGCTCGCGGTCGCGATCCTCGAGGTAAGCCTTCATGATGTCGATCCAGATCGGCAGGGCGGCGGTCGTGCCGGTCTCGCCATTGCCGATCGGCTTCTTCTCGTCGTAGCCGAGCCAGACGCCGAGCGTGATCTCGGGATCGA
>CADEDM010000245.1 GCA_902826065.1 uncultured Acidobacteriota bacterium | reverse complement strand
TCCTGATCCTCGGCGGCACCGGCTTCATCGGCCCGCATCAGGTGCGCTACGCGGTGGCGCGCGGCCACAAAGTGACGCTCTTCAACCGCGGCCGCACCAACCCGGGACTGTTCAAGGGCGTCGAGGGCATCGACGAGCGGATCGGCGATCGCGCGCCGAATCCCGGCAACTACGACAGCCTCAAGGACGGTCGCTGGGACGTCGTGATCGACAACCCGACGACGCGGCCGCGCTGGGTGCGCGAGGCCGCCGCGGCGCTCAAGGGCAAGGTCGATCAGTACGTGTTCATCTCGACCATCTCGGTCTACGCGGCCAATGACACGCCGGGCGCGGACGAGTCCGCGGCCGTCGCCACCACGTCGACACCCGAGATCGAAAGCGGACCCGAGTATCCGCCGCTCTATGGCCCGCTCAAGGCGCTGGCCGAACAGGAAGCGCAGCGCGCGTTTCCTGGCGCGGCGACGATCGTGCGGCCGGGACTCATCGTCGGCGTCGGCGATCCCTCCGATCGCTTCACCTACTGGCCGGTGCGCATCGCCCGCGGCGGCGAGGTGCTGGCCCCGCCGGCCAGCGACCCGGTGCAGATCATCGACGCGCGCGACCTCGGCGAGTGGGTCATCCACTGTGCCGAGCAGCGGACCTACGGCGTGTTCAACGCGACGGGGCCGGCGGCCCGCTTCACCGTGGCACAGATGCTCGAGGGCACGCGAAACGCCGTCGGCAGCCGCGCCACACTGGTCCACGTGCCGGCCGCGTTCCTCGCCGAGCACAAGGTGCGCGGCTGGTCGGACCTGCCGGTCTGGCTGCCACCCGTTGGCGAGACCGCGGGGTTCACCCAGCGCAGCGTGGCGAAGGCAGTGGCCGCGGGCCTGAAGTTCCGCCCGTTTCCCGACACGGTGAAGGAGACGCTGGCGTTCTACCAGCAGCAGACCGAGGCGCGGAAGGCGGAGCTGCGTGCCGGCCTCGCGGCCGAGCGCGAGACCCAGGTGCTCGCGGCGTGGAAGGCCCGCAAGAAATAATCGCCTCGCGGCCGCGCGCGCCGGTCGGGCGGGCTATCGCTGCGGCTTCGTCGCCAGCTGCTTGCGCGTGTCCGGCGTGAAGAACTGCCGCGCCGGCATCGCCACCTTCGGCAACGAAGCTTTGTCCATCACCGCGTCGGCGGGGATGAGATCGTTGGCGTGCAGCAGGAACGCGGTGAGCGCGTAGACCTCGTCGTCGGTCAATGAGCCAGGCGCCGTCGGCGGCATGGCGCGGCGCACGTAGTCGAACACCGTGGTCGCGTACGGCCAGTAGTTGCCGATGGTGTGCGGCAGCTTCGGATCCTGCGAGAACGGGAAGGTGCCGCGCGGATCGCGGCCGACGAGCACGTCGTTCGGCCCTTCCTTGCCGGTGGCGCCGTGGCACTGTGCGCACTTCGTCGCGTAGAGTGCCTGGCCTTCGGCGGACGTGCCCTTCCCCGCCGGCAGCCCGCGCCCGTCGGGCATGACGTCGATGTCGAGTGCGGCGATCTCGGCCGGCGAGGCAGGGCGTCCGATCCCGAAGCGGGCGGGCGCTTGTTGCGCGGCGAGCGGCGCGATGGCCGCGAGCCCGCCGAGCGCGCACGACATGAAGGCGAATCGGATGCGCGTCATCCCCACGCCTCTTCCTTGTAGACGACCTTGCCGTCCGCCTGCACGACCCAGCCGGTGATCGGATTCAGGTGATAGGTGGCGGTGCCGGGGCCGCGCAGCTTCAGCAGAGCGTCTTTCGTGGGCTGGACATAGCCGGTCTCGTCCACCGCGCGGCTCATGATGACGGCCTCGCCGCCGGTCCAGTTCCACAGATGGCGGAAGCGCGTGTGCGCCAGCGGCAGCACCGGCTCCTGCAGGTTCGCAGCGGTCCACGTCCTGCCGCCGTCGGTGCTGACGTCGACGCGGCGGATGCGGCCGGCGCCGGTCCACGCGATGCCCTGGATCTCGACCCAGCCCTTCTCGATCGTCTTTGGAAACGCCGGCGCGGTGATCAGGGAGCGCGCGTCCATGCGGAAGCTGAACATCCGCGCCGTGTTGTTGGCGAACGGCTCGGTGTACTTGGAGGTCTCTTCGCGGGTCATGAACGGCTGGTCGGCCACCTCGATGCGGCGCAGCCACTTCACGCTGGCGTTGCCTTCCCAGCCAGGCAGAAACAGGCGCGTCGGGTAGCCCTGCTCGGGCCGCAGCGCTTCGCCGTTCTGCCCGTACGCGATGAGCGCGTCGTCCTGGGCCTTTTCGATCGGGATGCTGCGGGTGAGCACGGCGGCGTCGGTGCCCTCGGCGAGCAGCCACTTCGCGCCGGGCTTCACGCCGACTTCCTTCAGCAGCGTCGCCAGCCGCACTCCGGTCCACTCACTGGTGCTCGTGAGGCCGGCGAGCATGCCGGGCGTCGTGTCGGGGCCGGCGGTGCGTCCGAGGTTGCCCGAACACTCGAGGAAGTAGATCTGCGAGTGCGATGGAAACCGCTTCAGCTCGGCCAGCGTGAAGATCATCGGCCGCTCGACCATGCCGTGGATCAGCACCGAGTGCGTCGTCGGATCGATCTCGGGCACCCCGCCGTGATGCCGTTCGAAGTGCAGGTCCGACGGCGTGATGATGCCCATCAAGTCCTGGTGCGGCGTGCTCGACGCCGCCCCGCTGCGCAGGATGCGCTGCACCTTCTCGGGCGCGGCACGCTGCCCCACCGCGCGGGACGGCTTGCCGCGCACCTTGCTCGGATCGGCCGCGGTCTGGGCCTGCGTCGTCGAGCCCAGGGCGACGGCACCGGCTGCGCCGGCGAGCAGGGAGCGTCGGGTGACCTTCATCGCATCCTCCTCGTGGATTGCCACGATACGGCGCGAGTATAGCGGGAAGCCGGGGCGGCGGGATCTGCCGGTCCCCGGGCATCGACGCCGCGCGTCCGGGGCACTCAGGGCAGCAGCATGGGCGCCTCCAGCGTCGCGGCCCAGTGTGCCGTGCGCGCCTTCAGCGTGTCGGCGAGGTTCAAGGCCGCGATGTCCGGGTCGAGGCGCTCGAGCACGTCGAACGAGAACGCCTCGGCGCCGTGCGTGCTGTAGGCCGCCTGCAGCGGCTGGTCGCGATGGCTGCCCGACCGCAGGAAGAACCGCACCCGGTTCTCTTCCGCGTCGAGATCGCGGGACGACCCGACCCAGACCTGCCCGCTCGTCCCGCACCGCAGCGCGAAGACACCGCGCACCGGCACCCGCTCACGGAAGGCGCGGGCCGCCGCCTTGCGATCGACCAGCGTCACGACGACGCCTCCCCGGCGAAGGCGCCGTCGGCGAGCGCGCGCGTGTAGTCGCGCACGTCGCGCGGCCAGCGTGCGGTCTCCTCGTCGAACCGTGCGGCGTGGCCCGCGAAGAGCGCGCGGATGGCCTCTTCGAAGCCGGGCAGGTTGCCGGCCAGCGCCGACATCACCCGGTACGCGACCTCTTGTGCGCGGCGGACCCGGTCGCGGCCGACGCTGGCGCGACGCGCCTCGTCGACCAACCGGCGCAAGGCGACCGAGGCGCCCCCGGGCTGTCCGTTCAGCCATTGCCAGTGCCGCGGCAGCAGCGTCACCTCGCGCGCCACCACGCCCAAACGCGGACGCCCGGGCCCGCGGGCTGGCTCGTCTCCCTCGTCGCGTTGCCGATCGACGTGCCGCTCACGAGCCGCCAGCGTCTGCTGCACGTCCTCCGGCGATCCGCTGTAGTCGAGATCGACGAGCTCGCCGGTGGCGTCCTCGAACACGAGGATGGTCGAGGTCCTGGGCGCGCGGTCGAACGCCGTCTTGGCCGCCGCCGCGACCTCGGCCAGCGGGCCGTGCGCCAGGCGGCGCGGGCCTTCGAAGGCGGTGCAGGGTCCGCGCGTGCGCCGCGATCCGGCAGCAGTCATGAGGCGAATTATACCCGGATGATATTGGCCGCGCCAGCGGCAGGCCCACTGGCGCCGGGACGACGCGTGCAAGAACCGCCAGCCGGCCCGTTCTCACGCAGGAGGACGCCTCGATGCCCACCCCGCTCCGCACCGCCCTGCGCTGGCTCGCTGCCGATCCGCGGCACGGCCAGATCGCCTCGCTCGCGTCCCTGCTCGCCTGGGGCGTCGGCCGCCTCGCCTTCGACATCGGCGTCACGCAGATCGTGGTGACGCTGGCCACGGCGCTGGTCGCGCAGCGGGCCATCGACTGGTGGCACGGCGCACCGTGGACGTCGGGCGCGAAGAGCGGCCTCATCTCCGCGCTGTCGTTGTGCCTGCTGCTGCGCACCGAACACCTGGGCTGGGCGGCCGCCGCCGCGCTCTTGGCGATCGGGTCGAAGGCGCTGGTGCGCGTTCACGGCAAGCACGTCTTCAATCCCACCAACGGCGCCCTCGTCGCGCTGCTGCTCGTGACCGACGGGGTCTGGGTGTCACCGGGTCAATGGGGCACCGGGGCGACGTTCGCGTTCGCCATTGCCTGCGCCGGCCTCGCGGTGGTGCATCGATCGACGCGCAGCGACGTGACGGTGGCGTTCCTCGCGGCCTACGCGGCGCTGCTCGTCGGACGCTCGTGGTCGCTGGGCGAACCGCTGGCGATTCCGCTGCATCGCCTGCAGAGCGGCGCGTTCCTGCTGTTCAGCTTCTTCATGATCTCCGACCCGCGCACGACGCCCGACTCGCGCGCCGGCCGGGTGCTCTTCGCGACGCTCGTCGCCGTCGGGGCGTGGTACGTCCACTTCCGCCTGTTCCGTACCAACGGCTTCCTGTGGGCGCTCGCCGCTGCCGCGCCGCTGGTGCCGGTGCTCGATCGCCTCCTGCCTGCCGCGCGCTACGCGTGGCCGATGCCGTCCGTCGTCCTGTCTCATCTCCCGTGGAGGTCTCCGATGCTGCGCAAGACCGCTGTCGTGTTGTTCGCACTGGCCCTGGCGGGCCCGGCCGTTCGGGCCGAGGCCTTCTGCGGCTTCTACGTGTCGCGCGCCGACACGACGCTCTTCAACAAGGCCTCGCAGGTCGTGCTCGTCCGCGACGGCGATCGCACGGTGATCACCATGGCCAACGACTTCCGCGGCGATCCGCGCGAGTTCGCGATGGTCATCCCGGTGCCGACGCCGATCACCCGCGAGCAGATCCACGTCGCCGAACCGGCGCTCATCGCGCACCTCGACGCCTACACGGCGCCGCGGCTGGTCGAGTACCACGACGCCGACCCGTGCGCGCGCCCCGATCGCTACCGGCTGATGCCCGCGCCGATGGCGTCGGCCCAGGCCGGCCTGGCCGGCGGCGCACGCGACGAGCGGCGGGCCGCGAAGCTCGGCGTGACGATCGAGGCACGCTACACGGTCGGCGAATACGACATCCTGATCCTCTCGGCGCGTCAGAGCACCGGCCTCGAGACGTGGCTGCGCGAGAGCGGCTACCGCATCCCCGCCGGCGCATCCGAGGTGCTCGGCACCTACCTGAAGCAGAACATGCGCTTCTTCGTGGCCAAGGTGAACCTGGCCGAGCAGGCGAAGAGCGGGTTCACCACGTTGCGGCCGATCCAGGTGGCCTACGAGTCGCCGAAGTTCATGCTGCCGATCCGCCTGGGCATGGTGAACGCCGACGGCGCGCAGGAACTCTTCGTCTACACGCTCACCCGGCGCGGCCGCGTCGAGAGCACCAACTACCGCACGGTGAAGCTGCGCACCGACGTCGAGATCCCGACCTACCTGAAGGACGCGGCGGCGTTCGGGCGGATGTACCGCGCGACGTTCGACCGGCAGGTGGCGAGCGAGCAGATGCACGCCGTCTTCCAGGAGTACGCGTGGGACATGGCGTGGTGCGACCCGTGTGCCGCCGATCCGTTCACCGGCGACGAACTGCGCCGCCTCGGCGTGTTCTGGACCGAGGACACGTCGGTGCCGATCGCGTCGTTCCGGCGGCCGACACCGGGCGCACCCGACGTGTTCGTCACGCGCCTGCACGTGCGCTACGACAAGGCGCACTTCCCCGAGGACCTGGTCTTCCACGAAACCGGCGACCGCACCAACTTCCAGGGGCGCTACGTGCTGCGGCACGCGTGGACCGGGCCGATGACGTGCGAGGCGGCGGGGCCGTACCTGCGCGAGGTCGCGGAACGCCGCGAGCGCGAAGCGCAGGCGCTGGCCTCGCTCACGGGCTGGAGTCTCGACGAGATTCGACGGCAGCAGCCGCTCCCGAGAGGTGCCCCGGCACCGGCGGGCGCGGCGGAGCCGTGGTGGCGGCGTCTCTGGGGCTTCTAGATGCACGGCGACGTACTCTGGACGGTGGGGGCGCCCCCCGCCGCATGCCCGATCGACATCGTCCTGCCGCCTCCCGCCGCCCTCGCCGTGCGTCGAGTGGCACGTCCCACGGAGAGGTGGCGCGGATCGCTGCGGCCATCCGCGGCGGCCGCGTCGTGGAGGAGTCGGCCTTCGACCGCTTCCTGCCGCCCGACCTGCGGCGCGTGTCCGAGGACTACTGGACGCCGCTGCCCGTCGTGCGGCGGGTGGCGGCGTGGCTGCGCGCCGAACGCGTCGAGACGCTGGTCGACATCGGCTCGGGGGCCGGCAAGTTGTGCGTGATGACGGCGCTGCTGACGCGGTGCCGGATCGTCGGCCTGGAAGTGCGGCCATCGCTCGTGGCCGCGGCGCAGGCGCTGGCCGCGCGCTTCGAGGTGGACGATCGCGTGCGTTTCGTCGCCGGCGGGTTCGGCCGCACGCCGACCCCGGCCGCCGATGCCTACTACCTGTTCAACCCGTTCGGCGAATACGAGTTCGACGCGCTGCTCGATGCCGACGACGGCGTGACGTTCAGCGACGCGCAGTTCGCGTTCGACGTCGACGCCGCGGTGCGCTTCTTCGCGCGCGCGCCGGTGGGCACGCGCGTCATCACCTACAACGGCTTTGGCGGTGACCTGCCGCCGAGCTACGAGCAGGAGCGCCTCGACCTCACGTTTCGCGGCGCGCTGCGGCTCTGGAAGAAGCGGCCGCCGTCCACACGGCCCCGCACGTCGTTCCGCGTGCGGCTGCCCGAGATCGAGCCTCCGAACGAGGTCTGAGCCGCGCCCGGACCAGGCGTCGGCTGGGGTCCGAATCGGGTTGCGGACGACGCGGTTCGGACACTAGGATGCGCGAACACTCGTCTCTCGAAGGAGCCGCCCGATGGCGAAGACGCTGACGCGCCGGGAGTTCGTCCAGACATCCACCACCGCTGCCGGCCTCGCGCTGGGCACCGCCCCGGCCTTCGGCCAGGCGCCGGCGATGCAGACGGGCGCGAAGCCCGTGGTCATCGCGTCCGACAACGGCAACGTCTACAAGAACGGCGGCACGAAGACCGGCGTGCAGCTCGCCTTCGAGATGATGACGAGCGGCGGCAAGGACGTCCTCGACTCGCT
>CADEDM010000244.1 GCA_902826065.1 uncultured Acidobacteriota bacterium | reverse complement strand
CGAGGAAGATCGTGCCCTTGTCGGCCTGCTCGAACTTGCCGATCTGGCGGTCGCTGGCGCCGGTGAACGACCCCTTCTCGTGCCCGAAGAGCTCCGACTCGATCAGGTCGTCGGGAATCGCCGCGCAGTTCACCTGCACGAACGGGCCGTCGCGACGCAGGCTCTCGCGGTGCACCGCGCGCGCCACGAGCTCCTTGCCGACGCCGCTCTCGCCCCAGATGAGCACGGTGGCGTTGGTCGGCGCGGCCTTCTGGATCGCCGCCCGCACGGTGCCGAGCCCGCCGCTGTCGCCGACGATCTGGTGCCGCTTCTCCTGGTCCTTGCGCAGCGTGCGGTTCTCGGTGCGCAGCCGTCGCGAGTCGACGGCATTGCGCACGATCACCAGCAGGCGCTCGGTCTCGAGCGGCTTCTCGACGAAGTCGAACGCGCCGAGGCGCGTGGCCTCGACGGCGGTGGTGATGGTGGCGTGGCCCGACATCACGACGATCGGCGTGACATCGGTGAGATGCGTCAGCTTCTGCAGCACTTCGAGGCCGTCCATCCCCGGCATCTTGATGTCGAGGAACACCAGGTCCGGCGCTTCGCGCTCCACCAGCGCCACCCCTTCGTCGCCGGTGGCGGCCGTCATCACGGCATAGCCCTGGTATTCGAGGATCATCCGTAGCGAATCGCGGATGGCGGCGTCGTCGTCGATGACGAGGAGGCGGGCAGACTGACCGGGACGGGACATCGGGCTCCGGAGGGGGACGATCGAATCAGCGGACGTCGGCGCGGACGACCCGCAGCAGCCGTTGGTTGAGGCCGGGGTCGAAGACCAGCAGCGCCATGGGCGATCCCGGCCGCTGCCCCATCGCCTGGCGCAGCGCCGTGATGGTGCCCACCGGCCGCCGGTTGACGTGCAGCAGCACCTGACCACGTTCCAGGCCGGCTTCGGCCGCCGGGCTCACCGGCTCGACCCGCTGGATGAGCAACCCCGTGACGCCGGCGGGCACGTCGTAGCGCGACGCGTTGCCCTCGTGCACCTCGATCAGCGTCATGCCGAGCTCGGCCGGCACGTTCACCGGCGCGGCCGGTCGGTCGGTCCCCGAAGGCGACGACTCGCGCGGCGGGCGTGCCGCCAGCTTCAGCACGACCGATTGTGACCGGCCGTCGCGCTGATACTCGACGCGCGCCGACTGTCCCGGCACCAGCCGCGAGACCAGGCGGATGGTGGCGTCGTCGCTGTCGACGCTCGTGCCGTCGACGGCGGTGATGACGTCGTAGGGCCGCAGGCCGGCGTGCGCCGCCGGTGAGCCGGCGGTGACGTCCTCGATCAGCGCGCCATCCAGGCTGCCCAGTCCCAGCGCCTGCTGCACGTCGGCGTCGACGTCGCGCAGCGCCACGCCGAGGTAGCCGCGCGCGACGCGGCCCGTGGCCAGCAACTGCGGCAGGATCTCGCGCACCTGGTTCACCGGAATCGAGAAGCCGATGTTGCTGGCCTGGCGGCTCACCGCGGTGTTGATGCCCACGACCTCGCCGGCGGTGTTGAGCAGCGGCCCGCCGCTGTTGCCGAAGCTGATCGCGGCATCGGTCTGGATGTAGTGGTCGAGGCTCTGGTCGAAGAGCTTCCGGCCGACGAAGCTGACCACGCCCACCGTCACGGTGTGTTCGTAGGCGAAGGGATTGCCGATCGCGCACACCCACTCGCCGACGCGCACCGCGTCGGAATCACCGAGGGGAATCTGCGGCAGCGGCACGCCGGCGTCGACCTTCAGCACCGCGATGTCGATGTCCGGATCGGCACCGACGACGGTGCCGCGGAAGGCCCGCCCGTCGGCGAGCTTGACCATCACCCGCTCGGCCCCCTCGACGACGTGCTGGTTGGTGACGATCACGCCGGACGGGTCGATGATGAATCCGGTACCGGTGCCGCGGCGCGGCGTCTCGGGCCGGCGCGGGCCCGGCGGGTCGTCGGCCGGACGCGCGCTGGGCGCCCGGCGGCGCGTCCGCGAGGCGACGTCGATGCTGACCACCGCCGGATTGGCGCGATCGGCGACGTCGGCGAAGCTGGTCGGGAACGTCGACGGCGGCGGTGGCATGGCCGCGCGCAGCACCGGCATCGACGCCGGCACGGCCGGGGCGACGATGGGCGCCGAGACGGCGGCGTTCGGCGCGAACGTCCCCGCGAGAATCGCGCCCACGAGCAGGCCGATCGTCGCGGTGAGCGCCGCCGTGAGCCACGCGAACTCGCGCGTCATGGGGCCATTATAAGCGCCAGAAACGCCGCCTCTTCGAGCACCGGCACGCCCAGCGTCACCGCCTTCTCGGCCTTGCTGCCCGGATCGGCGCCAACCACGACGAACGCCGTCTTCTTGCTGACCGACCCGGAGACGCGGCCCCCCAGCGCCTCGATCTTCGCGGTGGCCTCGTCACGGCTGAGCGAGGCGAGCGTGCCGGTCAGCACGAAGGTCTTCCCCACCAGCGGCCCTTCGGGCGTCACCGTCGCCGTCACCGGTCCGGTCGTGGTGACGCCGGCCGCCGCGAGACGGGCCACCAGCGCGCGATTGGCGTCGTCGGAGAACCACTCGGCGACCGCCAGCGCCAGCACCGGGCCGACTTCGGGCACCGTCTCCAGCGCCGCCGGCGGCTGCGCCGCGATGGTGTCGACCGAACCGAAGTAGCGCGCCAGCACCTGCGCCACGCGCTCACCGACGTGGCGGATGCCCAGGCCGTAGAGCAGCCGCCACACCTCGTTGCCCTTCGAGCGCTCGATCTCGGCGATGAGGTTGGCCGCGGACTTCTTCCCCATCCGCTCCAGCCCCTCGAGTTGCGTCGCGGTCAGCGCGTAGAGGTCGGCGGCGTCGCGCACCAGGGTCGCCGTGACGAGCTGGTCGACCAGCGCCTCGCCCAGCCCCTCGATGTTCATCGCGCCACGGCCGGCGAAGTGCTCGAGGCTGCGGCGCAGACGGGCCGGGCAACTGACATTGCCGCAACGCCACACGACCTCGTCCTCGTCACGATGCAGCGGGCTGGCACAGACCGGACAGGCGGTGGGCATGATCCACGACGGCTGACGCGCGACGCCCTCGCGGATGACGGGGCCGACGACACGCGGAATGACGTCGCCGGCCTTCTCGATCACCACCGTGTCGCCTTCGCGGATGTCCTTGCGCTCGATGTCCTCGGCGTTGTGCAGCGTCGCCATCGAGATGGTGGACCCGGCCACGAACACCGGCTCCAGCACGGCGTACGGCGTGGCCGCCCCGGTGCGGCCGATGTTGACGCGGATCTCCCGCAACACGGTCTCGACCTTCTCGGCCGGGAACTTGAACGCAATCGCCCAGCGCGGGAACTTGCTGGTCATGCCGAGGCGGTCGCGATCGGCCACGGCGTCGACCTTCACCACGACGCCGTCGGTCTCGAAGGCGAGGTCCTTGCGCGCGTCGGCCCAGTCGCGGCAGAACGCCCACACGGCGTCGATGCCGTCGCACACGCGCCAATGCGACTCGATCGGCAGGCCCCAGCCGGCCAGCGTCTGCAGCAACGCCTCGTGGGTGGACGGAATCGCTGCGGCATCGGCGACCAGCTGATAGGTCCAGGCGCGAAGGCCGCGCGTGGCGACGTGCTTCGGATCGAGATTGCGCATCGCGCCCGCTGCCGTGTTGCGCGGGTTGGCGAAGAGCGGCTCGCCGGCGGCCTCGCGTTCGCGGTTGGTGCGCGCGAACTCGGCCTTGGGCAGGTAGACTTCGCCCCGGACTTCGAGGCGGCCGGCCGGCGCGCCGCGCAGGCTCAGCGGGATGGCGCGAATGGTCCGCACGTTGGTGGTGACGTCTTCACCGAGCACGCCGTCGCCGCGGGTGGCGCCGCGCACCAGGCGGCCGTCGTCATAGGTGAGCGCGATGCTCAGACCGTCGATCTTCAGCTCGGCGACGTAGCGGACGGGGCCGTCGGCCGCCAGGCCCTTGCGCACGCGCTCGTCGAAGGCCCGCAGCTCGTCCTCGTTGTAGGCGTTGTCGAGGCTCAGCATCGCCGCCGCGTGCGTGACGGTGGCGAAGCCCTCGGCCGGACGTCCGCCAACGCGCTGCGTCGGTGACTCGGGCGTGACGAGGTCCGGATGCGCCGCTTCGAGGTCGCGCAGCTCGCGCATCAGCGCGTCGAACTGCTGGTCCGAGATCTCCGGCGCGGCCTGGAGATAGTAGAGCTCGTCGTGACGGCGGATGTCGCGGCGCAGCGCCTCGATCCGTTCGGCGGGGGTCACCGCGGCGGCCCAGGCTGCACGCGGCCGCGTCAGCGGTCGCGGCTGATGGCGAACTCGGCGAGTGCGAGCAGGGCCTCGCGCTCGGGCCGATCCGGGAACACCGACAGCGCCCGCTGCGCCGCCTCGCCGAAGGCCCGGGCGCGCGCCTGGGCGTATTCGAGGGAGCGATGCTCGTGGAGCAGCGCATTCAGCCGCGCCCAGTCGTCGGGCGACGCGTAGCGTTCGGCCACGATCTGCCGGATCAGCGCCACGGCATCGGTCCCGCCGTGATCGCGCAGGTGGATCATCGGCAGCGTCATCTTGCCTTCGAGCAGGTCGCCGCCGATCGGCTTGCCCAGCGCCTCGGCCTCACCCGTGAAGTCGAGCTGGTCGTCGACCAGCTGGAAGAGGACGCCGAGATTGAACCCGTAGTCGCGCAGCGCCGCCTGCTTCTCGGGACCGGCGTCGCCGAGCATGGCGCCGATCTCGGCGCAGCCGCCGAACAGGTGCGCGGTCTTGCGGCGGATGATGTCGAAGTGCTCGTCCTCGCTGATGTCGACGTCGCCGTTCTTGGTGAGCTGGTAGATCTCGCCCTCGATCATGCGCAGCGTGATGTCGCACAGCAGCCGGACCACGTCGAGCGTGTCCTGCGTGAGCGCCATCCGCATCGACTTGATGTAGAGGAAATCGCCGGCGAGCACCGTGACGTCGTTGCCCCAGCGCGAGTGCACGGCCTTCTGGCCGCGCCGTGTCTCGGCGTCGTCGATGATGTCGTCGTGGACGAGGGTCGCCGTGTGGATGAACTCGACCACGGCCGCGTTCAGCACCGCGCGGGGGCCGCTGTAACCGCACAGCCGCGCCGCCATCAGCAGCAGGGCCGGGCGCACGCGTTTGCCGCCGCTCTTCTGGATGTAGGCGCCGATCTCGGGGATGACGCCGACCTGCGATTCGACCTGCCGCAGATACTCGCGCTCGACCTCGACGAGGTCGGCCCGCACGGGCTCGAACAGCTGCAACAGATCCAGGGTCGTCTTCGGCACCGCGAGGCTCGAACGCACAATTCGACCATAGCGCGCGGACCGGTGTCAACGAACCGCCTCGCGCTTTAGTGCTTGTGGGACGGGAGTTTGCGGGCGTCAGGCGGCGAACAGGCGGGCATAGTTGGCGGCGGTGGCGGCGGTCACGGCCGCGACGGACAGGCCGCGTTCGTGCGCGATCGTGGCGATCGTCCCCGCGACGAACGCCGGCTCGTTGCGCGTCCCGCGATGCGGAACGGGGGCCAGGTACGGGGCGTCGGTCTCGACGAGCAGGCGGTCGAGCGGCACGGCGCGCACCGCCTCCCGGAGCTCGACGGCCCGCGGGAACGTGACGATCCCGGGAATCGACAGTGAGAACCCGGTGGCCAGCGCACGCGACGCCGCCGCCGGGTCGCCGGTGAAGCAGTGGAACACCCCCCGCAGCGGCGCCACGGCCTGCGCCTCAGCAAGGAGACGCAGCGTGTCGTCTTCGGCCTCGCGCGTGTGCAGGGCCACCGGAAGGTCGCGCGCCTGCGCCAGGGCGAGCTGCGCGCGGAAGACGCCGATCTGGACCTCGCGCGGCGAGAAATCGTAGTGGTAGTCGAGGCCGATCTCGGCCACCGCCCGCACCCCGGGCCAGGCGTCGAGCCGTGCGGCGACCACGCCCGCCGCCGCACCGGGGTCGGCGGCGAACTGGTGGGCCTGGTGCGGATGCACGCCGGTCGCGAGGTCGATGCCGTCCCACGACGACGCCAGCGCCTTCGCCCGGAGCCACTCCGCGTCGTTCTCGGCGGCGACGATGACGAGCGCACGGGCCAACCCCGCCGCGCGCGCGCGGTCGAGCACGGCCGGCAGGTCGTCGACGAACTCCTCGCCGGCGAGGTGGCAGTGGCTGTCGATCATCGCGGGGGCTGGGGACTGGGAACTGGGGACTCGGGCGGGTGCGCATCACTGACGGGCGTGAGCATGCGCCAGCCTCCAGCACCAAGCCTCCAGCCCCTTGGGCCGGACCTCAAGCACCCGGTCGTCAACGCACCCGAAGACCGGGGGGCGCGAGGTCCGGGTTCAACAGCATGGCGGGCCCGCCGTCGGTGCTGGCGGCCAGCACCATGCCCTGCGAGACGAGCCCCATCATCGGCCGCGGGGCGAGGTTGGCGACGATGACGATCGAGCGGCCCACGACGGCCTCGGGCGCGTAGCTCTCGGCGATGCCGGCCAGGATCGTGCGCGGCTCGGCCTCGCCGGCGTCGACCGTGAGCTTGAGCAGTTTCTTCGACTTGGGCATGGCCTCGGCCGCCAGGATCTTCGCGGTCTTCAGCTCGACCTTCAGGAAGTCGTCGATGGTGATGGTGGCGGGGGCCGACGGGGCAGCCGCGGGAGCGGGAGGCGCCGGCGTCGCAGGCGTTGCGGGGGCCGCGGGCGCATCGGCGGCTGGCGGCACGGAAACGGGGCTCTCGTTCACGGTCACTGCTCCCTTGTCTTCGATGCGGGGCCACAGCGCCCCGGCATTGGCGACCTGTTTGATGCCATCGACCCGCCAGGTGGTGTCATCGAGGCGCAACGCGTCGATGGGGGTCGTCTCACCCACGCGGCGCAGGATCTCGGCAGACGATGCCGGCATGAACGGCCGGAGCAGCGTCGCGGCGATGCGGACGGCTTCGGCCGAGTCGTAGAGTACCGACGTCAGCTCGGTCTCGCGCGCCGGATCCTTGGCCAGCGCCCACGGCTGGCTCGTCGCCACGAACTCGTTGGTGGCGCTCACCAGGCGGAAGGCCGCGGCCGCGGCCTCGTGCAGCGCCAGTCGCTCCATGGCATCGCGATACGTGGTCACCGCCGTCTCCGCGGCCGAGGCAAGCGTCGACGTGCGTGGCGCCGCCGCGGCCAGGTGTCCGTGGCGGTAGCGTTCGGACATCGACGCCACCCGGTTCACGAGGTTGCCGAGGTTGTTGGCCAGGTCGGCGTTGTACTTCTCCTCGAAGCGTTCCCAGGTGAAATCGCCGTCGGCGCCGTACGGCACTTCCTTCGTGAGATAGAGGCGCAGCGGATCCGGGCCGAAGCGGCGCGCCGCATCGAGCGGGTCGACGATGTTCCCCATCGTCTTGCTCATGCGCTCGCCCTTGAAGAACACCCAGCC
>CADEDM010000243.1:4953-7367 GCA_902826065.1 uncultured Acidobacteriota bacterium | reverse complement strand
AGCAGGATCTTCTGCGACCGCCAGTTGTTGATCTCCGCGGTGTAGATCACGTTCGGGTCGCGGCAGTCCATCTGGTGGATGGTGGAGAACTCGCCGGCGGCCTTGCCGGCGCGCCCGAACTTGCCGACGATCGTGCCGTCGAGTTCCATCTTGTAGACCTCGCCGGTGAACTCGGCCTGCGCCGCCGGCGCGCTGTCGGGCCACGAGTTGGTGGAGAAGAGGTACTGCTTGCCCGGGTTCTTCGGTCCCGGTCCACCCGACACGCACACGCCCCACGGATTGCCGACGTTGGTATAGTTCGCCTTCCAGTTGAGGTCGTTGTCGAGCACCTGCACGCGGGCGTTGCCGCGATCGCCGACATAGACGTTGCCCTGGAAATCGGTGGCGATCGAGTGTGGCGTGTTGAACTCGAGGTTGGCGCTGCCGCGCTTGCCGACGGCCTTGATGAACTTCCCGTGCTTGTCGTACTTCACGACCCGGGCGTCGAAGTAGCCGTCGGAGACGAAGATGTTGCCCTGCTGATCGAAGGCCACGTCGGTCTGCCGGCCGAAGCGGTACTTCTCATTGCGGCCGTGGTACGTGCCGCCTCCGGGCATGTTGAGAATCGACTGAATCGGATCCTCGCGCCGGCCGATCGTCATCAACACCCGGCCTTCGGGGTTGAACTTGATCAGCATGTCCGTGCCTTCGTCGACCGCCCAGATGTTGTCCTCAGCATCCACCCGCACCGAGTGCGCGAACGCGAAGCCGTAGTTGTTGCGGCCGATCTCGCGGATGAACTGCCCGGCCGGCGAATACTCGAACAGCCGGGTCTCGTAGGCGCGGTGGTAGATGTAGACGTTGCCCTTCGAGTTGGTGGCGATGCCCATGTTCTCGCCGGTGTAGATGCCCGGCGGGTTCTTGAAGAAGTTGGGCACCGCCTCGTGCGGAATCACGGGCACGTTGGTGGCCTTGGCGCGCGTCTGCGCCAGCAGAGACGGATCGGCGAGCCACGCCACCGCAACGACGGCGGCGACGGCCGACAGGACGGGCAGACTGCGCTTCATGGTGGATCCTCCGCGGCCCCCGGGGCGGAATGCGGGCCGAGTGCCCGCGACTCTACTCGACGGCGTGGGCGGCGGCAAGGCGCGCTGCGAGTCGCTCAACGCGGGACGAGGATCGCCGGGAGGAAGTGAGGACTGCGGAGGTGAACGAACAGCGGCGGCTGTCCCGGTGGCCGGACCCAGAGCGTCAACTCCCCGTCCGGCACGCCCATGATCTCGAACTCACCCGGCTGTGAGAGGGACGAGGGCAGGCCGAGGCGCGGCTCGGCGGGACGTCCAGTGACCGCCTGGCGACCAGCCGCGAATCCCGTGATGATGTCGATCGTGACGCCGTCGAGCGCCTGATCGATCGTCGGCACCGGGAACGGGCCGGTGGACATCTCGCCGTGACCGACCCGCCCGAACATCCGGTAGACCTGTTGCGGCTGCCGACCGAGGAACGCCTCGACCGCAAGCGGCGAGCTCTGCAGGCCTAGCCGCGCCAGCGTCGCGACCACGGCTGCGGCGCCGTTGTTCACGGACGCGAACCGTCCGCCACCGGCGTGCCGGACACTCGACCCGACCGCGGCCCACGCCGCCTCGGCCGTGACGTAGCGGTCCCTGCTCTCTTCGGGGGTGCAGGCCAGCCCCGCGCACGTCGTGCGAGCGTTGCACGCCAACTCCGCGCTGCCGTCGCCGAAGCAACTGACGGCGAGCACCGTCGGGCTGAATCGGCCGTTGGCGCCATCGCCCGGAGACGTTGGCGAACTGCAGGCGGCCGCTGCCAGAAAGGTCGCGACCAGAACGGCATGTCGGGCGGACACCAACCACCACTCCTGAGGGGGCGCGGGGCCGCCAGTATGCACCAGCCGCTTGCTGTCCGAAGGCACCTCAGGAGTAGGATGCGCGCATGCCCACGATCTGGAACGACGTCGACCGGGCCGACCTCGTCCGTCGCGCCTGGACCCTGACCCCGACCGCCACCGCCAGGTGGGGCCGGTTCTCGGTGGGCGGCATGATGGCGCACCTGAACGACGCCACCCGCATGGCCACGGCCGATCTGGACGTGCCCGGCAAGGCGCCTGCGTTCCTGAAGTGGGCGGCCGTGCGCTACCTGATGATCCACGTGCTGCCGATGCCGAAGAGCGCGCCCACGGCGCCGGCATTGCTGGCGCGGACGTCCAGCGCCGACCTCGAGCAGGAGCAGCAGTCGTTCCAGACGCTGTTCGACGCGCTCGGCCGCTGCGAGAAGCTGGCGCCGTCACACCCCGCGTTCGGCGCGATGACGCGCGACGACTGGGGCGCGCTGATCCACAAGCACACGGACCATCATCTGCGTCAGTTCGGCGCGTAGGTGCGTGAGGCGCGGCGGCGCGAGCACGCATCCGCGCG
>CADEDM010000243.1:0-4853 GCA_902826065.1 uncultured Acidobacteriota bacterium | reverse complement strand
CCGAGAGAACTGAGCAGCAACGCGACCCCCTCGGCCTTCGCTCCTGCGTTCGCGAACATGAACGAGCCGTCGCGTCCCCACCGGCGCCACGCGCCCGTGAGATACGCACGCGCCCGGGCGTGGTCGACATCGCCCGCGAGGTGGATCAACCCGAAGTTGAACGTGCCGTTGGCTACTCGCTGCCGGCCGCGGCCGTCCGCCGCCCGCGCCGTCATGCGGTCGTTCAACTCGTACTGGTAACAGGAATTCAGACGCGCCGCCAGCTCCGGGGAGCTGAAGATGGTGACGCACTCCTGAGCGCCGCTCTGCTTCGGGGCGGGCAGGCTCTGCTCGGCACTCAGCCGCGTCAGAACTGCGCGGAACTCGACTGCCAGGTCCGCTTCGCTGCAGTAGAGACGCTCGACGGTGTCGCTACGTTCGACGATCTGCCGACCGTTGTACTCCTCGAGAAATCCGAGCGTATAGAACACCGCCTCGGCCTTCGGACCAGCCAGATCGAAATCGCACGCACCGGTGCCGTCAACCGCGGGCGGCTCAGAGCTCTCGGTGCCCGGCGGGCGTTCCGACGTCGTGGTCGTGCATCCCGCGACGAGGACTGCCGTAACGAGCAGACACGATGGCAGACCCATGCCTATCGCCAGCGGCTGCGCTCTTCCTCGATCTCCTGCTCCAACCGGTCTCGCAGATCGACGAGCACGGCGCGCAATGACTGCCAGAACCTGAGAGTCACGAACGTATCCGCCTTCGCCCACGCTCCCGTTCGCGAGTCGGCTACTTGCTCCAGGGCGGAACGACCTTGTTGCTGCGCGCGTAGGCGATGAGCTGCCCGAGATGCTCGTGCACGTGCGTCACCGTCGTGACCCACGTCGCACGCATCGAGCTCTCCTGGCCGAACATCTTGATCATCCCATCGAGCTTCGCGTCGGGCGTGTCGGTCAGCGACTTCTTCAGGAACACGAACGACTGCTCGACCTCGGCGATGATCTGCGCGCGGGTGCGCGTCTTCTTCTCGTAGGCCTCGACCGTCTTGTAGTCCGTGCCCGAGATGCCGGTGGCGGCTGGGGCCGCGAAGCCGAGCGCCGCGGGCAGGAAATAGTTGTCGGCGGCGACGTGGGTGAACACCTCGCCCAGGGACCGCACGCCCGGCATCGGGCGCCAGGCGTAGGTCGACTCGGGCATCGCCTTGGCGAGGCCGACGATCTTGCTCTCCACATCGGTCACGTCCGTGAGCAGATCGCCCACCAGCCCGCTGCGCTTCTGCGCGCTGCCGGCGGTCACGGCGACGGCGATGAGGGACGCGAGCACGAACAGGCGACGGCGTACGGACATGGGAAGCCTCCGGGAAAGGTGCGGACCACGGCGCGGACCGCGTCGAGCATCGTAGCCCACGGCCAGCGACGTTGCCGGCGGCTCGTCCCAGCCGCCCGTCACGCGGCTACTCGCCGATGAGCGACTTCGTGAGGATGAGGTACGGCGCCTGGCGAAAGCCGAAGCGCTCGTAGGCGCGCAGCGCGCGGGCGTTGGTGTTGAAGCCGTAGAGCCGCAGATCGAGCGCGCCGGCCGCCTTGCCTTCCTCCACGACGTGCCGCAGCAGCAGGTCCACCAGGCCGGTGCCGCGGTGCTCGGGCACGATGTAGAGACCCTGGATCCACCAGTAGTCGCCGCCTCGAAAGTTGCTCCACTCGGTGACGACCGAAGTCGCACCCACCACCGCGCCGTTGGCCTCGGCCACCCAGTAGCGCACTTTCGGCGGCGACGCGAATCCGCCGGCCACGCCGCGCTGCACCTCGGCGCGGTTCAACGACCGGCGTTCGGCGTCGAAGGCTTCGGCGAGCGTGAACGCGACGAGGGTGTCGGCATCGGCGGGCGCGGCCGGGCGAATCGCGTACGTGGCAGGCGCGGACATCGCCGACAGCGTACACGAACTGCGGCCGCACCGCGCTCCGCGGGCGCGCGCCTTCAGTGAGGCTGGATGCACCGAGCGCTTACGGCGCCTTGAACGTCCACGTCACGACGACGGTGCCCGCTTCGCCCGACAGGTCATCGATCATCGCCACCGACTTCGTGCCCGAGTAGCTGCGGCAACCCGCGGCGCACGGCACGGTGATGGGTTCGACCGACGGCATGATCTTGCGCATGACCCGCGCGGTGCCGCTGCCACGGCCTTCGCCCTCCGGACGGTCGGTCTTCGTCGTCTGCGACACCGACAGTGGCGCCGGTGGCAGCGGCAACACGAACGTGATCGCCGAGGTCGCCAGGTCGACCTCGGCAATCGGCAGGCCCGAGGCCGACGCGTCCTTGCCGCCGCTCGGCAGCACCAGCGGCCCGGAGCCACTGGCCGTCGTGGTGGTGGTGCACGTGGCGCCTGCCAGCGTCATGCAGATCGGGTCCTTGTCGCGCACCGTCCTCGACTCGGTGACCGAGAACGTCGTCGTCGAGCCCGTGCCGCGCCACGCCTGGAAGGTCGCGTCGGGCATTGCCGTGGCGGCGTCGACGCTCTTCTTCGCCTTGGCCGCGTCGTTCGGATTCATCGCGGCGCCCATCTTCATGGCTTCGGCCGCCAGGCAGGCCTCGTCCTCGCCGCACTTCTTCAGGATGGCCTCGGCGCTGGCCATCATCGGCGCCATGTCGTTGCCGGCCTTGATGACCTTGGCTTGCCGGCCCTTCTCCTGATCGGCGCGCGCGCCGGTGAGCTGGGTGAGTTGCGGAAATCCCGACGGCTTGTCCGAGGAGAGGCGCACCGACATGGTGACCGTCCGCTTCACGTTCCAGACCTTCGAAACCAGGACCTGGTCGTCCGACGGTCCCCTCTTGCCCGTGGACGTGAACTCGTACGTGACGTCGAGCGTGCCGGCGGCCTTCACGGGCACCGCGGCCACCGTCTGGGCGCCGCCGGCCGCCGCCTGCGCGAACACCATTCCCGCCACGAGCATCGAGCGAAGTGGACCCATGGACTGTCTCCTCCGCCGGGTAAGCGGAAGGGACGGGGAAACCGGGTCAGCGGCCCGCGAGCCGCCGGGTGAGCGCGTCGTAGAGCTCGAGGTAGCCGGGCTCCGAGCCGGCCGGCACCGACGGCTTCCCGTCCTTGCGCGAGGTGCTCGCCACGAGGCGCCGCGCCTCGACGCCACGCGCCGCGCGTCCCATCTGGCCAGCGACGTTCAACGACGCTTCAGCCAGCCGTAGCCGCGCCCACGACAGCTCGGCGATCCGGCCGGGCAGCGGGCCGGTCATTGCGATGAGGCGTTCCCGCCGGGTCACCTCGTCGCGGTAGGCCGTGACGGCCGCCGGGTAGTCGTGCCGCGCGTTCGCCGTCGTCCCGAGGCGCCCGTAGAGCACGCACACGCCAGACAGCGCGCGCGTGTCCTTCTGGTCGGATTCCCACGCCGCCTCGCGGATCGCCAGGGCCCGGCGCCACATCGCCTCGGCGTCGTCCCACCGCTCGCGACGCGCCTGCACGAGCGCAAGGTCGGACATCGTGAACGTGATGTCGAAGCGGGTCTGCGGACGATCGTCGCGCCGGATCGTCTCCTCGTCGAGCACCAGCGCCTCGCGATAGCGCTGCTCGCTCTCGTCGAGCGCCATGCGCCGCATCAGCACGGCACCGAGGCGCTTGAGCGCGAAGGCATGATTGGCGATGGAGCTGACCGTCCGGTCGGCCGGCGCGAGTTTGCCGTAGAGGGCCACGGCGTGGTGATACGCGCCCTCGGCGTCGGCGAAGCGTTCGTTGTCGGCGAGCAATCGGCCGACGTCCGAATAGCCCTTGGCGACGTCGATGATCACCGCCGGCGTGTGCCGATGGCGCGTCTCGAGCTCCTCGACCAGGCTGACGTGCGTGGCGATCTCGGCGTGCTGGCGCTGGTCGTCGAGCAGGTTGAGCATCGCGGCGCGGTCGAAATGGATGTCGATCGCCAGCCCCAGGATGTCTGCATCCGTCGGGTCGTCGAGGTGCAGGGCATCCACGTAGGCTACGGCCTTGTCGAGGCTCGTCAGCGCGGCCTTCGGGTCGCCGAGGTTCTGCGTGAAGCTGCCGCCCTGCACGTTGGCGAGCTGTTCGTAGCCGGCCGCGAGCGCGCGCTTGAGCGCGGGGTCGTTGCCCGCATCGGCCGACAGCCCGTCGAGGAACGTGACCGACCGATCGAGCAGCATCCGCCGAGCCTCGGTGGCGCCAGGCACGTTGCGCAGCGCCCCGTGCACGTCGAAGAGCAGCGACCGCGAGAACTCCTCGATCTGGCGGAACCGGTTCTGCGCCTTGTCGCGCTCCACCTGCGCCACGCGCGCCTGCCACGCCGTCGTCACGCCGCCACCCACGAGCGCCAGCCCCACCGCCGCCACGGCGGCCACGGCTTTCCGGTTGCGGCCCACGAAACGCCGCGCGCGGTAGCCGAGTGACGCCGGCGCCGCCGTCACCGGATGCCCGCCGCGCCAGGCGCGCAGGTCCGCCGCGAGCTCCGCGACCGACGCGTAGCGATCGACGGCCGCCTTCTGCAGCGCCTTGCCGACGACGGCGTCGAGATCGCCGGCAAGCGATCGCCGCAGTTCCGGAGGGGCCATGCGACTGGGCGGCGCCGGCTCGACCTCGCACACCGCGCGCATCACTTCGAGAGGCGCCAGTCCGTCGAGCGGATACGGATGACGGCCCGTCAGCACGACGTAGAGCAGCACGCCGAGCGAGTAGACGTCGGTGGCGGTGGTCACGCGCTCGCCGCGCAGCTGCTCGGGACTCGCGTACTCGGGCGTGAAGCTGTGTTGTCCCGTACGCGTCGTGCCGGCGCTGGCGCCGTCGTCGGCAACCAGCGCGGCGATGCCGAAGTCGAGCAGCTTGGGCTGGCCGTCGGCCGTCACCAGGATGTTCG
>CADEDM010000242.1 GCA_902826065.1 uncultured Acidobacteriota bacterium | reverse complement strand
GAGTGCGACGTGATGGGGATGCGGCGGCAGTGCCCAGCGCAGCAGCGCGTCACCCCAGAACGCGGTCACGCAGGCGAGGGCGAGCACCACCACGGCCAGCACCACGCGCGCCGGGGCCACGCCGCCGGGCGTCCACGCCGCCAGCCCCGCGGCGCCCATCGCCGCGAGCGACAACACGCCGAGCACACGGTCGACGACGACCGACGCGAGGGCATCGCCCGGGCGGGCGGTGAGTTGCGACAACGACCACGCGCGAGCGGCATCGCCGCCCACGCCGGCGGGCAGGAAGCTGCCGACGAACGAGCTGATGAGGAAGATGCGCGCGGCCTGGCCCGTGGTCACGGCGACGTCGGCTGCGCGCAGCAGCAGCACCCAGCGCCAGATCATCACCAGCCGGTCGACCGCGACCAGCGCCAGCACGGCGGCGAGGTGGGGCAGCGACACCGAGGCGACGGCGACGAGCGCCGCGCGCATGTCGATGCGGGTGCCGAGCCAGGCCAGGATCGCGGCGGTCAGCGCCGCGCGCACCCACCACGACCCGGCGAGCCGGGCGATCACCCCTGGTCCGCTCCGGCAGGTTTGCGGGCGACGAAGGTCAGCGTCTCGAACAGGTTCTTGCGGACCTTGAACACGAGCTCCGTGGTGCCGGTGTGGCGCGACAGCGCATCGACGCCGGGGAGGTTGACGAGCAACGCCGCCGCGGCGAGGGCATCGCGGCCGAGGCCGGTCGCCAGGCCGATGGCACGTTCGACGTGCAACGTCTCGAAACCGCCGTCGTTGAACAACTGGCGGACCCGCCGCTCGGTCGTGACGAAGTTGTGGGTGTAGTCGACGTCCCAGAAGAACGTGCGTTCCTTCAGATAGTCGGGCACCACCACGAACAGCACGCCCCCGGGGCGCAGCGCCCGCAGGGCCTCGGCGGTGAAATGCCGCGCCTGCTCGATGCCATTCATGTGTTCGAGCACCTGGTCGGCGTAGACGACATCGACGCTGGCATCGGGCACGGGAATCGGCGGTGCCCACGACTCGATGACCGCGAGGCCCTTGGCCTTCAGCACCTGCACGAGGATCTGGCTGGCCTCGATCGCCGTGTAACGCCAGCCCGCGGCGACCGCCTGTTCGGCGAGCGTGCCATGGCCGGGGCCGACCTCCACCATTTCGCCCGGGGCGGGCCGGTAGCGGTGGAGCAGGGCCAGCCGGTGCTGCTCGATGCGGCTGCGCCGGCCGCTGCCATAGCCGGTGAGCGTCTTCTCGGAGAACGACTTGTAGAAGGTGTCCTTGGTCGGCTCGGCCACGGCGTGTCGCCCGTCACTGTACAGCACGACGGGCGACAGCATCGCTGTCGCCCGTCGATGGAAAACCGATGCCGCGGCTCAGGGCAGCAGCGCGAGCACGCTCTGGCGCGGCGGGTAAATCTGCTGCACGTTCGGCAGCCTGCCGATGTAGCTCGGCGACCACACCGGGCTGGGCCCGCCGATGCTGAGCACCAGATCCCACGCGTCGCGGGTGTCGCAGCGTGCCAACACGTCGTCCGACTGCGGACGGCCCGGCCCGCCGTTCTTGATGCACCAGCCGCTGTCGGGCCCCTGCGGATTCCACTTGCCGTGGCCGTAGTGCAGGGCGGCGACCGCGATCTCGAGGAACAGGTTCAGCTGATCACGATTCGAACGGCCCGAGATGTCGAACCGGCCGGCCGAGTAGATGGCGTAGAGGATGTCGTAGGCCTCGTTGAACACGATGTTGCGCGGCGGCCCGACATTGCCACCGACCTGTCCGATGATGACGCGCTCCACCGTGCGGAACGACACGACCGGTGACCACGGTCCGCCTTCGCCCTGATACTCGGCACGCACGCGCCAGCGGTACTCGGTGTCGTGGGCGAGATCGCCCTCGGCCGAGAGCGACGTCTCGCCGCTCGGATCCTGCGGCACCGCGAGTTCGGCGATCAATCCGCCGTTCGTATCGAACACCTGCACCTTGTAGGAGAGCGGGACATTCGTGAACCGCCCCGTCGAGTTCCGGAACTTCACGGTCGGACGCACGGAATCGGTGCGGCTGCCGTCCTCAGGACTCACCGGCGCCGGTGCAGTGACCTTGAGCGTCGAGCCGTCGGGGTTGGCGGCGGTGTCACCAGCCGCGGCGCTGGGAGAGACGGGGCTTTCCGGATTCTGCGCGCAGGCCGCAGTGAGGGCGAGCACGCCGATCGCCACCGCACGAAGCATTCGTCGTTCCATTGATACCTGGCTCCTGGGTCGATAATCGGGGCGTCCGCACCCCGGCGCCTGACGGGGCATGATACCCCACCCGGCAGATTTCCGTGTTGAATTTCAGGACATCGTAAGGTGACGTGATACCATCCGGCGATCTGGTGCTGCGGCGCACGCCCCTCGTGCACCGCAGCTCGCGGCGCACGACGCCACTTCGTGGGGAGCAGAGAAGACATGCGATGTGTAACGGCATTGGCGATGGCCGGAGTGCTGGCCTCGGCGACGGGCGCAGCGGCGCAGGCGGATGAATCGCGCTTTTTCCTGGCGGTGAGCGGCGCCTTCGAGCCCGGCACGGAAACCTATGCCGACGACGGCACGTTCCGGCTCTACGAAGAGAACGGCCGAATCACGGTCGGCAGTGAGTCGTCGAGCGGCGCGGTCCTCGATTTCGGCGTCGGTGCCCGCGTCTCGGGCAACTTCCTGGTCGCGGCGAACTTCCATCGCACGTCGAGCATCGCCGAAGCGACGGTCTCGGGCCAGGCGCCTCACCCGGTGTTCTTCGACCGCCCGCGCAACTTCTCGGCCACGGTGGCTGACATGAAGCGCACCGAGACCGGGCTCCACCTCAGCGCTGGCTATCGCATCCCGCTGGGCGAGAAGCTCGACCTTCAGGTGTTCGTCGGCCCGTCGCAGTTCCGCTTCTCGCAGGAAGTCGTGACGATTCCGGATCCGCCGGCCTCGCCCGTGACCGAGACCGCCAACCTCAGCACGGTGACGCCGAACCTCATCACGGCCAAGCGGAAGAAGAACGCGTGGGGCGGTCATGTCGGGGGCGACATCTCCTACGCCGTGTATCAGTCGGACGACACCAGCTTCCGCCTCGGCGCCTACGTGCGCTATGCCCAGGCGTCGTCGGAGTTCCAGGTCGTCACCAACACCGTGTCGACCAAGATCGGCGGCGTCCAGTTCGGCGCCGGCCTGCGCGTGCGGTTCTAGTCGCACCGTCGTCTTCAGTCATCGGGCCGGCCGGGTGGATGTTCACCAGGCCGGCCCGAGTCGTGTACGGCCGGCGCCGGCCGGCGCTACGGCAGGGCCGAGCGCGGCGGCGGGTAGACGTTCTGGTCGCGCGGCAGGATGCCGATGAAGTCGATGTGGAAGCGGTAGCCGTCGGCGCCGGCACTGCCGATGGTGTCCCACGACTCGCGCGACTGGCACTTCACGATCACGTCGTCCGACTGCGGCCGTCCTGAGCCGCCGTCCTTGATGCACCAGCTGTTGTCCGGTCCCTTGGGATTCCAGCGGGTGTGGCCGTAGTAGATGGTCGCGACGGCGCTGGCGAAGAAGGCGTTGCGGCTGTCGCGCGTCGAACGCGAGCCGAGGTTGGCGCCGCTGCCGTTGTGGAACCCTTCGATCAGCGAGACCGCCTCGTTGATGCTGATGCTGCGCGGCCCACCGACGCTGCCGGTCGTCGGCGGTGTCGGCGCGTTCGGCGTCGGCGCCGCGGGCGTGCGGAAGGCCACCCAATCCGACCTCGGGCTCTCGATGGCGCCGTTGGTCGCGTAGGTGCGCCAGTAGATCGTGGTGGCGTAGGGCGCCGCACCGCCCGGCGGCACCGAGGTCGTGGGCCCGCCGGCCAGCCCCGCGGAGATGACCGCCTGGACGGCACCCGGGTCCGGCACGAGCGCCAGTTCGATGTGCACGACCACCGGTCCGGCAGGGCCGGAGACGCGGCCGTTGCGTACGATGAACACCGGCGCCAGCGTGTCGATCTGCCCGGCGGGCGACATCGGCGCCGGGGCCTCGATGATGACGGGCTCGGCCAGCGTGAACGTCGTGGCGCCCGACCACGGCCCGGTGTTCGCGCCGTCGGCGACCCGCGACCGCCAGAAATACTGGCCCGGGTTGGCCAGCGTCTGCGACATCTTGTAGGTGGTGCGGCCGTTCGGCCCGACGGTGACGTTGTCGGCGGCGTGGACGATCGACTGGAAGCCGCCGTCGCTGGCCAGCTGAAACTGCAGATAGAGGGGCCGCACACCCGAGGTGCTGCCGTTCTCGATCAGGAACGTGAACGGCTGCTGAGTGGTCTCGAGGGTCTGGCCGGCGAAGGGCTCGAGGGCCTTCGTGGCGGTGATGCTGACCCCGGGAATCGGCCCGGCGATGTCCGGACTGAGCGGGTTGGCGCTCTTCGACTGCTGACAGGCCGCGGCAACGACCGCGGCGAGGCCGACGACGACGGCTCGGACGACTCGCATGATGACTCCCAGAGAAATGCGCCAGCAGGACTGCGCCGGCGGTTCCGTGGGAGGCGGAGGTCCGGCCGTGCAGAAAGCTCCCGGTTACCTCCACTATCGGCGGAGGGTGCACAGGACTTTACACAGACCGGGGGCGAAGTACAAGCCCCTTGTGCCGTGGGACTTGGCGGGAACGAGGGGACCGCGCCGGAGGGCCGGTTCAGTGGCGGCGGAGAAGGAACAACGCGCCTCCGCCGAGCGAGAAGAGCATGATGAGCGCGGTACCGAGCAACGACACCGCGACCGCCGCCTCGACGCCCAGCCCGAAGCGGACGAAGAAGAAGCTGAACACCGCCTCGCGGACGCCGAAGCCGTTGATCGACACCGGCGCCATCTGGATCACCAGGGCCACCGGCACCAGGACGCCCGCCATCACGAGCGGCAGGGGAATCGAGAGGCTCCGGGCCGTCAGCGCGTAGAACGCCACGATCACGCCCTGCACCAGCACCGCGCCCAGCAGGGCCCCGGCGAGGGCCGACGGCCGTTCGCGAAAGCGTGACAGCGTGTGCTGCAGCGTGGTGATCCGCTCGTTCACCCAGGCGTGGCCGCCCCAGCGCAACGGGCGCAGTCCGAGCTCGAGCAGCGACGGCGCGACGAACAGCACGAGGCACAGGGCCAGCGCACCGAGCGCGGCGATCTCGATCCACATCGTGCCGGGGATGTCGACGCCGGCCGCCCGCGAGGCGATCGCCCCCAGGGCGCCAACGCTCAGCAGAGCGAACAGGCCCAGCACGCGGTCGACCAGCACCACCGTCGTGGCCAGGGTCTTCGACCCGGCCGGCTTGGAGGTGTCGGCGATGCGCACGACGTCACCGCCGATGTTGCTGGGCAGGAAGTTGTTGAAGAACAGGGCGACCCAGAAGGACTCCACCAGGGTGCGGGCCGAGACGCGCACGTGCTGGGCCTCGAGCAGCAACCGCCACCGCCACACGCTCACCGCCACCATGAAGCCGTGCATCGACATGGCCGCCAGGATCCACAGGGGCTGCACACGCTGGAAGGTCCGCCACAGGGCCTCGAGGCTGGTGTTGCGCAGCACGAAGGACAGCAGGCCCAGTGACAAACCGAGCTTGAGGGCGACGAGGAGGAGACGGGAGCGGGTCGAGCGCCGGCTCGGCGGGGGCGCGAGGTCGTCGACGGACGTGGCGGTCAGGTCGTCAGCGGATCTCAAACCCTTGAGATATAGCATAAGTGTCGACAGGTCAGCAAGAAGCGGCGATCCCGATGGTAAGATACGACGATCACGTGCCCGCGCCGACCGTCCCGACCACGCCGTCGCGCCCCCTGCGCATCCTGATGCTGGCGCCCGAGCCGTTCTTCGAGCCGCGCGGCACGCCGTTCTCGGAGTTCCACCGCATCAAGGCGCTCGGGGCGCTGGGGCATCGGGTGGACCTCGTCACCTATCCGATCGGCCGCGATGTCGCCCTGCCGGGGCTGACCATCATCCGCAGCCTGCGGCCGCCCTTCGTCCGCAAGGTGCCGATCGGCCCGTCGGCGGTGAAGGTCGTGCTCGACGCTTTCATGCTGCTCACGATTGCGCGCGTGGCATTGACCCGGCGCTACGACGCCATCCACTCGCACGAAGAGATGGGGTTGGTCGGCGTGTGGCTGGCGAAGCTGCTGCGGATTCCACACCTCTACGACATGCACTCGAGCCTGCCGCAGCAGTTGAGCAACTTCAAGTTCAGTGGCTCGGCGGCGCTGCGCCGCGTCTTCGATGCCGTCGAGCACCAGATGGTGGGGAAGTCGGACGTGGTCATCACCATCTGTCAGGAACTGCAGGACACCGTGGCGGAGATGGGACACGGCGCGCGCGCCATCCTGATCGAGAACGTCATGGGCGGCGACGTCGAGGAGCCGCCGACGCTGACGCCGGCGACGCTGCGTGAGCGCTGGGGCCTGTCGCCCGAGGCGCCGATCGTGCTCTACACCGGCACGTTCGAGCCGTACCAGGGCCTGGAACTGTTGATTGCCTCGGCGGCGCGGTTGAAGGTCACGCATCCCGCGGCCCGTGTGCTCGTGGTCGGTGGCGAGCCGGCCCAGGTGGAGGCCGCCCGCGAGGTGGCGCGTCGAGGCGGCGCGGACACCGTCGTCTTCACCGGGCAGCAGCCGGCACGCGAGATTCCCGCGTTCGTCGCCGCCGCGTCGATCGTGGCGTCGCCGCGGGTCCGCGGCACCAACACGCCGCTGAAGATCTACTCGTACCTGCGATCGGGGACGCCGATCGTCGCGACCAACCTGCTGACCCACACGCAGGTGCTGTCGTCGGACGTCGCCCGCCTGGTGGCGCCGGATCCTGCCGCGTTCGCCGAAGCCCTCGCCGGTCTGCTCGACGACCCTGAGGCCGGCCGCACACTCGCGCGTGCCGCCCGGCAGTTGTCCGACGAGCGCTACAGCCGCGAGATCTACCTGACGCGTACCGCCGAAGCCTGCCGGCGTCTGGCCGCACGTGGGGCAGGCCACGCCCCTCTCGCGGCCGGGGAGACGGCCGCGCCGTGAACGTCCTCGTCACCGGCGCGACCGGTTTCACCGGCGGCCATCTTGCGGGGACGCTGGCGCTGCGCGGCGACGGCGTGCGGGCGCTGGTTCGCACCAAGAGCCTCAGCCGCTTCGCGGCGTCGACGCTGCCAGCGGCCGGCGTCGTCCCCGCCGAAGGCGACCTCTCGACGCCCGAGTCACTGGCGCGCGCCTGCGCCGGGGTCGACGTCGTGTACCACATCGCCGCGACGTATCGCGAAGCCGGACAACCCGATTCCGCCTACCGCGCCATCAACGTCGATGGCACGCGGCGTCTGCTGGAGGCGGCCAAAGCCGCCGGCGTGCGCCGTGTCGTGCACTGCTCGACCGGCGGTGTCCATGGCCACATCGCGCACCCGCCGGCCAACGAGGACGCGCCGTTCAATCCCGGCGACGTCTACCAGGACACGA
>CADEDM010000241.1 GCA_902826065.1 uncultured Acidobacteriota bacterium | reverse complement strand
GTCAGGATGCCGGGGACGTCCTTCCACAGCGTGACCATCGGCGCGCCGAACGCCCGCCCCATCAGCGTCGCGGTCAGGTCCGAGCCGCCACGGCCCAGCGTGACGACGCCGCCGTCGGGACCGCGGCCGATGTAGCCGGGCACGACCGGGACGCGTCGTGCCCGCAGCAGCGGCTGGATCGCCTTGCGGGCCGCGCGCGCCGTCTCGCTCACGAGCGGACTGGCGCCGCCGAAGTGGCCGTCAGTGGCCACGATGTCCACGGCGTCGACGACCTGCGCCCGGCGTCCGGCCTGCGTGATCGCGCTGGCGAGCAACAGCGCCGCCAGGCGTTCGCCGCGGGCGACCAGCAGGTCACGCGTCCGCGGCGCCAGGTGGCCCAGGATACCCACCGCCGTGCAGATGTCCGCGTACTCGCCGATGGACGTCTCGATCGCTGCCAGCGCGGCACGCCGGGCGTCCCCCCGAGGCAGCAGCGTCTCGGCCACGCGCCGATGCCGTTGCCACAGCGTGACCGCCGTCGCAGTCGAGGCCTTCTGGTCGCCGCGCATCGCCTCGTCGGCGCCCTGCAGCAGCAGGTCGGTCACGCCGCCCAGGGCCGAGGCCACCACCACCAGCGGGCCGACGTGCGTGGCGATCCGGGTCGCGGCGGCCCGCACGTTGGTGGCGTCGGCCAGCGACGCGCCGCCGAACTTCCAGACGTGCGGGGCGGTGGTGCGCGCGCCGGCAGAGGGGGCGGAACGACGGCGGCGTGCGGCGGATCTCGAAGGGCTGGGCATGGCGCGAGTGCACCAATCCTATCCCGGCTCGACGGTGATGCCCGTTGCGCGAGACGCCCTCGATCCGTATCGTCGGTGACATGCATCGCGCCGGCTCATGGCTCGCGGCAGTGGCGCTCATGGCTGTCGCGGGCCTGGCGCTCTCGGCCCGTCAGTCCGGATCGGCGGCGGACGGGCGCGTCGAGCGCGACGTCGCCGTGCCGATGCGCGACGGCGTCGTACTGCGCGCCGACCTGTGGCGGCCGTCGACCGGCACTCGGTTCCCGACGCTCGTCTACCGCACGCCGTACGGCAAGCGCGGCACCTCCGACAGCGCGATCGTCCAGAAGGCCGTCGGCCGGGGCTACGCCGTGCTCGTGCAGGACGTGCGCGGACGCTACGCGTCCGATGGCGCATACGCCGCCTACCAGCAGGAAGGCCGCGACGGCTTCGACACGATCGAATGGGCGGCGGCGCAGCCGTGGTCGACGGGGCGCGTCGGCACGTTCGGGCTCTCGTACCCCGGCGCCGTCCAGTGGCTCGCGGCGATGGAGCAGCCGCCGCATCTCGTCGCCATGGTGCCGGCGATGACGTTCGCCTCACCGACGCATTTCTGGTACACCGGCGGTGTCTGGGACGGCTCGTGGCTGCTATGGACGTGGCTCAACATCGCCCCCGATCTCCGGCAGCGCCTGCAGGTGCCCGGCCCGCACAGCGGCCGCGACGCTCGAACCACGTGGGCGGCCGACGGCCGACGGGCGCAGCGAGCGCTGCCTCGCCTCAGTCTGCCGGACTTCAAGGGCGTGGCGGACTGGTACTACGAGTGGATGCGCCACGGCCCCTACGACCCGTGGTGGGACTGGGCCGAACTGCGGGGTAAGTACGCGCGCGTCTCGGCCGCCGTGCTCAACGTCAGCGGCTGGCACGACGAGATGTACGGGCCAGTCGGTGCGTCGACGAACTTCGCCGGCCTGGTGGCCAGCCGCGGCGGCGACGCGCGACGTGCGCGCACGCAGCTCGTGATCGGCCCGTGGACGCACGGATCCGACTGGGACTCGACGACGGTCGGGGCCCGCGACATGGGGCCGGCCGCCGTGCAGGACTACGACGCGCTCGTCCTCCACTGGATGGACCGCTGGGTGCGCGAGGTCGACAACGGCGTCGACCGCCAGCCGCCGGTGCGGCTCTACGCGATGGGCGCGGGGGCCTGGCGGACCGCCGAAGCATGGCCGCCTTCGGCGGATCGCCGGTCGTTGTATCTGGGTGGGCGCGCGATGGCAGGGAAGTCGGCGGGGGTCCTGACCTGGACGCCCGCAGGCGGCGCCGCCGAGTCGACGTTCGTGTCAGACGCCGCGCATCCCGTGCACGACCCCCACGACACGGCCGCCGGCGGACTCGACTACCGCGCGCTGTCGGCCGACCCCGGCGTCGTGACGTTCGAGACGCCCACGCTCGACGACGACGTCGAAGTGCTGGGACCGATCGACGCGGAGATCCACGTGTCCGTCGATCGGCCCGATACGGATCTGTGGGTGAAGCTGCTCGACGTCGCGCCCGACGGCACGGCGTGGGGCGTGATGAGCATCGGACTCGACGTCATCCGCGCAAGCTACCGGAATGGCCGTCCCGAGCGGGAACTGCTGCAGCCGGGCGAGGTCTACCGGCTGGATCTGCGCACGCTGATGACCGGCAACCGCTTCCTGAAGGGCCACCGCATCCGCGTCGCGATCATGGCGGCGTTCGCGCCCAACATGTCGTGGAACCTCCACACCGGGCGGCTGGAGTTCGACTCGGCCGAGACCACCGTCGCGCGCGTGACCGTGCACGCGGGTGGTCGTTATCCGTCGAAGCTGGTGGTGCCCGTGCGCCGGGCCGGCGGCGCCTGAGTCCCGGACGGGACTAGAAGATCGTGAACATCAGGATGACGGCGACGAGGATGGAGAACGTCCCGATCGGGATCCAGAGCAGCTGTAGATCTTCCATGGCCCTGACAGTCTAGCGCAGCCGGTCGTTCGGACGCACGGCCTCGCGCGGCCCAGCTTGGAACAGGGACGGCGTTCGGACTAAGGTCCCGAGTCGAGGTCGCAACGATGGCGCTCCAGGTCGCGGAGTTTCCTCCACAACTACCGGCGCAGTTCGCCGGCATCCCGCTGAACGGCGGACGCACGCACGCGATCTCGGTGAATCCGCTCGATCGCCGCACCGTCATCGTCTCGATGCAGTTCGGCGGCTTGTGGAAGACGACCGACGGAGGCACTCACTGGACCCACCTCGATGGGCTGCCGACCGTGTTCTCCGCCGACGTCCAGCACGGTCCGGACGGGCGCACGGTCGTCGCGACCCTGTTCTGGGACCTGGCGAAGGACAACGGCGGCGGCATCTGGATCAGCCGCGACGGAGGCGTCTCGTGGACGAGACCCCCGACCGGGCGGGTCCCGACCGACAGCCGCACTCCGGAGCGCACGGCGGCGTGGGGCATCGCCAAGGCACCCGACGATGACCGCACGTGGTACGTCGGCACCGACTACGGCATCGCCATCAGCCGCAACAACGGCGGGACCTGGACGCACGCGCGGGTCGAGCCGACGACGCCCGTGGTCACCGACCGGATGCAGGACTCGGTGCGGGCGGTGCTGGCGTTCCCGGGCGGCAAGGTGCTCGCCATGGTCCGCAACGCGATTCACCGCAGCGACGACGGCGGCGCGACCTGGCGCAACGTCCAGTCCGGAAACTTCGGATTCTCCGAAGGCGTCGGCTGGAACAAGATGGACCAGTCGCCGTACTGGCCCTACGCGTTCATCCTGGTCAACTACGAGACGCTGCTCTTCTACGAGCTCGGCGCGGATCGCTGGACGACGCTGAACCTGCCGGCCGGCGGCGGCTCGCGGGGCCCCTTCGTCCGGACTTCGAAAGCGATCATCAGCGGCGACTACACCACCATCTGGATCGGGCAGGGCGTGCGCGGCCTCTACGCGACGCGGAAACGGGTCGGGTCGATCCGCGCGCTGCAACCCGACGACTGGTCGATCTTCGGTCGTGGCGAGGGCGTGCACGACGACATGGGCGACCTTGGCGTCGACGCGGCGTGGAAGCCGACCATGATCGGCAGCGATGGCGGGGTGTTCAAGCCGCAGACCGCCGACATCCTCGGCAACATCACGAAGTGGACGTCGGCCGCCCCGCCGGGCAGCGCGATGAACTCCTACCAGATCACCGACATCGGCGGCACCAACGTCAGCGGCGACGGCCGGACGGTGACGAGCCTCTACTTCTCGACGCAGGACAACGCGATCTGGGCCTCGACCGACGGCGGGAACACGTGGCCGACCTCCGACTGCGCAGAGGGATTCCACGTCGAGGTCCGGTCCATCGCCGCACCGAACGAGAAGGTCACGGTCGGCTACGGCAAGGTCGGCTGCGGGCCCAGCAACAGCATGTTCGCCGACGCCGGGCTCGCGAATCAGCGCGCCGTGCCCGACGTCGATACCAGCGGCGCCACGCTCACCAACTGGAGCCAGGCCTACTATCTGAAGCCCGGCTACTGGCTGCGCTTCCGGTCGCCGATGACGACGCCGCCGTCCCCGAACGAGATCTGGGTGTCCTCCAACGACGGGTCGCAGTGGCGCCGCCGCTTCACGACGACGCTGGCTCCGGCCGGCCCCTTCCAACGGTCGAAGGCACACTATCCGGCGAGCTACGCCAAGGCCTACATCCCGGTGGTCACCGGCGATCTGAATCCGGACGGGTCGGCGCGCCTCGGCCTGGTGCGGCTCTATTCGCTGCTGCGCAATCGCGTCGACGCCATCGGCGATGCGCAGCTCATCACCTTGCCGGGCAACGGGTCGCTCGGTCAGCGCGCGACGGAGTTCGACTGGCAGACGGTCTTCGGCGTGCATCCGAAGGAGTGGCGGTTGATCATCGCGCCGGACATCGTCGCCGGCGACGTCAAGATCAGCCGGAACGGCGGCGACACGTTCACGACGCATGCGCAGTTGACCGACCTCGTCACCAGGTCCGGCGCGCTGCTGATGTACCGCAGTCCGTACTTCATGCAGGTCACCCACGTGGGGTTCGATCCGTACAACGACGACCGCATCATGGTGGGCACGCGGGACGCCGGCATCATGGTGTCCGACGATGGCGGAACCACCTGGACGAAGATCCCGGGGTCCGAGCGGGTGCTGTATTGCACCGGGTTCTTCTTCGAGCCCGATACCTCCGTGGTCGTCTCCACCTATGGCCGGGGACTATGGCGCATCACGCAGGGGCTCGGCTGCCTGGTGCTCGGCAGCCGGCGACTCACGTCCCTGCTCGAGCGCGTGATCGGTCCGGCGGGGCCTCGCGAGAGTGGGGCGTTCATCGAGGAAACCGTACGGGAGGAAGACGCGATGCCCGATCAGGAGGACGAACGAGTTCCCGACGGGAAGGACGATCCGGCCCGTCCCCGGATCGTCGCGCGCACCGGCTTCGCGCAGATGGGCGCGCCGATTCTCGACGAGACCGGCCGCGTCGAGCTCTGGGGCAAGGGCTTCGACCCGGGGGGCGAGCCGCTGCGGGTCCTGTTCGACGGCCAGCCGGCGCAGCCGGAGGCCTGGCGGCTCATGCCCGACGGCACGTTCGCGGGAACGCTGCAGGTGAGCCGCGACGTGGCCAACGGCGCGCACCGCATCGAAGTGCGCCAGGGCGACGGGCCCCGCGCGCGCGTGACCGCGATCACGGTGGTCAAGGCGCAGATCGACGATCGCTTCGACGAACCGGTCGGGTCGCGCTATGTCGAGCAGCGGGTCGCGCAGGACGACGGCCCCGACAAGGACGACGACGACGATCCGCGATAATCCGTCGATGCGACGCCTCATCCAGCACCTCGTCATCGTGTCCGCCGTCGTCGGCCTGGCGCGGCCGGCTGCACCGCAGTCCCAGTTCTCCTTCGACTGGCCGGCCATCGCTGCCACGCTGGTCGCCCGGATGGCGCCGCAGCCCGGCGAGCGGCTGCTGATCGTGGCGCATCCCGGCATGTTCGAGGATCTGATTCCGCACTTGCGCTACGCGATCGCGCGTGCCGGGGCCACCGATCTCGGCGTCGTCGACGTGCTGGCCGAGCCGGTGCCGCAGGGCTGGGACCTCGCCCCGGTTCGCGGCAGCAACACCCGCGCGCGCGAGGCCTTCAAGACGATGTTCGCCGGCGTCGATGGCGCGATCATGCTGCCCGGGGCGACTCCCGCGCATCCGGCCTACGCCGCGCTCCAGGATCTGTTGCGCGAGGGGCGCGGCCGCACCGTCCACTTCCATTGGGTGGAGAATGGCAGCGCCTATCCACTGCCCGGTCAGCCGCTGCCGGCGCGCGCGGCGATCGACGCCATCTATCAGCGCGCGCTGCTGCAGACCGACTACGCGGCGCTGGCGCGCACGCTCGAGCGCTTCGGCCAGGCGCTGCGCACCGGCGAGGTGCGCGTCACCTCGGCCGCGGGCACCGACCTGCGCTTCCGGGTCGGCTCGCGGGCGGTCAACCGCCAGGACGGCGATGCGTCCGCGGCGCGCACCGCGAAGGGCCAGGTGCTGATCGATCGCGAGATCGAGCTGCCGGCCGGCGTCGCGCGCGTGGCCCCGTTGGAAGACAGCGTCACCGGCACCGTCGCGTTCCCGCCGTCGCAGTGGGACGGGCAGGCCGTCGATGGCCTGCGGCTGCACTTCGAGCGGGGCGTGGTGACGCGGGTCGAGGCGGCCAGCGGCCGCGAGGCGGTGGAACGCGAGATGAAGGCCGCGGGCCCGGCCGGCCGCGCGTTCCGCGAGTTCGCGCTCGGCGTCAATCCGCTGCTCGCCGTGCCCGAGCGGCTGCCGTGGATCCCGTACTACGGCTATGGCGCCGGCGTCGTGCGGCTGTCGCTCGGCGACAACTCGGAACTGGGCGGCACCGTCGGCGGCGGCTACGTGCGCTGGAACTTCTTCACCGATTTGACGGTGACGGTGAACGGGCAGGCGTGGGTGAAGGACGGCCGGCTCGTCGCGTCCCCGTAGTCCCGCCGCCCCTGGGGGGTGATCGCTCGACACAGAAAAAGGGCCGGTGCGCGTGAGCGCCCGGCCCTTCGTCTCTTTCGTTCGAGTCTAGCTGCCAGCCCCTAGCCGCTGAACCTATGTTCTTCCCTCGAGGAACGCCCGCAGCTTGCGGCTGCGCGACGGGTGCCGCAGCTTGCGCAGCGCCTTGGCCTCGATCTGGCGGATGCGCTCGCGGGTGACGGCGAAGTTCTGGCCGACTTCCTCGAGCGTGTGCTCCGAGCCCTCGCCGACGCCGAAGCGCAGCTTGATCACGCGCTCTTCGCGCGGGGTCAGCGTCTTCAGCACCGACTCGGTCTGCTCGCGCAGGTTCAGGTTGATCACCGCGTCCGACGGCGACACGGCCGTGCGGTCCTCGATGAAGTCGCCGAGGTGCGAGTCTTCCTCTTCGCCGATCGGCGTCTCGAGCGAGATCGGCTCCTGCGCGATCTTGAGGACCTTGCGGACCTTCGAGACCGGGATGTCCATGCGCCGCGCGATCTCTTCCGAGGTCGGCTCGCGGCCCAGCTCCTGCACCAGCGCGCGCGAGGTGCGAATGAGCTTGTTGATGGTCTCGATCATGTGCACCGGGATGCGGATGGTGCGCGCCTGGTCGGCGATGGCCCGGGTGATCGCCTGCCGGATCCACCACGTGGCGTAGGTCGAGAACTTGTAGCCGCGGC
>CADEDM010000240.1 GCA_902826065.1 uncultured Acidobacteriota bacterium | reverse complement strand
ACCGGCGCGCTGATCCGCGCGTCGGCCGCCGCCGGCGCGATCATGGCCGGCGCCGGCGACGACACGCTCGTCTCGCTCGATCGCTGGGCCAGCGGCGTCGGCCTCGCCTTCCAGATCGTCGACGACATCCTCGACGTCGAGGGCGCGTCGCAGGACCTGGGCAAGACGTCGGGCAAGGACGCCGCGGCCGGGAAACCCACGTTCCCTGCGCTCTACGGCCTCGAGGCGTCGAAGCGCATGGCGGCCGAGACCACCGCGGCGGCGGAGGCGGCGCTCGGCGAGGCCGGCCTGCGGCCGTCGCATCTCGACGCGATCGCGCGGTGGATCCTCGATCGGCGGTCGTGACGTGACCGGCAGGCGCCCGCGGTGAAGCTCCGCCTCGATCAGCTGCTGGTCCGGCGCGGCCTCGTCGAATCGCGCGAGAAGGGGCAGGCCCTGATCATGGCCGGGCAGGTCGACCTCGACGGCCATCGGGCCGTGAAGGCCGGCACGATGGTGTCGGAACACGCCGCCGTCACGGTGATCGGTCCCGATCATCCATGGGTCAGCCGCGGCGGCGTCAAGCTCGCACACGCGCTCGAGACGTTCGGGCTCGACGTCGCCGGCCGGCTCGCCCTCGACGTCGGCGCCTCGACCGGCGGCTTCACCGACGTGCTGCTGACGCGAGGGGCAGCGCACGTCATCGCCGTCGACGTCGGCCATGGGCAGCTGCACTGGAAACTGCGCAACGAGCCGCGCGTGACCGTGATCGAGGGCCTGAACGCGCGCCATCTCTCGCCCGACGCGTTGCCGAGCCTGGGCCACGGCGCCGGCATCGCGACCGTCGACGTCTCGTTCATCTCGCTCGCCCTGATCCTGCCGCCGCTGCTCGACGTCACGACGCCCGAGGCCGACGTCGTGGCCCTGGTGAAGCCGCAGTTCGAAGCCGGCCGTCGCGATGCCCCCAAAGGCGTCGTCCGCGACCCCGACGTACACGCCCGCGTGCAGGCCGAGGTGACGGCCAAGGCGGCTGCGATAGGATGGACGCGCGTCGCGGCGACGCCCTCGCCCATCGTGGGCGCGAAGGGCAATCGCGAGTTCCTGATGCACTTCCGTCGCCGTCCGCACTCGTAACCGCCCCCATGCGCATCGGCATCGTCGCCAAGCCCGGCCTCGCGGACGCCCGCGACACCCTCGATCGACTCCGCGGCTGGCTGGCCGATCGCGGTCTCGAGGCGGCGTGGTCGCCCGAAGCGGCCGCATTGCTCACCGCGAGCGGCGCTCCGGTAGTCGAACGCGACGACCTGCCCGCCATCAGCGACCTCATCGTCGTGCTCGGCGGCGACGGCACCCTGCTCGCGATGGCCGACCGCATCGCGCGCGGGCCGCGCGACGTCCCGATCCTCGGCGTCAACTTCGGCAGCCTCGGCTTCCTCACCGAGATCACGCGCCCCGAGATCTTCACGGCGCTCGCCGAGGTGGTCGAGGGCCGCGCCCAGCACGACGAGCGCATGGTGCTGTCGGCGGCGGTGCGGCGCGACGGCACGCTGACCGACACGACGGTCGTGCTGAACGACGTCGTGTTCACGCGCACTGCCCTGTCGCGCATCATCGACCTGTCGGTGTGGGTCGGCGATCAGTTCGTCACCACCGTGCGCGCCGACGGCCTGATCGTCGCCAGTCCCACGGGCTCGACCGCCTACAACCTCGCCGCCGGTGGCCCGATCGTGCATCCGGCGATGGAGGCGTTCCTGCTGACGCCGATCGCGCCACACACGCTGAGCCATCGGCCCATCGTGGTGCCGGCGGCGCGCGACGTCCGCGTCGCGATCACGCCGGCCAACGGCGGCGCCGAGGTCTACGTCACGTTCGACGGCCAGACCGGGCAACCGCTCGGCCCCGGCGACGAAGTGGTGGTCGGCCGGGCAGCGCGCTCCGTGAAGCTCGTGCGCGCGACTACCCGCACCTATTTCGAGGTGCTGCGGCAGAAGTTGAAGTGGGGAGAGCGATAGATCTCCCTGACCGCGTGATCGAGTGATCTGGCGATCCGGCGCGGTCGATCGGCTGATCGATTGAAGGTGGGACGGAGACGAGGCGAGAGAGAGATGGCCGAACGCGACGACCTGCTGGAACTCATGACCCACATGGAGTGGGCCGACGCGCTCGTCTGGGGCACGACGCTGCAGTCGGGCCAGGCCCGTGCCGACGAACGGATTCGCGGCTGGCTGCACCACATCCACACCGTGCAGCGCGCGTTCACCGCGATCTGGCACGGCCAGCAGCCCGAGTTGGTCAGCGTCGGCTCGTTCGCCGACGCACCGGCCATGGGCGCCTGGGGCCGCGAAGGGCACGCCGCCTTGCAGGCGTTCCTGACGACGTGTGAGCCGGCGCTGTTCCAGCGCGTCGTCAAGCTGCCGTGGGCGGGCCGGGCCATCGAGCGCCCCGAAGCGGTCGCGCATCCGACGCTGGCCGAGACCGTCCGTCAGATCGCGATGCACACCATGCATCATCGCGGACAGGTGAACGCGCGGCTCCGGGAACTGGGCGCCGAGCCGCCGCTGGTCGACTACATCGCGTGGATCTGGCGCGGCCGCCCGGCGCCGGCGTGGCCGCGCAACACGATGCCGCCGGCACCCACGCAGTCGTGAACCCCTGCGCTGGCGCTCCGCCCTCGGATCACCAGGAAGATCGCCCGATCGACCGATCGCCAGGACGCTAGTTCGATCGCGGGATCAGGCGATCGCGAGACCGCACGATCTCAGCGGTTCGCCCGTTGGCGCCGGAAGTACTGAATCTGCCACTCGAAGACGTTCCGGTTGTGCTCGGCGAGCGTCGTGGCGAAGACGTGCGTGCCGTCGTTGCGGCTCACGAAGTACAGGTAGTCGACGGCGGCCGGAGAGACGACGGCCTCGAGCGCGCGCCGTCCCGGCGCGGCGATCGGCCCCGGAGGCAGTCCGCCGTAGCGATAGGTGTTGTAGGGCGAGTCGAACTGCAGGTCGTCGCGCGACAGATTGCCGTTCCACCTGCCGGCTTTCTGCAGCGCGTAGATCACGGTCGGGTCTGCCTGCATCCCCATCCCGATGCGGTGGCGGTTGCGGTACACCGCGGCCACCAGCGGCCGTTCCGCGTCCTGCGCCGTCTCCTTCTCCACCAACGCCGCCAGCGTCACCACCTGGCGCACGGTGAGGCCGTCGGCAGCGGCCTTCGCGATGAGCTCCGCAGGGAGCGCGGCGCGGAAGCCGCGCACCATCTGTGCCACGAGCGCGGGCGCCGGCGTCTGCCGGGGCGTCGGATAAGTGTCGGGAAACAGGTAGCCTTCGAGGTCGGATGCCGCCGCATCGAGATCGCGGATGAGCGACGCGTCCTTCGCCGCCGCGAGGAACGCGTCACGCGTGCCCAGCCCGCTCCCGGCGTAGACGTCGGCCATCTCGGCGATGGTCAATCCCTCGCGGAACGTCACCGGCTGCGTGTAGATCGCGCCGTCGGCGATCTGTGACACGACGTCCACCGCGCGCATCGCCCCGGCGAAGCGATACTCGCCCGCCTTCAGCTCCCGCGCCCGCCCGGTGAGCCACAGCGCGACTCGGAAGGTGCGCGCGTCCTTGACGACGCCGGCGTCGGCGAGCCGCGTGCCGAGCGATCGCGGGCCGGTGCCCGATGGCACGTCGACGAACACGGCGTCGCCGTCGTAGCCGCGGAAGGGCACGAGCGCCTGCTCGCGCAACCACCAGCCGGCGCCGCCGGCCGCGACGGCGATCAGCACGACCAGCGCCGCCGTCAGCTTGAGCCACTTAGCCACGAGGCCTCGCGTCGAGATAGTCCTGCAGGATCACGGCCGCGGCCGCGGCGTCGAGCACCTGCTTGCGCTTGCGCCAGTCCTTCTCGCGCACCGCGAGGCGCGACTCGGCCTCGTGCGAGCTCAGCCGCTCGTCCTGCAGCACGACCGGCACGGGCACGGCGGCCTCGAGTGCCCTGGCGAACGCCTCGACCAGCGGCGTCTGCTCGTTGGGGGAACCATCGAGGCGGCGGGGCCAGCCGACCACGACCGTCGCGAGTCCGTCGTCCTCCGCCGCGAGGCGCTGGACCTCGGCGGACACGACGCGGACGGTCTCGCGGTCGCCGGACGGCCGCGCCAGCACGGACATCGGGGACGCCAGCGTGCCGCTGGCATCGCTGAGCGCGAGCCCGATGCGGCGGCGTCCGTAGTCGATGCCGAGGGCGCGCGCCATCAGGCGCCGGCCCCTCGGACGAGGGCGAGCAGCGCCTCGCGCACGTAGTAGGCGAGCATCGCCGCCGAGGCGACGAGTGCCAGCATGCGCACCATGGCCCGGCGCGGGCCGAGCGCCCGCTGCGTCATCCGTTGCAACGGTTGCCACGAGACGAAGAACGCGACATACGCCACCGCCAGGGCGCCGGCGGCGCCGAGCCGCGGCATCAGCAGCACGGGCAGCAACGCGAGCAGGCACGCGCCGCTCAGCCAGGCGCCGGCCGTGAGCCAGAAGAACTCGCTGGGCGTCACCGTGAGCGGCGAGGTCGGGCCGGACTCGGTCATCGGCAAAGTGTATCCTTCGAAGAGACGATGAGGGAACGACAGCGGCGGGTCGTACGGCGCACGCTCGGCGCCGCGCTGTGCGCGATGGCGATATCGCTCGTCGCGGTCGCGGTCGCGAGGGCGCAGACACCCCAACCCCCGCCGGCTGCGCAGACACCACCTTCGCCGCCCGCCCCGCCCCAGTCGAGCACGCCGCCGCTGGCGACGATCGCGCCGCCACCTCCAGCGGCGCCGGTGGCCACGACGCTCTCGCACGACGACGCCGCGGCCCTCGCCGCCCGCGCCGCCGATCGCATCAAGGCGCTGCAGCGCGAATCGGACCAGCTCGCCGCACAGTCGTCGACGGTGCTCACGCAGTTGCGGCAGCTGGAGGTGACGCGGGCACTGCGCGCCGAGGAACTGGCCGCGGTGTCGACACGGCTCACTGCCGTCGACGCCAAGGTCGCCGCCTCGGAAGCCCGGGTCGCGGAGCTCGAGCGGCAACGGGTCGAGCGGACGCCGGCGCTCGAGGGCCGCCTCGAGTCGCTGTACAAACGCGGCGGCAGCGACGGCTACGTCCGGCTGCTGCTCGAGACCGCCGAGGGGCGCGACCTCGCCCGTGCGACGCGCGGCGTCGTGGCCCTGGCGCGGGTCGAGGAACTGCGGATCGCCGCCCACCGCAAGCTCGTCGCCGACGAACGCGCCGCCCGCGATCAGCTGGCATCGGAGCAGCGCCAGGTGGCGAGGCTGCGCACTGAAGCCGCCTCGCTCGATGCCGCGGCCCGCAAGGCGGTCGCCGACCGGACCAAGCTGCTCGACGACCTCGACCGGCGGCGGGAGCTCGCGGCGCAGTACGTCGGCGAGCTCGAACAGGCGCGCACGAGGCTGCAGGCGACGGTCGCTGGGCTGTCGACCTCGGCCGCGACAGACCTGCCCCTCCGTCCCTTCCAAGGCGACCTGGCGTGGCCGGTCGCCGGGCCGGTGTTGTCGCGGTTCGGCCGCGCCGCCAGCGCCTACGGCACCGCCATCCAGCGCAACGGCATCGAGATCGGCACCGCTCCTGGCTCCGCGGTGCACGCCGTGCACGGCGGCACCGTGGCCTACGCCGCGCCGTTCACCGGCTTCGGCGTGCTAGTCATCCTCGACCACGGCGACAACGCCTTCACGGTCTACGGCCACCTCGCCGGGACCGCCCTGCGGGCCGGCACCACCGTGACCCGCGGCCAGGCGGTTGGGGCGTCGGGCGCCACCCCGGCCGGAGCGCCGGCGGCCTACTTCGAGGTGCGGATCGACGGTCGTCCGGTCAATCCCGTACAATGGCTGAAGCCCACGCCATGACGCCACGCCTTCGCGCCATCGTCCTTGCCGTGTCCCTGCCGGTGCTGGCCTTCGCGGTCATCGGCGGCTTCCTCGGCCGCGAGGCCTCGGCGCAGGGCGAGAACTACAAGTCGCTGCGCATCTTCGAGGATGTCGTCAGCCTGATCCTGAACAACTACGTCGAGGACGTCGACGTCGACAAGGTGATGCACGGCGCGATGCACGGCCTCGCCGACGGCCTCGACCCGGACAGCGCCTATCTCGACGCCCGTCAGATGAAGACGGTGGGCGTGCCCGTGACGGGCCTGGCTGATCCCGGCATCGAGCTGACGCGCCAGTACTACCTGCGGATCATCGCCGCGCGCGAGGGCTCGCCGGCGGCTAAGGCGGGGCTGCGGCCCGGCGACTACGTCCGCTCGATCAACGGCCAGTCCACCCGCGACACCACGGTCTACGAGGGCATGCAGCTGCTGCGTGGCAAGGCGGGCACCAAGGTCACGCTCGCCATCCTGCGCGGCAACGCCGCCGAACCGCACGAGGTCGTGCTGACGCGCGAAGCGGCCGCAGCGCTGCCGGTGCGGGCGCGGAATCTCGGCAACGCCACCGGCTACGTGCGCGTGGCGGAGTTCAGCAAGGCCACGGCCGCCCAGTTGCGCAACGAGGTGACGTCGCTGACCCGCGGCGGCGCGACGCGCGTCGTGATCGACGTGCGCGGCACCGCGACCGGCGATCTGGACCTCGGCTACGAAGCCGCCCGGCTCTTCGTCGCAACGGGCACGCTGGGCTACACCCAGTCGCGTGGCAAGGAGAAACAGGCGGTGTCGGCGGCCACCGGTGACGGCGCAATCACGGCGCCGGTCGCGGTGCTCACCGACGCCGGCACCTCGGGCGCCGCGGAGATCTTCGCGGCGGCGCTGGGCGGCACCAAGCGCGCCAGCGTGGTGGGTGAACGCACCGTCGGTCGCGCCGGACGCCAGAAGGTCGTGACGCTGCCCGACGGCACCGGCCTGCTGCTCACGCACATCCTCTACCTCGCACCCACCGGCGGCGCCCTGCACGAGCGCGGCGTCGCGCCCGACGTGGCGGTCGACGTGCCGTCGGTCGACTTCGGTGTCGAGCCAACGCCGGGCGACCCGGCGCTCGACAAGGCGGTCGAGACGCTGACCGCCGCGAAGAAGGCCGCGTAAGGCCCCTCGATCACGGCCGAGGCGGTGCTATACTTTCAATTCCCGCAAGGCCGGGCGATCGCACCATAGGCGCGTAGCTCAGCTGGTTAGAGCGCCTGCTTGACACGCAGGAGGTCGGCAGTTCGAGTCTGCCCGTGCCTACCAATCGACTCGGTCGCGGGTAGAACAACGCACCTGCGACCTCACCCGGTCCGCCTCACACCATCATGATCACGGTCACGCTTCCCGACGGCTCCAGCCGGCAGGTGGCGGAGGGCACGTCCCCCGCTGCGATTGCGGCCGACATCTCGCCGCGCCTTGCGCAGGCGGCGCTGGCCGCCGTGGTCGACGATACGCTCGTCGATCTGACGACGCCGCTCACGCGGGACGCGCGCGTGCGGATCGTGACCGACAAGAGCCCCGAGGCGCTGCCGCTGGCCCGCCACTCCACGGCGCACCTGATGGCCGCCGCGGTCACGGCGCTGTATCCCGGTGTGCAGTGCGGCATCGGTCCGGCCATCGACGACGGCTACTTCTACGACTTCGTCGTGCCGCAGCCGTTCGTGCCCGAGGACCTCGAGAAGATCGAGGCCAAGATGCGCGA
>CADEDM010000239.1 GCA_902826065.1 uncultured Acidobacteriota bacterium | reverse complement strand
ATCGGCTTCTTCTCGTCGTAGCCGAGCCAGACGCCGAGCGTGATCTCGGGATCGAAGCCCATGAACCAGGCGTCGGTGTAGTCGTTGACCGTGCCCGTCTTGCCGGCGAGCGGCCACTTCAGCGCCGCCGCGGACGCGGCCGTGCCGCGCTGGACCACGCCCCGCAGCAGGCTGGTCATCACGAAGGCGGTGTCGGCGCGCAGCGCATCGTGCGCCGAGGGCGTGTGTTCCTCGAGCGCGACACCTTCGCGGTCGACGACCGACAGCACCGTGGCCGGCTCCATCCGCACGCCGTGATTGGGGAAGGCACTGTAGGCCGAGGCCAGCGCGAGCAGCGTCGATTCGCCGGCCCCCAGTGCCGACGACAGATACGGCGGCATCGGGCCGGGCAGGCCGAACCGATCGACGTACGGCGCCACCTGTGCCGGGCCGAGCATCTCCATCGTCAGCACGGCGGGAATGTTGCGCGAGCGTTCGAGCGCGGTGCGCAGCGTGAGCGGTCCGTCGAAGCGGCCGTCGTAATTGCGCGGCGTGTAGAGCGGCTGGTTCGGGCCGACCTCGAACGCGTGCGGCTCGTCGACGAGGATCGTCGCCGGCGTGAGGCCGCGATCGATGGCGGCGGTGTAGAGGATCGGCTTGAAGGTCGACCCGATCTGCCGGTAGGCCTGCGTGGCGCGATTGAACTTGCTGCGGCTGAAGCTGTACCCGCCCACCATCGCCAGCACGTTGCCGGTGCGGTTCTCGATGGCCAGCACGGCGCCCTCGAGGAGCGGCGTCTGTTCCAGTTTCACCGTGGCCGTGGCGGCGTCGCGATCGAACGCCAGCAGCTCGACGTCGATGAGGTCGCCGACGGCCACGACCTGCGCGACGTGCGCGCGGCGCGTCCACTGGAAGCTGTCCTTCGTGAGCTCGGCGCGAATCGTGCCGATGCGCAGCGAGGCCTGGCCGGGCGCGGCGCCGGCGGGGTCGACCCGCTCCACCAGCGCCGGCACGATGTCGCCGGCATTGAACGGACGGATCCAGCGCTCGTGACGATACGTCGCGAGGTCGGTGCCCGCCGGCACCTTGGCCTGGGCGTGGCGGAACCCGGTGCGGCGCTTGTCGACCCGGCGCAGGCCGGCGTCGAGCGCGTGCGTCGCGATGCGCTGCAGGCGCGGGTCGAGCGGCGTGCGCACCGTGAGGCCGCTCTCGTAGAGCTGCTGTGCGCCGTAGCGGGCCTCGAGGTGCTTGCGCACCTCTTCGAGGTAGTACGGCGCGAACGAGGCCTCTCGCCCGGGATCGCCGCGCGTCACGATCGGCCGGGCCTTTGCGGCCGCGGCGTCCGCCGCGGTGATGTAGCCCTCGATCGCCATGCGATCGAGCGTGTAGTTGCGCCGCCGCTTCGCGGCGTCGGGGTTGACGTAGGGGCTCTGCCGGGCGTTGCCCTGCAGGATGCCCGCGATGAGCGCGGCCTCTTCGACGGTGACGTCCTTCACCGCCTTGCCGAAGTAGAGCTGTGCCGCGGCCTCGACGCCGTAGGCGCCGTGGCCGAAGTACATCTGGTTGCAGTAGAGCGTGAAGATCTCTTCCTTGGTGTAGCGCTTCTCGATCTGGAAGGAGAGCAGCAGCTCTTTCGCCTTGCGCTCCCAGGTCTTCTCGTCCGTCAGGAACAGCTTGCGGGTCAACTGCTGCGTCAGCGTGCTGGCGCCGCCCGCCTTCCGCATCTGCACGAGGTTCTTGAGCGCCGCGCGCATGAACCCGGTGACGCTGAAGCCGAAGTGGTTGAAGAACCCCGAGTCCTCGGCGGACAACACCGCCTGGCGCATGATCGGCGGGATCTCGTCGTAGCGGAGCACGACGCGGCGTTCGGTCGCGAACTCGCCGACGACCGTGCCGTCCTTGCCGAGCACTCGCGTGATGGTGTCGGGGCGGTAGGCGTCGAGCGCCGAGATCGCCGGCAGGTCGTCGGAGTAGGCGAACAGCACGCCGCTGGCCGTGCCGGCGAGAGCCGCGCCCACGAAGAGCAGGGTGAGGCCGGCGTGGCGGGCGAGCGCGGAGAGAGCGGACATGGACGTGGCTATTGTGCCATTCGCCGCGGCGCGTCAGCCGCGCCGACGGGCCGCGCCGGGGGCGCGCGTGGCGCCGCCGTGCGCGCCGTCGCCGCGCCCGGTCCCCGCTCCGGCGCCATCGCCGGAGGGACGTCGCCGATTGCCGTTCGTTGCGCCGCCGTCGCCGCCGCTGGCCGGCGGCGGGGCCGATGGACGCGCCGCACCGCCGCCGCGCGGTGCGGCGGCCGGGTTGGCCCGCTCGCGTCCGTCGCCACGCCCGCTCCCGCCACGTGCCGCAGGTGGGGCATGGGCTGGCGGCGGCGCCGTGGCAGGCGGATCCTCCGGTCGCTCAGCACGCGGCCGCGACTGCGGGGCGACCGCGCGTCCCTCGGGGCGTGCGCGCTGGCGTTCGGTGTCGGGCGGGGCGGGATCGGGGGGCGTCGTCGACCACACGCGTTCGCGCGCGCCGCCTGGCCACGGGCCAGCGCCTCCACTCGAGCCTGCGCCGGCGTTCTCGCGCGCCGGGGCGTCCACTGGCCGGCGCCGCGGGCTGTCGTCGCCCCTGGGGTCGACTCGTGGATCGACGACGCGCCAGTCACGCGTGTCGCGTCCGTCGCCTGGTGAATACATGATTGGCGGCGGCAGCCGGCGAGGCACCGTCGCGTCGACGGGCGCGCGCCGTGACCGGCGCACCGCGAAGCGATCGTCGGCGCCGGCGGGCCCGCGCGGGCCGATCATCTGCGAGACGAAGCCGCCCAGCACCGGGCCTGGCAGACGACGGGGATCCTGGTAGTCGGCCGGTCCGAATCCGCGGTTGCCGAACCGGTGGCGCGGCACCATCGACCAGGAGTTCGCCCACACCCCGACCGGGCCGACGCGCACGCCGGCGAAGAAATCGACGACGGGACGCGCGTCCCAACCAAGCGGTGACCACGCGACGTGATCGGCCGCGATCGCCCAACTCACCCAGCCGGGTCCCCAGCGCCGCTGCGGCAACCAGTACCAGCCACGCGTCGCGTGACGGCCCCAGCGGCCGTAGTGGTGCACCGGCCAGCCCCAGCGCACGTTGTCGATCCACGTCCAGCCGTAGCGCGTGTAGCGCCACGAGCCGGCAGCGTACGGCCGCCACTCGGGGCCGACGCGCGGGAACCACACGGCGCCGTACGTCGGCAGCGACGACCACTGCCCGTAGACCGCGAAGTCCGCCGCCCACGGCTGCACGGCCGGCGGCAGCATCGGCGCCGCGGCCGACACCGACGTCGGCTGGCTGGCCCTGCTGCGCGACCAGGCGCGGAACGCGTCCTCGTAGCCGACCCGCGCCCAGCGCGCCCGGCGATCGCGCGGGTCGAGCCGGAGTTCGTCGCCCAGGGGAATGGCAATCTCGTCGGCGCCGGCGCGCATCGTCGCGTATCCCGCCAGGACCGCCACGGTGGTGTCGGCGTCGAGATCGCCGGCCGTGAGGTCGTAGGTGCCGCGCGGGTCGAGCGTCACCTGGCCGGCGGGCGTCACGACGACGAGCGGCGTGTCGGGCGTGGTGTGGATCACGACGCGGCCATGCACGAGACGGAGCCGCACGTCGGCGTCGATGCGCAGATCGGTGTCGCGATCGACATGCACGAGGGCGCCGTCGTCGAAGACGAGCTCGGCGCGTCCATCGGCCACGACCAGCCGGTCGTCGTCTTCGAGCAGGTCAGGCACGCGCGCGGCCTCGACGCCGTCAGGTCGCACGATGTCGACGCGGCCGTCCGCGTACGACAGCGTCACCGGCGGGGGCAGCGGCGAGCGATCGGGGTCGGCGGGCTGCGCAGCGAGCGGGACCGCGGCCAGCAGAGCGACGAAGAACGGGAGCGCGAGTGAGCGACTCACGAAGTGACCTCCACCCGGCGTGGCAGGCGACGCCACCGGAACGGTGATTCCGGCGGCCTCAGGCTGGCATGGCCAGTATAGAGCCGATGGCCGCAGGTGTTGCGGGTCGGCGCCCTGCCCGGGCGTATCAAGGTTGACAAGCGGAGACTCAGATTCAATACTTTTCTCAGGCATGGACTTCTACGTCGTACTGGGCGTCAGGCCAGGCGCGACTGACGGCGACATCCGGCGGGCGTACCGTCGGCTGGCGCGCCAGTTCCATCCCGACATCAACCCCGGTGATCGCACCGCGGCGGCGCGCTTCCACGAGATCTCCCGCGCCTTCGAGACGCTCGTCGATCCCGAACGGCGGAAGCGTTACGACGCCGGCGACGTGCCGGCGGTGGCTCCGCCCGCGACACCGGCGGCCGGATTTGCCGGCTTCGACTTCTCGCCGCGCGTTCACGCCGAGCCGTCGACGACCTTTGGCGACCTCTTCGCCGGCACCATCCTGGCGGCCACCGATCGCCGGCCGGTGCGCGGCGCCGACCTCCACCTCGACCTGGCGGTGGGGCTCGAGGAGGTCGCGCGCGGCGCGCACCTGCCGATCACCGTGCATCGCCTCGCCGTGTGTCACAGCTGCGCCGGCGCGGGCACCGTGCGCACCTCCGCGGACGATTGCCGCGCGTGTGACGGCACCGGCGTGACGCGCGTGAAACGCGGCCACATGATCTTCACGCAGCCGTGCGAGCGCTGCGACGGCACCGGGGCGCGCGTCCGCGTCGCCTGCGCGACCTGCGGCGGGGCAGGCACCGAACCGCGCAGCGACCAGGTGCACGTCGACGTGCCTCCCGGGGTCATCGACGGCGCCGTTCTGCGTCTCGACGGGCTGGGCCACGCCGGACGGCACGGCGGCCGGCCGGGCGACGCCTACGTCACCGTGCGCGTGACGCCGCACGCCCTCTACCGGCGCAGCGGCGACGACCTGCACGTCGAGGTGCCGGTGGCCGTGCACGAGGCGGCGCTCGGCGTGCGCGTGCCGCTGCGCCTGCCCGATGGCTCGCGCGTGCGCCTCAAGGTGCCGCCGGGCACGCAGTCGGGCCAGCGCTTCCGTCTGCGCGAGCGGGGGCTGCCGTCGGCGCGTGGCGGCCCCGCTGGTGACCTCGTGGCCGAGGTACGGGTGATGCTGCCGCACCTGCTCGACGAGCGGTCGAAGGAACTGCTGCGCGAGTTCGGCCGGCTGCAGCGTGACAGCGTGCGCGACGGCCGCTTCCCGATCGAGGAGGACGCGTGATGGCGAAGCGGGCCAGCGGTCGCTCCTACTACATGATCAGCGTGGTGGCGCAGAAGTACGACATCCACCCGCAGACGCTGCGCCTCTACGAGCGCGAAGGGCTGCTGATGCCGTCGCGCACCGAGGGCAACACGCGCCTCTATTCGGACGAGGATCTGACGCAGCTCGAGACCATCCTGACGCTGACGCGCGATCTGGGGGTGAACCTCGCCGGTGTCGAGATCATCCTCAACATGCGCCGCAAGATGGAGCGGATGCAGGGCGAGGTCAACGAGTTCATGGAGTACGTGAAGCACGAGCTCGCGCGCGGGCTCGGCGACTGGGAGCAGCGGCTCGGCACGGCGCTCGTGAAGTCGTCGCCCACCGATCTCGTGCGCACGCCGCCACCGCCGGACACGAAGGCGCCGCCGTCGCGCCGCACGAAGTGAAGCGCGGGCGCGCGCGGTATACAATCGTCCCGCGATGGCGTGCGAGATCTGCCACGACAGTTTCTGGGTGACCGACCTCGTCGATGGCGTCGAGCGTGTGCGGCGGTGCGGCTGCTGGCGCGACTCGATCATCGAGCGGCAGCTCGCCGCGGCCCGAGTGCCGCGCCGCTACCAGCACTGCGAGTTCGCCAACTTCGAACAGAACTACGACTCGCTGCGGGAGGCGCATCGGCGGGCCCGTGCGTTCGTGGAGGCATTTCCCGTCGGCCAGAAGAGCCTGCTGCTGCGAGGCCGCCACGGCGTCGGCAAGACGCACCTGGCAGTGGCCATCCTGAAGCACGCGATTCGCGACAAGGGCGCCCGCGGCTACTTCTACGAGACCCGTGAGCTGCTCAAGCTCGTGCGCGAGAGCTTCGCCGCCGGTGACACGAGCGAGATGGACGTGCTCAGGCCGGTGCTCGACGCCGACCTGCTCGTGCTCGACGACCTGGGCGCCGAGAAGACGTCCGAGTGGGTGCAGGAGACGCTCGGCCTGGTGGTCAACACGCGCTACAGCGAGCAGCGAGCGACCATCTTCACCACCAACCTCGGCAACGGCGCCGGGCTCGACGACCTCAACTCGATGCGCGTGCAGCTGGGCGAGCGCACGCGCTCGCGCCTGCTCGAGATGTGCCACGACGTCGAGATGGACGGCCCGGACGTGCGTGAGTACGGTCTGCACCCGTCGGCCGCCGACACGGCCCGCTACGAGCGCGAACGGGAACAACTCGAACGCCAGCGCCGCGGCGGCACCTTCCCCGACAAGGCCAAGGGCATGGCGCGGGCGTCGCTGCGCCGGCCGGCCGGCCCGGCCGACGTCGCGTGGTCGGGCGGCAAGGGCGGGTCCGCGTAGGACCAGCAACGGTGGCCGGGCTCTATCTGCACGTCCCGTTCTGCCAGGCCATCTGCCACTACTGCAACTTCACGCGCGGCCTGCTCGACGACGCCTTGAAGCGCCAGTTCGTCGACGCCCTGGTCACCGACGTCGGCCGCGCGGCCGCCGACGTCGACATCGCCTCGATCTATTTCGGCGGCGGCACGCCGTCGCTGCTGACGCCGGCGGAAGTGTCGCGCATCGTCGGCGCATGCCGGCAGGCCTTCCGCGTGGCGGCCGACGCCGAGATCACGATGGAGGCGAATCCGGAAAGCGTCACGGACGCCCACGCCGACGGCTATCTCGACGCCGGCGTGACCCGCATCAGTCTCGGGGTGCAGTCGTTCCGCGACGAGGAGCTGGCCCGACTCGGCCGCCTGCATACCGCGGATCGCGCCGTGGCGGCCGTGGCCACGTTGCGTCGTGCCGGCGTCGGCAACATCAGCCTCGACCTCATGCTGTGGTTGCCCGAGCAGCGGCCGGAGCACCTGCGTGAGTCGATCGCGCGCCTGATCGACGTCGGGCCGGAGCACGCCTCGGTCTACCTGCTCGAGATCTATCCGCAGTCGCCGTTGAAGGACGCGATGGCGCGATCGGGGTGGTCGGTCGCGCCCGACGATGACGCCGCGGACATGTACCTGGAGACGATGGCGTCGCTCGAGGACGCCGGCTACCACCAGTACGAGATCTCGAACGTCGCACGGCCCGGCCGCCAGAGCCGGCACAATCTGACCTACTGGCGCGACGGCAACTGGCTGGCGTTCGGACCGGGAGCGCACGGCGCCGATGACACCTCACGCTGGCGTGTGGTATCGGGCACCGGCGACTACATCATGCGGGTCGCGCATGGCGGCGATGTGGTCGCGGAGCGGTGGCCGCGCGATCACGAGACCCGCTGCGAAGAGGCCCTGTTCATGGGGCTGCGGCTCGCCGAAGGACTGGACCTGCCGCTGTTCCGCGAGCGCTACGGCCTCGATGTCTGGGCGCGCTACGGTCAGGCGCTGGCGCCGTTCGAGGCCGCGGGCCACCTCGTGCACGAGCCAGGTCGCCGGATTTTCTTGACGCGGCCGGGGATGTTGGTGGCTAATGACGCCATGGCCG
>CADEDM010000238.1 GCA_902826065.1 uncultured Acidobacteriota bacterium | reverse complement strand
CGCGGGCGCTGTAGGCGCAGGCCAGCGTCTTGCCCTCGATGTTCTGCAGGTAGTCGACGTAGATGGTGCCGGGCTTGCGCTTGCCCACGGCGCGTTCGACGGTGGCGATCTTCGGGTGCGCGGTGGCGACCATGGTCGCGACGATCTGGCAGAACAGCATACCGGCCTGGTACGGCGTGCCGGGTTGCAGCGGGATGAAGATGTGCAAGCCTTCGGAGCCGGAGGTCTTCGGGAAGCCGGGGACGCCCACGCGCTCGAGGATCTCGTGCACCCACCGCGCCACGTCGAGGATGTGCGCGAACGTCGCGCCGGGCTGCGGGTCGAGGTCGATGGCGACCTGATCGGGCGTGGACAGCGCGTCGACCGTGGAGAAGAACGGGTCCATCGAGATCGACGCGAGCTGCGCCATGTAGAGCAGCGTCTTGAGGCCGCCGCCGATGAGCCGCGCCGGCACGTCGTCGGCGGGCAGCGTCTGGATGCGCACGCCGGGGGGGATCGGATCGGGCGCCCGATGCTGGTAGAACGACTGCCCGTCCACGCCGTTCGGCAGCCGCTTCATCACCAGCGGCCGATCCGCGAGCACAGGCAGCAGCACCGGTGCGACCCGCGCGTAGTAGCGCAGCAGGTCGCCCTTGGTGCGGCGGCCCTGGGGCCAGAACACCTTGTCGAGGTTCGTGACCTCGAGCGTCTCGCCGTCGGGCAGCGTCAGCGTGCCGTTCTTCTTCCGTCCCTGCAGGGCATCGAGCTGGGCCACGAGACCGTCGGCGATCGGACGCCAGTCGGCCAGCGGGTCCTGCGCCCGCTTGGTCCGTCGGCCCGTGGACGTCGTCGACGACGCCCGCGCGGCCCGCGCGGCTGCGGTCTTCGGCGGTGGCACTGACCGCAGGGGATGCACGAGGCGTTTGCCGGCGGGCGCCGTCACCCGGCGCGCCGCCTTGTCGTCGCGCAGCCCGAGGTAGGCAGGATGGCGCAGGCGGCGCTCGTCGGTCATCTCCGTGTAGCGCACCTGCGCGACCAGCCGCGGTTCCACCCAGTGCGCGCCGCTCAGTGTCTTCGGCGGCGTCTCGAACGGACAGGTGTCGGTAGCGAGGGCCTGCAGCAGGCCGGCCACACGATCGAGCTCGGCGTCGGTGAAGCCGGTGCCGACATCGCCGACGTAGTCGAGCCCGCCGCCCTTCCGCGGCACGCCCAGTACGAGGGCCCCGAAGTGCCGTCGCGCGCCGCGCGGCGCCGTCCAGCCGCCGATCACGAACTCGTCCTGCAGCTGGATCTTGAGCTTCTGCCAATCCGGCGTGCGGCGGCCATCGCGGTAGGGGCTGGCGCGGCGCTTCACCACCAGGCCTTCCCAGCCCTCGGCGTCCGCGCGGGCATAGAGCGGACGGCCGTCGCCGACGACCTGTTCACTGACGCGCAGGAGCGACGCGTGCATCCCGGCGCAGCGGGCCTCGAGGGCGGCGCGGCGTTCGGCCAGCGGGCGCGACCGCAGGTCGGCGTCACCGTCGCGCAGCAGATCGAACGCGATGAACGCGGCCGGCTGCTCGTCGGCGGTCTGCTTCGGCGCCGACGATCGGTAGCCCGGCACCGCCACGTTGATGCGGCCCTGGAGACGCTGGAAGCCGGCAGCGCGGCCGTCGGGCGCGAGGGCGACGATCTCGCCGTCGAGCACCACTGGCAGCGCCAGCGTCTCCGACCACGCCGTCAGCGCCGCCACGATCTCGGGGAACTGCGTGGACTTCTCGTTGCCGTTGCGCGACCAGATCCGCACCGCCGGCGATCGGCCCGGCTCCACCAGCACGATGGCGCGGATGCCGTCGTACTTCGGCTCGTAGACCGATCGCGGATCGACGAGCGTCGGCGGCGCCTCGGGCGAGGTCGCGAGCATCGGGCGCAGGTCGCGGGCGACGAACACGGCGCGGCTAGAGCGTGTAGCGATCGTCGAGCCACGGCTCGGCGGTGTTCGAGTAGCCGCGCACTTCCCAGAAGCCCGGACGATCCTCGGCGTGGAACTCGATGCGGCGGATCCACTTGGTGCCCTTCCAGGCGTAGAGCTTCGGCGTGATCATCCGGCACGGCCCGCCGTGCTCGCGCGGCAGCGGCCCTCCCTCCCAGGTGTGCACCAGCAGGACGTCGTCCTCGACGGCGCGGGCCAGGGCCAGATTCGTCGTATACGGGGTGTCGCTCCCGGGCACGCGGTCGTAGCCGGTGCACGTGACGAAACGCGCCTCGGGCGCCGGCACGGCCAACTCTGCCAAGGTGCGGAAGGGCACGCCGCGCCAGTGGTTGTCGAGGCGGCTCCACGTCGTCACGCAGTGGAAGTCACTCTCGTCGTCGACCTGGGGCAGGGCGAGGAACTCGTCCCACGTGAGCGACAGCGGCTGCGCGCACAGCCCGCTGACCTCGAGCCGCCAGCGATCGTGCGGCACCTCGGGCGTGTCGCCCAGATCGAGCACCGGCCAGTTGGGCACCCGGCGCTGGCCGATCGGGATCTGCGGCAGGCCATGACGGTTCGCCGGGCCGGTGCCCATCGGCCGCGCCACGGCGGCGTCGCGGTCCGCCGCCTCGCGTTGCAGGGCCCGCTGCCGATCGAGGTATCTCAGCCGTCGTTCTACCAGCGTGCGTGACGTGTCGCTCTCCACCCCGGCAGTCTCCCGGCCATGTATGCTAACAGTCTGCCCGCCGCCACTGGCCGGCCCGTGCCGATGTCCTGGATGTCCCACCCGTTCCGTGTGCGCCCCGCCGCCGTCGTGTTCCTGGCTGTGCTGGCCGCTCGCTGCGCCGGCACTCCTGCATCACCGGCCGGCCCGAGCCCCGTGTTGACCGTCGGCAACCCGACGCAGGATGGCCCGGCGGTGCCGGCGCCGGACCCGCTGCCACCGGTGTCGGCCCTGGGGGCGACGAAGTTCCTCGCGTTCGGCGACAGCATCACGTGCGGCACCCCCGGGGCGTTCACCCAGTTCGACATCGGCTTCGACGATCCGACCTGCGTCACCGCCGTGCCCCCGGGGTCGCCTCAGTATCCGCAGCTGGCCCGGACGCTCCTGCAGCAGGCCAGCCCGACGCAGTCGATCGTGCTCGAGAACGAGGGGCGTCCCGGGGAAGAGGCGGCGCTGGCCTACTCGCGCTTCAGCGGGATGGTGGCGGCGCGGCGTCCGCAGGGGCTGCTGCTGCTCGAGGGCATCAACGATTTGAACGCCGACCGCAGCGTGACCGCCACGGTCGACGCCGTGTCGCGCATGATCGACCTGGCGCGCGTCTACAACGCCACGGTCCTGGTCGCCACGATGTACCAGACCTGCTACAGCGAGAATCCGAACACGGGCCGCGTGCGCCCCAACTCCACGCAGCTCATCGTGCCGTTCAACAACGCCTTGAAGGCCGCCGTCGCCGGCCGTCAGAACGTCCACGTCGTGGATCTCTACGCGGCGTTCGGTACCGGCAACTGCCTGTCCGACCGCGGCACCAACCTCGTGGGCGAAGACGGGCTGCATCCGAGCCCGAGCGGCTACTCGCGCATCGCGTCGACCTTCGCGCAAGCGGTCCGTGACCGCTTCGCCGTCCGCGGCTCGTTCCAGTAGCGCCACGCCGCCGCGTCGACGCACTCAGAGCAGCAGCGTACGCCCGGTGGCCTCACGCGCGTCGAGCCCGGCCGCGCGCCCCAGCGACGCCGTCACGTCCGGCAGGCTCAGCGTGTGCCGCCATTCGTCGGCGCGCCCGCCGGCGGCCAGAAAGGCCTGGGTCCATCGTGGCCACCACGGCGAGGTGCGTCGCGACAGCGGCTCGACGACCAGCACGCGCGTGCCGTGGCCTGCGGCAGCCAGCAGCGACGGCAACAGCGAGGCCCGCGACGCCTCGTCGAGTTCGTTGACCACGTAGCTGAGCACGATCGCGCGGTTCCGGGGGCGGGGCGATCGTGGCCCGCCGGCGACCCAGCCGGCATCATCGCGCGGCCCGCCGATGACGTGTCGCCGCACTTCACCTCGCACCCCGAGCGCGCGATAGGTGGCCCGCGACTCCTCGAGGGCCCACGGATGGCCATCGAGCCCGAGCACCGCAGTGTCGCGACCGGCGAGCACGGCCCACGCCGCGCCGGCGGCCCCGGTGCCGCAGCCGGCATCGACGATCGTCCGTGCGGCCTGTGCCGCGTCGAGCGCTTCGATCACGTGCGACATCAGCAGGAACCGCCGGGGCGCGTAGTAGAGCGCGTAGGCGGCACGCTTGCCGGCGGTGTCGAAGGCGCCGCGCCCCGAGAGCCGTGCCCGCCGTTCGACATACGTCGCCGAGAGCGCGCGCAGCGCCCGCGCCACCTCAGTGGGCGTGAGATCGGCGAGATGGCGATGTTCGAGATCGCCGATCCAGGCATCGAAGCCCGATGGCATCGTGGTCACGCGCGGACGCTCCGCGAGGAACCGGAATGCCGATGCGGATACAGTGGGGAAGAGATGGGGTGGATGACGGGATTCGAACCCGCGACAGCCGGAGCCACAGTCCGGAGCTCTACCACTGAGCTACACCCACCGTACTTGAGTTTTTAATCGTAACACATGGTTCCGTGGCTCGGTCCCGACGACCCGCTGCCTCCGCCCGACGCCGCGCGTCGCCGTCCGAACGGCCTGCTCGCCGCTGGCGGCGGCCTGTCGGTGCCACGGCTCGTCGACGCCTACGCGCGTGGCGCCTTCCCGTGGTTCGGCGAGGGCGAGCCGGTGTTGTGGTGGTGTCCCGACCCGCGGATGGTGCTGCCCACCGCGTCGGTCCACGTTTCGCGCACGCTCGCGCGCCGTCTTCGCCGCGCCGACTACGACGTCTCGATCGACCGCGATTTCGCCGGCGTGATGCGCGCGTGCGCGGCGCCGCGCGCCGACGACCAGGGCACGTGGATCACCGCCGAGATGCTCGATGCCTACGAGGCGCTGCACCGCGCCGGACATGCGCACTCGCTCGAGGTCTGGCGCGCTGGCGTGCTGGCGGGCGCCATCTACGGCGTGGCGCTGGGCCGCGCATTCTTCGGCGAGTCGATGTGCTCGCCGGCGCCCGACGGCTCGAAGCTGGCAATCGCGTGGCTCGCGGCGCACCTGCAGCGTCACCGGGTGCCGTTCATCGACTGCCAGGTGCCCAGCACCCATCTCGCCAGCTTGGGGGCGGTGTCGGTGCCGCGGCGGGCGTTCCTCCAGCGCCTCGCCCCGCTGGTCGCCGAACCTGGTCCGGTGACGTGGATGCTCGATCCCGGCCTTACCGGCGCCACGGTCGCGGCGGCGTTCGGGACAGGCTCGCCAGCCGGCGATCCGTAGGTGCTGCGGCGCGGAGCCGATAAAATCGACGGATGTCCACCGCGAACCCGGCCGGGGCCGACCCGCGCACCGGGGTTTTGACAGACTCGCGGCCCGAGGTCGAGCAGACGCCGCCGCGTCAGTGGCGCGTGCTGCTGCACAACGACGACTACACCACGCAGGAGTTCGTGGTCTGGCTGCTCGAGACCGTGTTCGCGAAGGCGCGGGCCGAGGCGATGGCGATCATGCTGCACGTGCACCACGCCGGCATCGGCGTCGCCGGCATCTATACGAAGGAAGTGGCCGAGACGAAGGTCGCGGCGGCCGAGCGGCTGGCAGAGCAGCACGAATATCCGCTTCGCGTCTCGATGGAGCCGGAGCCTGAGGAGGGCCGCTCGTGAGTGCGACTCCCGTACCGTTTGCGCCGGACACGCTGGAGACGATCCGGCGCGCGTTCCGCCTGGCGTCGGATCGGCGCCACGATCTCGTCACCCTGGAGCACCTGCTGCGCGCCCTCGTCGACGACCCGAAAGGCCGGGCGGCGCTGCAGGCGCTCAATGTCGATCTCGCGCAGCTCACGCACGACCTCGAGGACGTGCTGGCGCGTGCGCATTCTCCGGTGCCGGGCAGCAAGCCCGTGAAGCCCGAGTCGACGGTGGCCTTCGACCGGGTGGTCGAGCGCGCGGTGGTGCACGCGGCGTCGTCGAGTGCCCAGCAGGTCGAGAGCGGCAGCCTGCTCGTGTTCCTTCTGCAGGAGGAGGAATCGCCGGCGGCGTACTTCCTGGCCCGTCAGGGCGTGAACCGCCTCCGGTTGCTGCGCGCCATCGCGCATCCGGGCGGCGAGCCGGCCGGGGTGCAGGCGCCCGAGAACGACGAGCCGTCGCCGAAGGACCCGCTGGAGGCGTACGCGACCGAGCTGGTGGCGCGCGCGCGCCGCGGCGAGATCGATCCGCTGATCGGCCGCGCGACCGAGCTCGACCGCGTCATCCAGGTGCTGTGCCGACGCCGCAAGAACAACCCGTTGCTGGTGGGCGAACCAGGGGTGGGCAAGACGGCGCTGGCCGAGGGCCTGGCGCTGCGCATCGCCGAAGACCGCGTGCCGCCGGGGCTCAAGGCGTCGCAGGTCTACGCGCTGGATCTCGGCGCGCTCGTCGCCGGCACGCGCTACCGCGGTGACTTCGAGGAGCGCGTGAAGCAGGTGCTCACGGCCCTCGAGAAGCACCCCGGCGCCATCCTGTTCATCGACGAGATCCACACGCTGGTAGGCGCGGGATCGGCGTCGGGCGGCACGATGGACGCCGGCAACCTGCTGAAGCCCGCCCTGGCGTCGGGCGCCCTGCGCTGCATCGGCTCGACCACGTTCGCCGACGTCAAGCAGGGCTTCGACCGCGATCGCGCGCTGTCACGCCGCTTCCAGAAGATCGAGGTGCTCGAGCCCACCGAGGCCGAGGCCGTCGACATCCTGATGGGCCTGAAGGCGCACTACGAGCGTCACCACGGCGTGCGCTACACCGACGCGGCGATCCAGGCGGCGGTGTCGCTATCGGCGCGTCACCTGAAGGACCTGCATCTCCCCGACAAGGCCATCGACGTCATCGACGAGGCCGGGGCAGCGATGAAGCTGAAGGCCGCGCCGGTCTCGGTGGCGGACGCCGCTGCCGTCGCCGACGGCGCGACGGATGTCGCCACGGTCGTGGCCGAGCCGCCGCCGATCGTCGTCGACGTGCCCGACGTGGAGGCGGTTGTCGCCAAGATCGCGCGGGCCCCGGTGCAGGCGGTGTCGGCCGACGACAAGACCGCGCTGCGCAACCTCGACGCCGAGCTGCGCGCCGTCATCTACGGGCAGGACGACGCCATCGGCGAAGTCGCCTCGGCGATCCGCCTGGCGCGCTCGGGACTGCGCGCACCCGACAAGCCGATCGGCAGCTTCCTGTTCGCCGGACCGACCGGCGTGGGGAAGACCGAGCTGGCGCGCCAGCTGGCGCGCGTGCTGGGCGTCGAGTTCCTGCGCTTCGACATGTCCGAGTACATGGAGAAGCACGCGGTGTCGCGGCTCATCGGCGCGCCGCCGGGCTACGTCGGCTACGAGGAGGGCGGCTTGCTGATCGACGCCGTGCGCAAGTCGCCGCACGCCGTGCTGTTGCTCGACGAGATCGAGAAGGCCCACCCGGATCTCTTCAGCCTGCTGCTGCAGGTGATGGACCACGCGACGCTGACCGACACGCACGGCCGCAAGGCCGACTTCCGCCACGTGATCCTGATCATGACCACCAACGCCGGTGCACGCGACCTGTCGGGCCGCCGCCTCGGCTTCCACGATACGCCCGAGGGCAGCAAGGCCACGGGCGTGCTCGAGCGCGTGTTCGCGCCCGAGTTCCGCAACCGTCTCGA
>CADEDM010000237.1 GCA_902826065.1 uncultured Acidobacteriota bacterium | reverse complement strand
GCAGGGCGGCGGCAACGAGGGCCTGGGGTTCGCGGCGCCGAGCAACATCGTGCGCGCGGTCTACGAGCAGCTCAAGTCGAGCGGCCGCGTGCGCCGCGGCTCGATCGGCGTGGCGGTGCAGTCGATCACGCCGGTGCTGGCCGACGCGCTGGATCTGCCACAGGAGTCGGGCGCCTTCGTGGCCGACGTCGATCCCGAGGGCACCGGCGGCCAGGGCGGCCTGCGGATCGGCGACATCGTCACCGCCATCGACGGCAAGTCCATCGAGAACGGCCGGCAGCTCGACGTGAACCTGTACCGGCGTGCGAAGGGCACGACCGCCGCGCTCGACGTGCTGCGCGGCACCGAGAAGCTGCGCCTGTCGGTGCAGGTCGACGAGCGGCGCGATGACCCGATGCGCTTCGCCGACCTGGTCACGCGCGAGCAGCACCTGGTGCCCAAGTTGGGCGTGATGGCGCTGACGCTCTCGGACACGCTGCGCGCGGAGTTGGGCCTCGAGGGCGGCGACACCGGCGCGCTGGTGGCCGCACGCGCCAGCGAGGCCGCGGCCGAGTACGGGCTGCAGCCGGGCGACCTGATCGTGTCGCTGAATCGCGCGCGCGTCACCGGACTCGACGGCCTGCGCCAGATCCTGGCCAAGCTGCCGGCGCGCGCCGCGTGCGCGCTGCAGGTGCTGCGCCAGGGGCAGTACCTCTTCCTGGCCTTCGAGATCGAGGAGTGACACAGGCGCGTCCAGTGGCCGCGGAGCGTGCGCCAGCAGGCGTTTCGCCCGCGACGCTGGAGGCGCTCTACACCGAGGCCGAGGCCGCGCGCTGGGGGGTCTCGCGCGAGGCGTTCACGGTCGTCGTCGCGCACTCGGTCGAGCGCGTGTGCGCGGCCGCCGGCACCGCCACCGTCGAACCGGACGCGGCCGCCGGCGCGTTGCACGTGCGTGATCTCGCGCTCGCGACGGCATGCGCGGCCGGACACGGTGAGGCGTGGGATCACTTCGTGCTCACCTATCGCCCTGAGCTCTATCGGGCCGCGCGGGCGATGACCGACGACGCGACGGGACGAGAACTGGCGGATTCGCTGTACGCGGACCTGTTCGGGCTCGGGGAGCGCGAGGGCGAGCGGCGATCGCTGTTCCGCTACTACCACGGCCGCGCAAAGCTCTCGACGTGGTTGCGGAGCGTGCTGGCGCAGCGCCACGTGGACCTCGTGCGATCGCAGCGACGCACCACGTCGCTCGACGACGACGGCGAGCGGCCCGCGGAGGCACGCCTGCCGGCAGCGCCCGCGGTCGATCCGGCCGTGTCCGCGGCCATGCGCACCGCCGCGCTGGCCGTGACCGCTGCGCTGGCCACGCTGGCCGTGGACGACCGGCGGCGACTGGCGTACTACTACGTACACGGGCTGAAGCTGATGGCGATCGGACGGCTCTTCGAGGAGAGTGAGGCGACGGCGTCGCGTAAGCTCGAGCGTGCCCGGCAGGCCCTGGGCGCGGCCATCGACGCCGAGCTGGCGGCGCGCCGACTGAGCCGGGCCGACGTCGATGACTGGGCGGCCGTCGCGCGGGAGGCCTGGGACGGCGCGCTGGCGGACGCGCTGGGGGTCGCGCCACCGCAAGATCCGGGGTCGCCCGCGTTCAAGGGAAAGAGGACGTCGTGAGCCTGCCGCCCAACATCCCTTCCGACCGCGACGAGGCCATTCGGCGCACCGCTGCCGACCCGCTGCTGGCGTCGGCCGTTCGCGCCGCCGCTGCCGCCGGCGTGGGCGAGTGCCTCGACGTCGAGACGCTGGGGCTCTACGCCGATCGCGTGCTGAGGGGCGAGGCGCTGGTCAGTGCGCGCGCGCACGTGGAGCAGTGCGAACGGTGCCGCTCCATCGTGGGGTTCGTCGAGAAGGCGGATGCCGGCATGTCTGCGCCTCCCGGCATGTGGGGATGGCTCACGGGCTGGCGCTGGCTGGTACCCGCGGCGTCGGTGGCCGCCGTGGCAGTGCTTGCCGTGTGGGTGAACCGCGGTCCGGCACCCGATGCCGCGCCGCCGGCGCCCGAGCCGTCGGCGGCCGCGACAGGTGGGCTCGCGGCGCCGCCGGCGCCGGGCGCGGCGGCGTCTGCGCTGCGTGATGGACTGGCCGCGTCGGCGGCTCGCGAAGGATCCGGATCCGCCGCGCTGCAACGGGCGCGGCCGAACGACCCGCTGAGTGCGCCGCCGGCGGCGGCTGAGCGCGATGCCAGGAACGCGGCTCCGGCGCGAGAGAAGGCGCTTGCGGATGCCGCGCCCTCGCTGGCCGCCGCGGGAACCGCGCCTCGCCCGGTGGACGAGGCACGCGCCGCCGCCGAGGCGCGCCGGCAGAGCGCCGACGTGGGGCGGCCGGCGCCTGCAGAGTCCGTGGCCGGCCTGGTCTCGGGAGCGCGAGGTGCGCCGCCAGTCGCGGAGGCTGCGGCTACCGCGGCCGCGCCGGGCACGACAGCGCAGCCGGCGGCCGCGCCCCCGGTACCCGTGCCGCCGCCGCTCCAGCCAGCGGCACCAGCCGCGACGGCGGACACGCGCGCCGAAGCCGCGGTCCGGCCGGCGCCGGCCGCGGCCGGTGGAGCCGGCGAGTTCCGCGGGCAGGCGCCGCGGATGGCGGAGGCGGTCGCGGCCAAGCGTGCGGACGTCGTGTCGGGCGCGTGGCGCGTCCGCGACGGCGGGCTGGAACGCCAGCGCGCGGGCGCGTGGCAGCGCGTGGACGTGGCGGGCGTCGTGGTGGTGGGGATCTCGTCGCCCTCGCGCGACGTCTGCTGGGCCGTCGGCGAGGCGGACATCCTCCGCACGTGGAACGGCGAGACCTGGACGCGCGTCGCGTTGCCTGAGACGTCGGAGCCGTTCCGTTCAATCAGCGCTACCGACGCGTCGACGGCCGTCGTCACGACCGCTTCGGGGGTTCGGTTCCGCACCACGAACGGCGGCGCCTCCTGGACGCGCTTGTAATCGGGGCCTGTCCCGGGACAGGCCCCTGTTCCGGATTGGCACCTTGGTGAAGGAACTGCCCTGACCGGCTGAGGCTGCTGCAAGAACTGCCAACGGCCACGTTCTCTCCTCAGAACCCGTTTCCGGAGGAGACCCGTGACCACGATCCGCTTCGCCGTTTCCCTCGTCCTCGCCGCCGCCATCGTCGCCGTCGTGCAGGCGTCACGTCCCGACGCGACGTCATCCGCCTTGGCGCCGATCGCGCGCGCCGGCGGTGAGCCGGTCGTGGCCAGCGGCCAGGACACGCAGGAGGACGTCGGCCTCACCGTCTACAACGGCGGCCTCGCTCTCGTGCGCGACGTCCGTCGCATCCAGCTGCCGTCGGGCACGGTGCACCTGCGCTTCGAGGACATCGCCGCCACGGTGAATCCCGCTACGGTGCACCTGCGCTCGATGTCGCAGCCCGGACGCCTGCCCGTGCTCGAGCAGAACTACGAGTACGACCTGCTCGACCCGCAGAAGCTGCTCTCCAAGTACGTCGGCCGCGAGGTGACGCTGGTCCGCACGACGATGGAAGGCGGCTCGTCGAAGACCACCGAAGTCAAAGCGACGCTGCTCGCGCTGAACAACGGCCCGGTGTGGCGCGTGGGCAGCGAGATCGTCACCGGCATGGGCGCGGATCACTATCGCTTCCCCGCCCTGCCGGAGTCGCTCTACAGCCGGCCGACGCTGGTGTGGGCACTCGAGAACGAGGGCGATGCCAGTCATCGCGTCGAGGCCGCGTATCTCGCCGGAAACATCGGATGGAGCGCCGACTACGTGCTGACGCTCGACGCCGGCGGCAAGGCCGGCGACCTCGACGGCTGGGTGACGATGAACAACCAGTCGGGCACGGCGTTCACCAACGCGCGGCTGCAGCTCGTGGCGGGCGACCTGCATCGCGCGCCGACGCCCGCGGCGAAGGCCAACTTTGCACTGGCGGCCGCGCGGGTCACTGAATCGCGCGACGAGATGTCCGAGCAGGCGTTCTCGGAATACCACCTCTACACGCTGGGCCGCCGCACGACCATCGCCAACGCCGAGACCAAGCAGCTGGCCCTGCTGCGCGGCAGCGCGGTGCCGGTCGCGCGTCGCTACGTCGTGAACGGCCAGCAGTGGATCTACCGCAACCGCCAGCAGCCGGGCACGCCGATGCGCGACACGGTGCAGGTGTTCTACGACTTCAAGAACGACCAGGCGTCGCACCTCGGCAAGCCGATGCCGGCCGGCATCGTGCGCGTGTATCAGACCGACGCATCGGGCCAGGTTCAGTACGTGGGCGAGGATCGCATCGAGCACACGCCGAAGGACGAGGCGCTCAGCGTGCAGATCGGCACGGCGTTCGACGTCGTCTGCGATCGCAGGCAGACCGACTTCCAGTCGCTCGGCGGCAGCGTCTACGAGTTCGCCTACGAGGTCAGCGTGCGCAACCGCAAGGACACGCCGGTGACCGTCGAGGTCAACGAGCCGTTCGGCGGCGACTGGACGATGACGTCGGCGTCGCACACGTGGACCAAGACCGACGCGTGGGCAGCGCGCTTCACCGTGCCGGTCGGCGCCGGCGAGACGTCGACGGTGCGGTATCGCGTCCGCGTGAAGTGGTAGTTCCTGCCATCCGACTTACGCGAACCGTAAGGGGCCTGTCCCGGGACAGGCCCCTGTCTTGTTTCAGGACGGGGCCAGGCCCCTTACGGATTCGCTATTGGCTCGGCAGGATGAGCGGGAGGCCATTTTTCGGATTCCCGATGACGACGATCTTGCTGTTCTGGCTGTTGACCAGCTTCTCCGTCGCCTCGATGCCCTTCCACTCCAGCAGCTGCTCGCTGATGCCGGTCGACACGATGCGCTGGAAGTCGGCGACGCCCTGCGCCTCGATGCGCTTCCGCTCGGCCTCCTGACGCTCGCGCGCCAGCACGAACTGCATCTGCTGCGCTTGCTGCTCCGCGCCCTGCTTCGCCTCGATGGCCGCGCGCAGCGTGTCCGGCAGGCGGATGTCGCGCAGCAGGACGGTCTCGACCGTGACACCGCGCGGGTCGAGAATCCGCTTGAGCTGGTCGAGCATCTGCTGCGCCACCAGCTCACGCCCCTCGCTGTAGAGCGCGTTCGCCGTGTGTGCCGCCGTCACCGCGCGCATCACGGAGCGCAGGTTCGGCTGCACCACGACCTCGACGTAGCGCGGGCCGATGCGCTGGTAGACCTCCGCCGCGCGCGCCGGATCGAGCCGATACAGCAGCGACGTCTCGAGGCCGATGATCAACCCCTCGCTCGACGGCACGTCGGCGTGTTCCTTGATCTCCTGGGTGCGGACGGACATCTCGGCCACGCGCTTCAGCGGGTTGATGACGTGCAACCCTTCCTGCAGCGGGTCGCCGCTCAGCTTGCCGAAGAGCGTGGTGACGCCCACGCTGCCCGTGTCGATGGTGCGCAGGCCGCACGACGCGGTGGCCGCCACGAGCAGGAGTAGCAGCACGAGGCCCGCGCGGCGACCGGCGCGGGGCGACACGTCGATGGTGGTCGGAGCCATGTCGAGAGGTCCTTTCGGATCGGCGCCCGGCGAATCCGGGAACCGCGCCGAGTGTGGCACGGCCGTGTTACGGCTCGTGCCCGCGAGCCCCGCGTGAGGAGCCCGCGAGCCCCGGCGTGGCAGCCCACGCGCGGGACAGGCGCCCTACAGATCCGTCAGCTGCCCGTCCCCGGACTGCGGGTCAACGCGTGCAGGTTCGGCGACAATTGAGCGCGCCCGCCATGAACTTCACCAGCGACAACGTCCACGGCGTCGACGACGCGATCCTCGACGCGCTCCGCGACGTCAACACCGGCACCGCCCGGGCCTACGGCTACGACGACTGGTCCGCCGCCGCAGAGGCACGTCTGCGCGATGTCTTCGAGTGCGACCTCGCCGCCTTCCTCGTCGTCACCGGCACCGCGGCCAATTCGCTCGCGCTGGCCGCCTGCTGTCCCCCCTACGGCGCGGTCGTCTGCCATGCCGAGGCGCACATCACCACTGACGAATGCGGCGCACCCGAGCTCTTCAGCGGCGGCGCGAAGCTGATGGGCGTCGGCGGCGCGGCGTGCAAGCTCACGCCCGCCGCGGTCGCGCGGATGCTCGAGCAGATGGGTCGCGGCGAGCACGAGCAACGCCCCAGCGTCCTCTCGATCTCGCAGGCGACGGAACTCGGCACCACCTATGCGCCGGACGAGATCGCCGCCCTGGCGGCAGTGGCCCGCGACCGGCGCATGCACGTGCACATGGACGGCGCGCGCTTCGCCAACGCGTGCGCGCGGTTGGGCGGGTCGCCCGCGGACCTCACGTGGAAGTCGGGCGTGGACGTCCTGTCGTTCGGCGCCACCAAGAACGGCGCCCTCGGCGTCGAAGCCGTGCTGTTCTTCGACCGCACGCTCGCCGGCGACTTCGTCTACCTGCGCAAGCGCACCGGACAGCTCGTGTCCAAGGGCCGCTTCCTCGCCGCGCAGATGCTGGCGTACCTCGACGACGACCGCTGGCTGAGGAACGCGCGCCATGCCAACGCGATGGCCGACCGGCTCGCCGCCGCCGTGCGCGCGCTTCCCGGCGGGCGCGTGCGACTGCCGCTGCCCGTCGAGGCCAACGCCGTCTTCGCGATCGTGCCCGCGGCGCTGCACGCTCACCTGCAGGCCGCCGGCGCGCGCTATCTCGTGTGGCCTGGCGCGGGGCCCGGCACCGACACCGTGGCGGACGGCGAGGTCTTCATCCGGCTGTTGACGTCGTTCCGGACCACGCTCGAGGACGTGGACGCGTTCACCGCCGCGGCCTCGGCCGGTGCGGCGCGGCGATAGCCGCCGCGGCCCGGACGCGAGCCGCTAGAACGTCGTCAGCACGCGCTGCAGGAAATCGCTGATCGCCTCGGCGATGGCCTCGACCAGCGGCCACGGGTCGCCAGACACCGCGATGTCGGTGGCGAGTGCGGGGTCGGTCATGAGCAGCCACGCACCCACCGCCACCACGGGCGCCAGGCACGCCGACGCCACGCCCAGCGCCGTGACGGCGCGGGACGTCCAGACGTCCGGTCGCGATGGCTTCACGCGGGGTTTGTCCATGACCTTGCGCCCGACAATGGCGAGTACTGTGCCAGACGGCCCGGACGGCCTCGCGGTTGGGTTTCCGGCCAGAAACGCGGGAACTGGCACCCACGCCTGGGTGGTCGACGGTCGGCCGCGCGACCCCAGGTGTCCGGATCCGGAACGTCGACCGTCCGCGGCGTGCAACGTCCGCGCGCCGAACCCGCGACGTTCATGGCGTCCCTGACGCCGCAGTTCGCGGCCTCGCGCCGGAGGCGCCGCCGCCCCCTGACGACCTCGGCCGCGGCGCATGGTAGTGTGCGGCGCCATGGTCACCGCTGCCCGTCGTTCCGGATTCGCCACGCGGCTGGCGCTTGGGGCGGCCCTCGCCGCCGCCACCATGCCGGTCTCCGCCGGGCAGACCGCGCCGGCGGCGCCGGGCGCGACCCGGACGGTGCTGGTGAAAGCGGCGCGCCTCATCGATGGCCGGGGCGGCCCTCCCCTCGCCGACGCCGGCGTGCTGATTCGGGGCGAGCGCATCGAGCGCGTCGGCCCGTCGGCCGGCATGACCGCCGACCAGGTGATCGACCTCGGCACGGCCACGATCCTGCCGGGGCTGATCGATCTCCACACGCACCTCACCGACGAGGTCGGCA
>CADEDM010000236.1 GCA_902826065.1 uncultured Acidobacteriota bacterium | reverse complement strand
GTTCACCAGGACACCGCCGGCGCGGAATCCTGGACTGGCGGGGGGATTGGCCGGTGTGTCGAACAGGACCAGCGCCGCGAATTGCCCCGCGAACGTGGCGGCGCCCGTGCGTCGCCACCAGCCGTGCCCGGGGCCACGCTGCCCAGGCGCGAACCCGGCGCTGGCGGCGCTCTCGCTCAAGGTGCCGCCGGCGTGAAACGTGAGCAGCGTGAGGAACGCGGGGCCGAGCGGCGCATTGTTCGCACAGTTCCGCAAGGTCACTGACATGAGCCACGCCCCCTCGATGTCCTGAGCCTGGGCCTGCGCCGGCGGTGCGACCGACAGACAGGCGACGAGCAGCGACACAGCGGCAGTGAATCGAACGGGCAACCACGTGCAGGCGAACCGGGTCATCGGGAACCTCCGAGGTACGGCGCGCCCGCCGTGGACGCGCTCTGACATCGAAGGCGGAATCCGGGCGCCGAAACGGACATCGGGGCGCCTGGACTCAGGCCGAGCCTGGCCGCCGGGCCGTACGCACGAACGGCGGACCCAGCGGGTCCGCCGTTCCCAACAGATGTTCCAACCCGAGCCCGGGACCCAGGTCCCAGAGCCCCGCCGCTACTTGCGGGTGGCGCGCTCGGTCGACGGCGGCACCAGACCCTTCATGCGCATGTAGGCGATCCCGGTGCCGTAGACCTCGTTGCTGTGGCCGATCACGTTGGCCAGCACCGCGGCACGGGCGACGCTGTTCGGGCCCTGCTTGACCATGTCGACGGCGTTGGCGTCGGTCAGCATCTTGAACGATTCGTCGCAGAAGGCGAACGAGTCGGCCAGGGCCTTCACGATCTCGGCCTTCGTGGCCTTCTTCTCGTTGTCGTTGCCCTGGTTCGGGTTGGCGACACCGCGGGCGGCGGCGCAGGCGCCGAACTGCGCGTTGGCGGCGTGGCCCATGAGCTGCCCGAAGGTCCGCACGTCCTTGGTGACCATGAACGTGTAGTCGCTGTCGGCCATCTTCTCGGCCATCTCGGTCAGGTTGCGCTTGATGCCGTCGTAGCTGCGCTGCATGCCCTGGGCGAGCGTGATGGTCTGGGGTGCGGCCGGCGCCTGGGCCTGGGCAGCGGGAACGGCCAGGGCGAGGACGAACAGGCCGGTGAACGCGTACTTCATGTATGGGCTCCTTGAGCGAATCGAATGGGGTGGGGACACGCACCTGACGGTCCGTGAGGTGCCAGTCCCCAGCCTCAGGACTGTAGTCCAGCCGTCGAATCCGATCAACGGATGGGCGGCATCCGCCGCCCGCCCGGTGGCCCCGCGACGCGAAGGCGATCGCGCAGCCCGTCGACCGCGTCGGTGGGCCCGGTCCACGCCAGCTCATCGACGTTCTCGAACACCGGCACGTCGGTGCGCAGCGTCGCCAGTTCGCGGAAGAGCAGCGCCTGCGCCCGCTCGTGGCGCAAGGTGACGGCCAGCGCCCCGGCGCGGGCGACATCGACCTGCCAGTCGCGATGGTCGTCGGGAATCGCGTCGATGTGCCGCCATCGCGCCAGCACCGTCGCCGCCGACTTCGCCCCCCAGCCCGCCAGCCCCGGATAGCCGTCGGCGGTGTCGCCGACGAGCGCGAGGTAGTCGGGAATGGACGCCGGCGGCACGCCGAACTTCGCGATGATGCCGTCCTCGCCGCGGGTGATCTTCCGCATGCGGTCGACCTGCACCACGCGATCGCCGCGGACGCACTGTCCCAGATCCTTGTCGGGCGTGCAGATCAGCACCCGCTCGACGCGCGGGTCCCCTGCCGCTTGCGCAGCCGCCGCGGCGAGGGCGTCGTCGGCCTCGAACTCCACCATCGGCCAGACCTTCAGCCCCCACGCCGCGAGGCCTTCCTCGAGCAGCGGGAACTGCGCCCACAGCGCCGGCGCGATGCCGTCGCCGGTCTTGTAGCCGGGCCACAGGTCGTTTCTGAACGACTCGATCACGTGGTCGGTGGCGACGCCGATGTGCGTGGCGCCCTCCTCGACGAGGCCGCGGATCGAGTGCATGACGCCGCGCACGGCGGCCACTTCCTCGCCGCGGGCGTTCTGTGCCGGCGGCAGGGCGTAGAAGAACCGGAACAGTTCGTAGGTGCCGTCGACGAGGTGGATCTGCACCGCGGCAGCATACCGCGCGGGTGCAGATCGCAGCCGCCCGCGCGCCACGTGCGCCGCAATGCTATAAACAAAGGCGCATCATGTCCGCCGTGCGCCGCTCGTCCCGTCCGAAGGCCCGTGCCGCCAAGGCCGCGCCTCACCGCCGCGTCATGGTGGGCCTCACGCAGATGGCGTGCGGGCCCAACGCCAACGCCAACCTGACGCGCCAGCTCGCCCTCGCCGGGCGAGCCGCCGACCAGGGCGCGCAGATCATCTGCACGCAGGAGCTGTTCCGCTCGCAGTACTTCTGCCAGTCGGAAGATCACGGTTGCTTCGCCCTGGCCGAGACGATCCCGGGGCCGTCGACCGACGCGTTCCAGCAGTTCGCGAAAACCCACGGCGTGGTCGTCGTGGCTTCCCTCTTCGAAAAACGCGCCTCAGGGCTGTACCACAACACCGCGGCCGTCATCGACGCCGATGGGTCGCTGCTCGGCATCTACCGCAAGATGCACATCCCCGACGACCCGCTCTTCTACGAGAAGTTCTACTTCACGCCCGGCGACACCGGCTTCCGCGCCTGGAAGACGCGCTACGCCACCATCGGCGTGCTGATCTGCTGGGATCAGTGGTATCCCGAAGGCGCGCGCCTGACCGCGCTGCAGGGCGCCGAGATCCTGTTCTACCCCACCGCTATCGGCTGGCATCCCCGCGAGAAGGCGGAGTACGGCCAGGCGCAGCACCAGTCGTGGGAAGTGATCCAGCGCAGCCACGCCGTGGCCAACGGCTGCTGGGTGTGCACGCCGAACCGCATCGGCCACGAGCTCGTGGACGGCCCTGACGGCAAGCCGGTGAGCAAGGACGGCCTCGAGTTCTGGGGCCAGTCGTTCGTGGCCGCCCCCGACGGCACCGTCGTGAAGCGCGCCAGCATCGACCGCGAGCAGGTACTGGTCGTGCCCTGCGACCTCGATCGCGTGGAATTCGCCCGCACGCACTGGCCGTTCCTGCGCGACCGCCGGATCGATGCCTACGGCGCGCTCACCGAACGCTTCGACGACGGCACGTCCGGGACCCGGCGGCGATGAGCCTGGTGCCCGCCCTGGCGGCCTCGGTGGCCGCCACGCAGGCCAGCCTGACGGGCGCGCACGCGGCGCGCGCGCGCGCCCGCACGCTCCGTGGCACGCCGGCGGAGCACGGGTACACCTTCCCCGCCGAGTGGGCTCCGCACGCCGGCACCTGGATCAGTTGGCCGCGGCCGGAGGGCATCTCGTTCCCCGGCTTCTACCATCGCGCCATCACGGACGTCGCGCGCGTCGTCGACGCCATCAGCACGTTCGAGCCCGTGCACATCAACGTGCCGAACGCCAACTACGAGCGGATCGTGCGCGAGACGCTGCGCGCCTCCGGCACGCGGCTGTCGAAGGTGCGCTTCCATCACATCGGCACCAACGAGTGTTGGACGCGCGACCACGGCCCGGCGTTCGTGCAGCGAACCCGCCGCGGGACGGTCGAGACCGCGGTGGTCGACTGGGGCTTCAACGCGTGGGGCGGCAAGTATCCGCCGTGGGACGCCGACGACGCCGTGCCCACGCGGGTCGCCGCCGCGCTCGGCCTGCCGGTGTTCCACGCCGACATCGTGATGGAGGGCGGCGCCATCGACGTGAACGGCGAGGGCACGTTGCTCACGACCACGTCGTGCCTGCTGCACAAGAACCGCAACCCCGGACGGTCGAAGGCCGAGATCGAGGACTACCTCAAGGCGTACTACGGCCAGCGGCACGTGGTGTGGCTGGGCGAGGGCATCGCCGGTGACGACACCGACGGCCACGTCGACGACCTGGCGCGCTTCGTCGATGCGCGCACCATCGTGACGGCCGTGGAAACGGATCCGCGCGACGCCAACTATCGGCTGCTGGCTGACAACCGCCGCCGCCTCGACAAGGCGCGCGACGCCGACGGCCGCGCCTTCACCGTGGTCGAGCTGCCGATGCCGCGGCCGGTCGTGTTCGAGGGACAGCGATTGCCGGCCACTTACGTGAACTTCCTGTTCGTGAACGGCGGCCTGCTCGTACCCACCTTCGGCGACCGGACGAACGACCGCGAGGCGCTGCGACGCCTCCAGGCCGTGCTGCCGGGCCGGCGAGTGGTGGGCGTCGATTGCCGCGCCCTGATCTGGGGCCTGGGCGCGATTCACTGCCTGACGCAGCAGCAGCCACGCAGCTGAACCTGATGCTGTTCGCCCCGCTCCTGGGTCCGCACCATCCCCTGACCCACTGACGGCGGAATTGGCCAGGACGGCGGACGGGCGGTATACTAGGTCTCTTGCACTACCCGCCGGAAAGTGGACCGAGCCCCCAAGGCTCCCCCGGATCCGGCACATCGAGGACACCGACATGAAGCCAGGCATCCATCCCGAGTACCACGAGGTCACTGCCCACTGCGCCTGCGGCGCCACGTGGACCACGCGGTCGACCAAGAAGGACGTCCACCTGGACATCTGCAACAACTGCCACCCGTTCTTCACGGGCCGGCAGAAGCTGATCGACACGGAAGGCCGCGTCGACCGCTTCAACAAGAAGTTCGGCGCGCAGACGTCCGAGGCCCTCAAGGCCGCCGCCAAGGCCAAGAAGGCCTCCAAGGCCTCCAAGCCCAGCTAGCCAGCTCGACGGTACGCCCGTGCCGGTCAGTCGCCGTCGTCCGACGGCTTCTGCTCCCCGCGGGCGTGCCGCGCCCCGATGAACAGGCCGGCCACGCCGGCGGCCGCCCCCAGGCCCGCCAGGGCCCGCAGCCACGGCCGTCCTCGGCGCGATGGCTCAGGCGCCGGTCCCCGCACGATCTCCCGGTAGGCGTCGAATTCGGGCGGACGCTCGGGCGGGCGTGGACGTCCGCGCCGTTCCGGCACCGGCACCCAGCGGCTGATGTACGAGAACGTGTCCGAGGCGCAGACCGGGCACCGGTACTCGTCGTGCACCTCTTCGCAGTCGAGGCAGAGTCGGGCGGTGCGCAGTTGCATGATCCGAATATAGCGCGCCCGGCGCTCAGCGGCGTCCGTCGAGAAAGACGGGCTGGGTCCACGCGGTGCCGCCGTTGGAATCGGTGACGACAACGCGTGCATATCCGCGCCGTCCGGCGAGCGTGAATCGCGCCGCCGGCCCGTCGGCACGATCGACGACGCCACTGGCGTCGATCAACGTGCTGCGGAACCGCGCGTCTCCGTCGGCCTTCGCCCGCAGCGTGATCGCCGTGCTATCGGCGTCGTAGGCCTCGAGGGTCACGCCGGTCGACGCGTAGAACTCCCCCGCTTCGAGCGAGGCGACGATCGCGGCGGCCTCGAGGCGCGGCGCCCGCACGACCACCCAGCCCTGCCCCGGCTTCGGCGCCTTCGGATCCCACGGCCGCTTGAAGTAGTGCGCGTCGTCGACGGCGATGCCGTAGACGCGGCGCCCGGCGCGCAGGAGGCGATCCCACACCTCTTCCATGCCGGGGACGTCGCCGCCGCCCAGGTTGTTCACGGTGGGATGGCCGTTGAAGATCTCGAGCAGGCGGTAGCGTTCCAGCGCGGCCAGGTCGCCGCCGCCGATCGCCCAGCCGAAGTTCGGGTGGTTGATGTGCGGCGTGCCGCCCGCCTCGCGGATGGCATCGACGTTGTGCTGCAGGGTGTCGAGCACGCTCGTGCCGTGGCGCGGCTGCACCAGCCGATCGACGTTCAGGCCGTTCATGTGCAGCGGCTTCTTCTCGAACGCGTCGGTCACTTCCTCGCCCGGCACCAGCAGGAAGCGCTCGGGCGCCGCGAACTGCTGCGACAGGCCGGCGATGGCGGTGAGCACGTTGTGATCGCTGAGCACGAGGAACTGGTAATTATGCTCGCGATACCACCGCGTGACCTCCTCGGGCGTGCTGTCGCCATCGCTCTCGATCGTGTGGGTGTGCGTGTTGCCCTTGTACCACCGCCAGGTGCTGCGGTCGGCGGCGGGCTGCGCCGACGACGGCGCGCCGATCCCCGCGGCCAGCGCCAGTCCAAAGGCGGCGATGATGGTCAGCACGGCGACGCGTCTCATGCCGCGCATCATACCGGGGCCCGCGTCGCGGCGGTCCGACTCCACGGCGTCACACCTGTGACGCCGTCGTACAAGGTGAAGGGCGGCCACGTCAGCATGGCCGCCCTCCGGGTCGTCGTCGTTCCAGAGCCAGGTGCCCCTGGCTCCGGTCCGGCTTAGAAGCGCGCCGTCACACCCAGCCGGATGATCCGCGGCGTGAGGATGCGGGTCGGGCGGCCGAACGTGGCGCCCAGCGTCTGGTTCTGCAGCAGCACGTGGTTGGCGTTCAGCACGTTGAACAGATCGAGCGAGAGCTCGAGGTTCGCGATGCTGACCTTCTGCCGCTTGCTGACCCGCAGGTCGAGGAACTTGTTCACCGTCTCGGTGCGGTCCTCACCACGCTCGGCCACGCGCACGGTCTCGCTGGGCTGCGTGGTCGTCGGGTTCTGGAACGTGAACACCGCCTCGCGGATCAGCGGGTCGCCGGCGCGGGCGTTGTACTTGGCCGCCACCGTGAAGTCGTAGGGCAGCATGTAGCTGCCCGACATGTTGAAGGTCCACGGCAGCTCGGTGAACACCGAGCCGTCGCCGCGGTTCAGCAGGTAGTTGGGGTTGTTGAAGTCGGTCGTGGCCCCGGGATTGGTGAACGTGCCGCTGTGGTCGAAGCCCTGGTGGCGCTGCCAGCCCAGGCCGGCCATCATCTGCCAGCGGTTCGACATCCTCTTCTGCACGTCGAACTGCACGCCGTCGTAGTCGCTCTTCAGTACGTCGACGTTGGTGATGACGCGGTTGCGCAGGCTCGCGTACGCCGGCTGCAACTTGAAGACCTGCTGGCTCTGCACCTGGCCGTTGAGGGTGTAGGTCTGCGTCTCGGGCGTGTAGGCGCTGCTCGGCCGCGCCAGGTCGACGATGCCCAGGCCATCGCGATGCTGACGGCGGTGATAGCTCACACCGACCGCGAGGTTGGCGATGAGCTGGTGCTCGACGCCCACGTTGATCTCGTCGCTGTACGGACGATCCGCATCGGCGTCGAAGTTCGGGAAGAGCCCGCGTACGAACGTGGGCAGCGGGCCCAGTTCACCGGCGTCGAGCGTGCGGTTGCCGTTGGTGTCGGTCCACACCACGTTCAGCTCCGACAGCGCGTTCGGGTTGGCCGACTCGAGGATCTCCGAGCCGAACTGGTTGTAGAAGCGGCCGTAATAGGCCTTGAGGGCGGTCTTGCCGTTGCCGAAGACGTCGTAGGAGATGCCGAGGCGCGGCGCCACGTTCAACGAGAAGTCGTAGACGTCGGACTTGGAGAACGAGCGCGCCGGCACGTAGGTGCCGGCCGGGCTCGACTGCTCCGGCAGGTAGCCGCTGGCGCCGTCGAAGCGCACGCCGACGTTGATGGTGGCGCGGCCGATCACCCAGCGGTCCTGGAGGAACGCGCCCCACGTCTCCATCTTGTGGTCGGAGACGATCGGCGTGTTGGCGATGCGTCCCTGGAAGCCGACGCCGTCGCGCATCTCGAGCAGGATGTCGCCGTTGCGCACGCGGTCGTAGGCCATGCGCTCCCACGACAGCTGCACGCCGGCCTTGA
>CADEDM010000235.1 GCA_902826065.1 uncultured Acidobacteriota bacterium | reverse complement strand
CCGCGGCCGTGCTGGCGCTCGCCGCGCTGACCCTGGCCGCCCCGCTCAGCGCCGAACAGACCGCCGCCCGCAAGTCGCTGCTCAACCCGGCCGGCCTGAACGAGAAAGCGCCCGAGACCTACAACGTGAAGTTCGACACGAGCGCGGGCGAGTTCGTGATCAAGGTGACGCGGGCGTGGGCGCCCAACGGCGCCGACCGGTTCTACAACCTGGTGAAGAACGGCTTCTACAACGAGACGCGGTTCTTCCGCGCCGTGCCGAATTTCATGGTGCAGTTCGGCATCAACGGCAACCCGACGGTGGCGAAGGTGTGGCAGTCGGCGCGCATCCCACCCGACAAGGTCACGCAGAGCAACAAGAAGGGCTTCATCACCTTCGCCATGGGCGGCACGCCCGACACCCGCACCACGCAGGTCTTCATCAACTTCCGCAACAACACCAGCCTCGACTCGCAGGGCTTCGCGCCGTTCGGCGAGGTGGTGAGCGGCGTCGAGAACGTCGACAAGATCTACACCGGCTACGGCGAGGGCGCGCCGCGCGGCAGCGGTCCGGCGCAGGGGCGCGTGCAGGCCGAGGGCAATGCCTACCTGACCAAGTCGTTCCCCAAGCTCGACTACATCAAGACCGCGACCATCGAGCCGTAGTCGGTCGTGCGTCTCGAACACGTTCGCGCGGCGATCTTCGATCTCGACGGGACGCTCGTCGACAACATGGCGCTGCACGCCGAGGCCTTCGCGATCTTCGCGGAGCGCCACGGCCTGCCGGCGCTGACCCCGGCGGATCGCGCCAAGCTCGACGGCCGCCGCAACAGCGAGATCTTCCCGGTGCTCTTCAACCGCGAGCTGACGCGCGAGGAGTGGCAGGCCTACGAGGTCGAGAAGGAAGGGCTGTATCGCGAGGTGTCGCGCGGGCGGCTCACCGTCGTGCCTGGCCTGCCGGCGCTGCTCGAACACTTCGCCGCCACCGGCGTCGCCGTGGCGCTGGCGACCTCTGCCCCCGAGCCGAACGTCGTGCACACGCTCGGTGAGGTGGAGCTGGCCATCGCGTTCCCCGTGATCGTGCGCGGCGACCAGGTGCCGCGCGGCAAGCCGGCGCCCGACGTCTTCCTCGAGGCCAGCCGTCGCCTGGGCGTGCCGCCCGAGGCGTGCGTGGTGTTCGAAGACGCGCCGATGGGCGTCGCCGCGGCCAGGGCCGCAGGCATGCGTGTCGTGGCCATCACGACCAGCTTCACCGCAGCCCAGTTCCAGGCGCTGCCTGACCCGCCGGCCGTGGTCTGCGCCGATTTCGACGCCTTCCTCGCCGTGGCGGCGTGAGCGCGCCGATTCCGATTGCCCTCATGAGGAGACAGTCATGAGCCAATCGACCAGTGCCGCCGCCACCCCGACCGCGCCGCCCGCCGGCGTGAAAGCCCGCCAGCAGGCGATGTGGGCGTCGGGTGACTTCGCGGTGATCGGCACCACGCTGCAGATCGTCGGCGAGATGCTTGCCGAGGCTGCCGACGTCAACGGCGGCGAGCGCGTGCTCGACGTGGCCGCCGGCAACGGCAACGCCACGCTGGCGGCGGCGCGGCGCTTCGCGCAGGTGACGTCCACCGACTACGTGCCGGCGCTGCTGGATCGCGGCAAGGCGCGCGCCGAGGCCGACCGCCTCGCGGTGACGTTTCAGGAGGCCGACGCGGAGGCGCTGCCGTTCGCCGACGCCAGCTTCGACAAGGTGCTCTCGACCTACGGCGTCATGTTCGCGCCCGACCACGCGCAGTCGGCGCGGGAACTGCTGCGCGTGTGCACGCCCGGCGGGAAGATCGGCCTGGCCTGCTGGACGCCGGCGGGCTTCATCGGCGAGGTGTTCCGCACCACGGCGAAGCACGTCCCGCCGATGGCCGGCGTCGCGTCGCCTCTGTTGTGGGGCACCGACGCGCACCTGGCGATGCTGTTCGCCGGCGCGTCCAGGATCGAATCGACGAAGCGGCTGTTCAACTTCCGCTACGAGTCGCCGGAGCACTTCCTCGAGATGTTCCGCAACTACTACGGGCCGACCCACAAGGCCTTCGCGGGCCTGCCGCCCGAAGGACAAGCGGCGCTCGAGGCCGACCTGCTGGCCCTGCTGCACAGGACCAACGTCAGCGCGACGGCGTTCGTCGGGCCGGCGGAGTATCTCGAGACCGTGATCACGAAGTAGCGGGCCGGGCGCGCACCGCGCCGGCCGTCGCAGAGCTGTCCCATGGCTGATCGACGACGACTGATGGCGGTGCTGGCGCATCCGGACGACGAGTCGCTGGGGTGCGGTGGCACCCTGGCGAAGTACGCCTCGGAAGGCGTGGCATGCGCGCTGGTGACCGCCACGCGCGGTCAGGCCGGACGCTTCCGTGGCCTGCCGCAGAGCCATGCCGAACATCCGGGCGCCGCCCGGCTCGGCGGCATCCGCGAGGGCGAACTGCGCGCGGCCGCCGCGACGCTGGGCGTGCCCGATCTCACGTTGCTCGACTACCACGATCAACAGCTCGATCGCGCCGAGCCGGCGGAGGTGATCGGCGCGATCGCGGCACAGATCCGGCGCTTCCGTCCGGACGTCGTCTTGACGTTCGGCGCCGACGGCGCCTACGGCCACCCCGATCACATCGCCATCTCGCAGTTCACGACCGCGGCGATCGTCGAGGCCGCCCAGCCCTCGCGACGCGGCGATGGTGGCCATCCGGCCCACGCGGTGGCGAAGCTGTATTACATCGCCTGGCCGAAGCTGGCCTGGGAGGCCTACGAGACGGCCTTCAGGCGGCTCGTCTCCACGGTCGACGGCGAGGAGCGCCAGGCCACGGCGTGGCCCGACTGGGCGCTGACCACCGTGATCGACACCCGCGCGCACTGGGCCACGGTGTGGAAGGCAGTGTCGTGCCACGAGTCGCAGGTCACGGCATACGAAACGCTGCGCGATCTGGCGCCGCACCATCACGAGGCGCTGTGGGGCTGGCAGTCGTACTATCGCGTGTTCAGCACCGTGAACGGCGGCCGCACCCGCGAGACCGACCTCTTCGAAGGACTCGTTTCATGAGCGACGCATCCCACTCACCGACGTCAGCGAGCGTCGACGCGCCACGGCACGCGCCGCTCGCGATCGACGCCGACACCTTCCGCGCACTCGGCCACCAGCTCGTCGATCAGGTCGCGGCCGCACTCGCGGCCGTGCCGCACGGCCCCGTCACGCGCGACCAGGCGCCGTCGGCGCTGCGCCAGGCGCTCGGCCTCAACGGCCCGCTGCCCGAAGAGGGCGCCGACCCGGCCGCCCTGCTCACCGAGGCCACCGCGCACCTGTTCCAGCACTCGTTGTTCAACGGCCATCCCCGCTTCTTCGGCTACATCACGGCCTCGCCGGCGCCGATCGGCATGTTGGCCGACTTCCTCGCCGCGGCCGTGAATCCCAACGTCGGCAGCTTCACGCTGTCGCCCGCGGCGACCGAGATCGAGGCGCAGACGGTGCGCTGGATCGCGGAGTTCATCGGCGTGCCGGCCAGCACCGGCGGGCTGCTCGTGAGCGGCGGCAACATGGCGAACATCGTCGGCTTCATGGCGGCACGAGCCGCGGCGGCCGACTGGGACGTGCGCGCCGCCGGCATGGCCGGCCAGGGCACCCGCCGCCTGCGCGTCTACGCCTCGAAGGAGACGCACACCTGGCTGCAGAAGGCCACGGACATGACCGGCCTGGGCACCGACGCGATCCGCTGGATTCCCACCGGCGCGGATCAGCGGATGGATCTCGCCGCCCTGCGGACGCAACTCGACGCCGACGTCGCCGCCGGCGACCGGCCGTGCTGCGTCATCGGCACCGCCGGATCGGTCAGCACCGGCGTCGTCGATCCGTTGCCGGCCATCGCCGAGTTGTGCCGCGAGCGCGGCCTCTGGTTCCACGTCGATGGCGCCTACGGCGGCTTCGCCGCGGCAGTCGAGGAGTCGCCGGACGACCTGAAGGCGCTGCACCTCGCCGACTCGGTGGCGGTGGACCCGCACAAGTGGCTCTATGCGCCGCTCGAAGCGGGCTGCGCGTTGGTGCGCGATCCCGAGCGGCTGACCGCTGCGTTCTCGTACCATCCGCCGTACTACCACTTCGACGAGCGCGCCACCAACTACGTCGACCGCGGCCCGCAGAACTCGCGCGGCTTCCGCGCGCTCAAGGTGTGGCTGGCGTTGCGCCAGGCCGGCGCCGCCGGCTACCGGAGGATGATCGCCGACGACATCCGGCTGTCGCGCCTGATGGCCGACGTCGTCCGGCAGCATCCGGAGTTCGAGTGCACCAGCCAGGCGCTCAGCATCACCACGTTCCGCTACCTGCCCGAGGACCTGCGCGCCGGCGTCGGCACCGAGGCGGTGGAGCGCGAGCTCGACACGCTCAACCGCGCGCTGCTCGACGTGCTGCAGCGCGAGGGCGAGGTGTTCGTGTCGAACGCGGTGATCGACGGCCGCTACGTGCTGCGCGCGTGCATCGTGAACTTCCGCACCGAGCGGACGGACGTCGAGGCGTTGCCCGGCATCATCGCCCGCCGCGCGCGGCGGCTGCGCGACGAGTTGCGGCAGGCGACGCCCGGCGCCTAGCGCGTCAGTTCCACGGATCGTACGGCTTGCGGCGGCGCAGCGCGGCCTCGGCCAACGCACCGATGGCGAACAGGCCGCACGCCCACACGACCTTCAGTCCGTGCGCTTCCAGGAAATGGTTGCGCGCGACGGCGACCTCGGGCGCGCCCATCGTCTGCAGTACCCGCGTCTGTGCGACGGTGGGAATCGCCGGTGCGACCACGACGGCCAGCAGCAGCGCCATCGCCGCGGCATGCACGTAGTCGTCGGGATCCAGGTAGGCGTTGCGGGCGAGCACGAGGCCGATGGCCAGGGCCGCGATGGCGATCAGGAACTCCATGGCGTCCTCCGTTCGTGGCGGCGGCGCACGGCCAGGACGGGCGCGCGTCCTCCACCCCCAACCTCCCTCATACCACGACGGCCCCGGGGCCGATCGTCACTTCCCGGAGACGATCGGCAGCAGGATCCGCGAGGGGTAGCGGGCCGAGTGGTGAATCGTGGTGTGCGCCACCACTCCCGACGTCTCGTCGTAGTTCTTCCCGCCGGTGTTGAGGTTGCGGTCGAAACGCGGGAAGTTCGAGCTCGAGACGTGCACGCGCAGCCGATGGCCCGGCGGCAGGTACCAGCTCGTCGCGTGGAGGTCCACGGGCACACGGTAGACCTGGCCCTTCTCCATGAGCCGGGGTGTGCCGAAGCCGTCGCGGTAGCGGACCCGCGTGATGCCTTCGACGACGTTCATCGAGCGGCCGTCGGGGAACACGTCGAGCACCTTCACGGTGACGTCGGTGTCCCTGACATCGGACGACACGTGGATCTCCGCCCGCAGCGGCCCGGTGATCTCGAGGCCGGTCGTGAGCGGCGGCGTGCTGTAGACGAGCAGATCGGGCCGTGACTCCAGGTCGCGGTGATCGAACGAGCCCGGCTGATCCCTGGGATTGCCGGTGCAGCAGATCGAGCCGCCGCGGGCCGGCACCGGGTCCATCGGGTCGTAGGTGAACGCATCCGACGCCGCGCCGTGTGGTGGCGTGTGCTGCAGACGGCCATTGCCGGCAGCGGTGTTGGCGCGTCCGTCGCTGGCGAAATACATCGGCGTCTCGCGCATGCCGGCCACCGGCCAGACCGGCGACGCGTGCCACGCGTTCCGGCCGATCACGTAGTACTGGTAGCGCGGAAGATCGAGCACGCCGTTCTGCTCGCCCTTGAGCCAGAAGTCGAACCAGCGCAGGTACGTCTCCGCGTAGCGCCGCCGCGCATCGCCGACGTTCAGCTCACCCACGACCGTCGCGCTCGTCGAGCCTTCGTTGGCGCAGTGCGTGTTCGGGCCGATGATCGCGTACTGCCCGGTGCGCGCCTCCGGCGTCGTGGCGTTCTTCGAGAAGATCTCCGCTTCCTGCAGCGCCTCGGCCGCGAGATCGAACCACGTGGAGACGTGCAGGGCCGGCGTCGCCGTGGACGCCGCCGCCGTCAGATAGCCCTGGCGATCCCACCACGGGTCGTCGGGCGAACGCTCGAGGAAGTTGCGCCAGTCCCAGCTCGGGCTGCCGGCGCGATCCGTCATGTCGATCGTAGGCAGGGTCTTGAAGTGCTGCGCGAAGTCGACCTTGGGCAGGGGACGGGCGCCCTTGTCGACCGACGCGAACATCGGCATCCAGCCGAAGTTGATCGACAGCGCCATGGCGCCGCCTTCCACCGACCCCCAGAAGATGCGCCGGCCGGGCACGCGGCCGACGTTGCCGCCGGCAGCCTGCGGAATCGCGGCCGCGTGCAGCGGATGGCGCTGCGCCATGGCGATGATCTGGCCCTCGCCCAGGTACGAGCAGCCGTAGGTGCCGATCTTCTTCGTCGACCACGGCTGACGGCCGATCCAGTCGAACGCATCGGGCCAGTCGGTGACGTCGCCTTCGTAGACGCGATAGGCGCCCTCGGATCCGAACTTGCCGCGCACGTCCTGCAGCACCACGGCGTAGCCGTGACCGGCGAAGAAGCGCGCCGGCGTCGTGGCGCCGCCGTAGCTGTTCTTGTTGTAGGGGAGGCGGATGAGGATGGTCGGCAGGGGGCCGTCGACGCCGCGCGGGCGATAGATGTCGGTGGCCAGGCGCACGCCGTCGCGCATCGGCACCATGACGTCCTTCTCGATGTCGACCTCGTACTTCGCGGCCGGGCGCGGGAACGGCGGCTCGGCATGAGGTGCCTGGGCCAGCGGAACGACCGTGCCGAGAACGGCGCAGGCAACGACGAGGGAGAGAAGCGGGCGCATGCCCGAGAGCCTACACCTGCCGCCGGGAATCTCCCCGCGCCTTCCAGCGCCGCTCGAGCATCGGCAACACGGCGCCGCCGAGGTTGGCGAGATTCAGGTCGGGCATCGGCGGACGCTCGGCTCCGGGCCGCACGGCGCCGACGGCCGCGGCGCAGAGGCGTCCGAACGCTTTCAGCCGCGCCCCGAGCGAGTGCGTCTGCGTGCGCGCCGACGCCCGCACCAGCATCACCGTGACGTCATCGGCCGAGAGGTTCTCGGGATAGCGCTCCTCGATCTCACGCAGCAGCGTGCGGATCAGCACCGCCGGCGCCACGTCGTCGAGCAGGCGCACGATGCGCAGCACGCCTTCCTCGCCCAGGTCGCGGCCGTCGGCGTCCTGAGACTCGATCAATGCGTCGGTGTAGGCGAGCACGCAGTCGCCCGGCGCCAGCTCGATGTCGAAGGCGTCGTAGTCGGCCATGTCGAGCAGGCCGAGCGGCAGGTTGCGCGGGCCAGCCGCGGTCGACTGGCTGCTCAGCAGCCGCCATTCACCGCGGGCGGCGCTGTAGTGCAGCGGGCGCGGATGTCCCGCGTTGCAGAGCGTCAGGCGGCGGGTCGGCGCGAAGTAGGTGGCCACGACCGCCGTGGCGAACGCCGCCTGCGCCTGCAACGCCGCGAACTGCTGGTTCAGCCGTCGCACCAGCTCCGTCTGATCGAGGCAGTTCACGAACCGCCGCATCAGCAGCCGGAGGTCGGCCGCCGTGGCCGCCACCGCCTGGCCGTGGCCCGAGACGTCGGCGACCATCAGCCGCGTGATGCGGCCCGTCGCGCAGCTCGACGCATAGACGACGTCGCCGCCGCGGCTGGCCTGCTGGAAGGGACGGCTGTAGACCCAGGTGTCGAGCCCGTTGAACTCGGTGGCGTGGTCGGCGAGCTGGCTGCCGCCCCA
>CADEDM010000234.1 GCA_902826065.1 uncultured Acidobacteriota bacterium | reverse complement strand
ACGCCGCAGGAGATCGGCGCGGCGGTGAAGCCGCCGATCGCCGACTGCTGCATCCCGGCGCCGCCGGTGCTCGAGCTCGACGAGAACGGCAAGCTGGTGCAGGCCTGGGGCGGGCCCGGCGACGGCTACACCTGGTTCAGCCAGGAGCACGGCATCTACCTCGACCACAACGGCTTCGTGTGGATGGGCACGAGCGACGGCATGCACGTGATGAAGTTCACGCAGCAGGGCAAGCACGTGTTCACCATCGGCGAGCCCGGCGTGAACAAGGGCAGCAACGACCCCGACCACCTCGGCGGGCCGGCGAACTTCTACGTCGAGCCGAAGACCAACGAGCTGTTTATCGCCGACGGCTACATCAACAAGCGCGTGGTCGTGTACGACTCCGTCACCGGGAAGTACCTGCGGCACTGGGGCGCCTACGGCAAGAAGCCCGACGACACCGAGAAGTACAAGTACCCCGTCGATCCGAAGAACCCGCCGCAGCAGTACTCGACGCTGCACGGCCTCGTCGGCTCGAAGGATGGCCTCATCTACGTGTCCGATCGCCGCGGCAACCGCATCCAGGTGTTCCGTCAGAACGGCGAGTTCCTGATGGAGAAGTTCGTGCGACCGGAGACCGGCGGCTCGGGCAGCGGCTTCAGCCTGCAGTTCTCGCGCGATCCGGGACAGACGCTGCTCTACCTCATCGACGGCACCAACCAGCGGGTGTGGATGCTGCGCCGCAAGGATCTGGCGATCCTCGACCGCTTCGGCCGGCCCGGACGTCAGATGGGCGAGTTCATCCGCGCGCACATGGTCGCGATCGACTCGAAGAACCGTCTCTACACCGGCGAAGCCGGTAACGGCCGGCGGATGCAGCGCTGGATCCTGAAAGGCACGCGCCCGGCGTCGACGGTGAGACCACCGGCCGGCGTGCAGTAGCGACCCGCGCGATGAGCCTCGAGTCGGTCAAAGCCTTCTTCGCCGCGCACGCGCCCGACGTGGCGGTCATCGAGCTGGCCGCGAGCACGGCCACGGTGACGCTGGCCGCCGAAGCGCACGGCGTGGAACCGGGACGCATCGCCAAGACGCTGTCGCTGCGCCTGGGCGACGACGTGGCGCTGCTCGTCACCCGCGGCGACGTGCGCCTCGACAACCAGAAGTTCAAGGCGCAGTTCAAGGCCAAGGCGAAGATGCTCGACTTCGCCGAGGTGGAAGCGGAGACCGGACACCCGGTCGGCGGCGTGTGCCCGTTTGGCCTGAGCAAGCCACTCCGCGTCTACTGCGACGTCTCGCTGAAGGACTTCGATGAAGTGCTGCCGGCGGCCGGCGCGATCAACGCGGCCGTGCGACTGACGCCCGAACGTCTCGCCGCGCTCGCCGGCGCCGAGTGGGTCGACGTGACCAGGCGCGCCGACGCGCCGTAGCGGCGAGCCCGCCGCGTCTAGGTCCCGCAGAACGTGCGATAGGGCCCGTCGGACGCCGACGCCGGACTCGCGAACTCGGGCGGGACGTCGTGGTGATCGTAGGGCGTGCGCAGAGCCGTCATGAGCCGGTCCAGCGGCGTCAGGTCGCCTTGCTCGGCCGCTGTCAGCGCCTCTTCCACCTTGTGGTTGCGCGGAATGATCGCCGGGCTCGAGCGTTGCATCAGCACGACGGCGGCGTCGAGATCATGCGCTTCGCGGACCAGGCGTGTGCGCCACGAGGCATGCCACCGGCCGAATGCGGCATCGCCCTGCGCCAGCGACTCCGCGTCCGCGGGACGGGCGAGTTGCCGGAACGTGTTCGTGAAGTCGGCGTGGGTCGATTGCATCCAGTCCAGCAAGCCGTCGACGAGCGCGTCGTCGCCGTCCTCGTCGCGAGCCAACCCCAGCTTGGCGCGCATACCGGCGACGAAGTGGTGCGCGAACCGATCGCGGAATCGCTCGAGTGACGTCTGCGCGATCTCGATCGCGCGCGGTTCGTCGGCATCGAAGAGCGGCAACAGCGCTTCCGCGAGTCGGGCCAGGTTCCACTGCGCGATGCCGGGCTGGTTGCCGTACGCGTAGCGGCCGCCGCTGTCGATCGAACTGAACACCGTGTTCGCGTCGTACGCGTCCATGAACGCGCACGGGCCATAGTCGAGCGTCTCGCCGGACAGCGCCATGTTGTCGGTGTTCATCACGCCGTGGACGAAGCCCACGCACTGCCACTGCGCGATCAGGCGCGCCTGGCGTTCGACGATGGCGTCGAAGAGCGCGAGATATCGGGCCGGCCCCTCCGCGACGTCCGGGTAGTGGCGCTGGATCGTGTAGTCCGCGATCGCCCGCAGGGCGGCCAGGTCGCGGTGCGCGGCGGCCCACTGGAACGTGCCCACACGCAGGTGACTGGACGCCACGCGCGTCAGCACGGCGCCGGGCAGCGTGCGCTCGCGATGCACCGGCTCACCCGTGACGACCACCGCGAGGCTGCGGGTCGTGGGGATGCCCAAAGCGTGCATGGCCTCGCTGATCACGAGCTCGCGCAGCATCGGGCCCACGGCGGCGCGGCCGTCGCCGTTGCGCGAGTACGGCGTGCGCCCGGCGCCCTTCAACTGGATGTCCACGCGCCGGCCGTCAGGCGTGGCCTGCTCGCCGAGCAGAATGGCGCGGCCGTCGCCGAGGGCCGTGAAGCCGCCGAACTGATGGCCGGCATACGCCTGGGCCAGTGGAAACGCGCCGTCGGGGACGACGTTCCCGGCGAAGATCGCCACTCCGTCGGGCGAGTCGAGCGCAGCCACGTCGAGGCCCAGCTCGGCGGCCAGCGCCACGTTGAAGACGACGAACTCGGGCTCGCGCACCGGCGTCGGCCTGACCGCGGAATGCAGCAGCTCGGGCAGAGCCGCGTAGGTGTGGTGCAGCCGCCAGCCGACCTCGGAGGCGCTTGGCGAGGCCGGCGTCATGGCCGTGCGCCCACCGCTACTGGCGCGGCGCCACGGTGATGCGCTGCAGCGCCTCGACCTGGCCGGCGAGCGGCGTCGTCCCGGCCGGATACTTGTTCATCGACAGGAAGTAGGCGATGAGCGAAGCGATGTCGTCGCGCGACAGCGTGCCGGGGCTGTCCATCGGCATCTCGGCCATGGCGGCGTCGATCTCCGTGAGCGGCTTGTTCCCGTAGGCGCGGGTGAACTCCGCACCGCTGAACTTCGACGGCTGGTGGCACGACGCGCAGACCTTGTCGTACAGCTCGCGGCCGGTGTCGGCCTGGGCCTGGGTGTAGACGCCGTCGTTCGTCGTGGCGGCCTGCGCGCCGGCCGCATCGCTCGCCTGCATGGACGCCGCCGAGAGCAGCGCCACGGCGGCCATGGCGAAGAGGAGCGAAACTCGCATGTCTGCATCGTAATCCGGTTCGGGCATGCGCGGAATCGACATACACTTGAGCGCTGCGCACGCACCAGGTGGCGCACGAGGATCGGTCGACGATGTCGGAAACGGTGGTGTTGGCGATTGGGGCGGCGATCGGCGGCCTCGTGCAGGGCATCTCGGGCTTCGCCTTCGCGATGGTCGCCATGGCGATCTGGATCTGGGGTGTCGATCCGAAGCTGGCCGCCGTCATGGCCGTGTTCGGCGGCGTCACCGGCCAGATCATCTCGGCCATCCGCGTGCGCCGCGGCTGGCACCTCCACCTGCTGTGGCCGTTCGTGCTCGGCAGCGCCATCGGCATTCCGCTCGGTCAGCGCGCGCTCTCGATGCTCGATCCCACCTGGTTCAAGCTGGTCCTCGGCGGGATGCTGGTGGTGTGCTGCGGCGCCATGCTGGCCACGGCGAAGCTGCCGAAGATCACGCACGGCGGCAAGCTCGCCGACGCCGCGGTGGGCCTGCTGGGCGGCGTGATGGCGCCCCTGAGCGGCTTCAGCGGCCTGGCGCCGGCGCTGTGGGCCACGCTGCGCGGCTACACCAAGGACGAACACCGCGCGGTGCTGCAGAACTTCAACTTGATCGTGCTGGCCGCGACCTTCGCGTCGAACGTGTGGGCCGGGCGCGTGCGCTCGGAGCATCTGCCGCAGATGGCCGTCGTCGCCGGCGCGCTGGTGATCCCGTCGATCTACGGGTCGAAGATCTACACCGGCATGAGCGCGTCTGCGTTCCGCAACGGCGTGCTGTGGATCCTGGTGTTCGCCGGCGTCACGATGCTGCTCGCGGCGCTGCGCGCGATGATCTAGGGCGAAGCCGGCGCGACTCAATCGCGGCGCGGTCGCCCGTCGAGTTGCTCGCCGTTGATGATCGAGCTGCGGTACGCCGACCACGGCGATCGTCGGCACCAAACCGGAGCGGCCAGAGAACGCGCGCCGTCGTAGTTGCGATCGGACGAGGCGGCCTTCCGGATCACGCCACAGCTCGGCCGTTGCGTCGGCTTGCACACTCTCTAAGTCGGGCCATTGACACGTCGTCGCGCGGCTCCTACATTCCGCTCGTTCCCTCGTCCCCTCCTCCGCGTCGATGAACGACCGCGACTCGAGCGCCCGAGTCGCGATGCTCCGACGCAACCGCCAGTGAGAGCAACGCGAGTGTCGTCGATCGAGCTATTCCCGCCGTCCGTCTGGGCGCAGCCTTGGCGGACCTCGTCGGCACTCGTACGTCTCCCCCACCAGCACAAGGAGGCGACAGATGAAGATCCTCGCGACCACGTTCCTGCTCGTGGCACTTACGTCGTCCGCCGCAAGCGCGCAGTTGACCATCACCAAGCAAGGAAGGACGTTCGCCATCGGCAATCCGGCCCTGGGCCAGCCGCAGACTCCGACGTTCATCGTGTTCTTCTCGTACTTCTCGGGCGCCAGCGACCGCATGACCAACACCATGCTCGAGGGTGACCTTGCGAACCTGGCGGCTCTGGGCGTCAAGGGCGTGCGGATCTTTGCCAACTACTGGAGGACCAAAGACTGCACGGGCTTCAGCTCCTACGACGCGAGCGGTGTGCTTCAGGACGGCAGCGCTCCCTACGTGAACCCTGCCGGCCTGACCCGTCTCAAGTACGTGCTCGGCCGGGCGGCAGCCTACGGCATCGTCGTGGAGTTGACGTTCGCTCGAGAGACGGTCGCCCCCGCTGGCGGACAATTCACCTTCAACGAGTACACCGCCGGCATCAACGAAGTGACCAAGCAGCTCAAGACCACGGCGACGCAGAACTTCTCGCACGTGTTCTTCGACCTGCAGAACGAAGCCAACGGCAGCTCGCAGGGCCCGACATGCCCGAGCGCGCAGATCCCGATCACGACCACGGCTCAGGCGTGGCAGATCATCGATGCCGTCAAGAAGGACGACCCGTCGCGTCTGGCGTCGATCTCCCTCGCGAACGAGATCACGCCAGAGCAGTACGGGGGCATTGCGATGACGGCGTTTCCAGATCCGAGTGATCCGGGCAACCCGGCGAAGTTCCGGCGGCTCGACTTCGCCGCGTTCCACGATTCGCGCCAGTGGGTGTCAGGCGTCCCGAAGTGGACGGGAAACACCGGTGTCGCAACCGCAGGCACGTTGCCGCTCACCCCACCGATCACGTCGACGATCAGCTGGGGCGACGTCTTCGCGTGCTCGCCGACGGTCACCGCGTCCTGCAAGGCCATGCTCGTCGACCGGCTGCGGAACGCAATCACCGCACAGCCGATGCCGGTCTTCTTCCAGGAACCTGATCGGTGGATGCCATCGGGGCAAAACAGCACCTTGACCGCGAACCACTTCCTCGAGGCGGTGGCACGCGCGAAGTACGCCGGCGCGGCCGCCTGGTGCATGCACTCGCAGTCACGGTTCCTGTATGTCGACGAAGCGCAGCCGCCGGGTGCGCCTGAGCTGGCGTTCCTCAACGCCCTCAGCTCGACGCTCGCGCAGGTCGTCTGGAACCCCTGAGCGAGTCTCGCGTCTGAACTCGCCGTGAGCGGCGTGGGCGGCGCGGTGTCTCGCGACGGCGACCTCTGAGCACGCCACGTCTGAGGGGCGGCAGCGCGCAACAGGCGGGGCGAGCGAAGGGGAGCCGGAGCGAGATACCGCGTCGACCGCGCCGCGATCGGGCGACGCGATTGGTCGAAGTTCTACGGGTCGATCAGGACGCCGGGGTTGAGTCGCCACTCCGGGTCGAGCCACCGCTTGGCGGCACGCATCGCATCGAGCGTCGCGGCGTCGTACTGCACCGGCAGGAATGCCTTCTTGATGCGGCCGATGCCGTGCTCGGCCGAGACGCAGCCGCCACGGGCCACCAGCGCTTCCGCGAACTCCTTGTAGATCGCCTTGGCCAGCACCAGCTCCTGCTCGTCCCTCGGCAGGATGTTCACGTGGAAATGGTTGTTGCCGGCGTGGCCGAACACCGCGTGGTCGAGGCCGGCCTGGGACAGGCGCGTCGTGTAGAGGTCGTACACCCACTGCAGGTCGTGGTCTTCGACGGCCATGTCGGTCGCGATCTTGTGCAGCGCCGGATGGTGTTGCCGGCGCGCGGCGATCGTGGCGTTGATGCGCTCGGGCACGGCGTGACGGAACGCGCGGATGTCCTTCAGCACCTGCTCGTCGACGCCAGCCAGCCCGGCGGATTCATCGCCGCCCACGGCGGCCACATGCGCCAGCACGCGCTCGACGGACGCCTCGAGGCCGGCCTCGTCGTCGTAGCCGAACTCGGCGAACACCGAGCAACTGCCGGCCGGAACGTTCGCCAACACGCGCGCGACCTCGGCCTTCCCGGTCTCGCGTGCCAGCTCGTGCGACCGCGCGTCGAGGAACTCGATGGCCGTGGTGCTCAGGGCGCGATCGCGGCGCAGCGCGTCGACCAGCGCGAACGCCTGCGACGGTGTCTCGAGGCACTGCAGGAACGCCAGCCGCGACTCGGTCACCGGCATCAGCCGGAACGTGACCTCGCTGACCACGCCCAGTGTCCCCTCGCTGCCGACGAAAAGATCGAGGACGTCGCCGCCGGGCGTGAAGCCGTAGCCGATCGAGTTCTTGGTGCGCGGCTTCGGAATGGCCGGCAGGTGCGCCGTGCGGGTGTCGTCGCCATCGTGCAGCGTCACGGCGTCGCCTTCGCTGCGATCGGCGCCCCGGGTGACCGCGAGGGTGCGGCCCGACGCCAGTTCCACGGTGAGACCCACGACCCAGTCGCGCGTGGCGCCGAAGCGGAAGGCCCGCGATCCGGCGGCGTTGGTCGCCACCATGCCGCCCACCGATGCGCCCGCCTCGGTGGGATCGAGCGGCAGTGCCCAGCCCTTCGCGCGCGTGGCGAGATCCGCCTGCAGCTCGCGCAGCGTGGTGCCGGCCAGTGCGCGCACCGTGGCCGGCGAACTCTCGAGATCCACCACCGTCACGCCGCGCAGCCGCCACAGCGACACGAGGTGCGACGTCTCTTCAGGCACCGCGCCGCCGGCCACGCCGGTGCGGGCGCCGCTCACGGTCACGGCGTGTCCCTGCGTGGCGTGCCAGCGCAGCACGGCCCGCAGCTCGTCGACCGTGGACGGCTCCGCCACCGACGCGACGCCCTCAGCCGACAGTCGCGACTCATCGCGCAGCAGATCGGCGACGTCGCGCGGGTCGGGTGCCAGCCGCACGCACGCCGGCTGCGCCGTGGCCGCGGCATCGCTGTCGCCGCCGGTGAGATCCCGCGCTTCGAGCACGCCCATCGTCAGTACAGGATGCGCGTCCGCACGCTCATCGGCAAGGCCGAGATGCGCGTGTGCACCTCATCCGAGAGCTCACGGTTGACGTCCATCACCAGGTAGCCGATGTCGCGCGTCGTGGCCAGGTGCTGGGCGTCGATGTTCGCGCCCACCTCCGACACGATGTTGTTCACCGCCGCCAGCACGCCGGGCACGTTCTGGTGGATGT
>CADEDM010000233.1 GCA_902826065.1 uncultured Acidobacteriota bacterium | reverse complement strand
TGCCGCCCTGCGTCACCCACGACGCCTGCAGGTTGTCGAAGTTGTCGAGCACGATCCGGGCGATGGCGAGCGTGCGCAGATAGTCGATGCCGGTCGCCTCTTCCCCGCCGCGTTCGGTGTGTTCCGGCTGATAGCTCCACGTGATGAAGGCCGTGAAGCCGCCCGTCTCGTCCTGCAGCGCGCGCAGGCGCAGCATGTGCTCGAGGCGTTCCTCGTCGGTTTCGACCGTGCCGTACATCATCGTGGCGGTCGTGCGCAGCCCGGCCTTGTGCACTTCGCGCATCACGTCGAGCCACTCGTCGGCGGTGGCCTTCGAGTAACAGTTGAGCAGCTTGCGCACGCGGTCGACGAGGATCTCGGCGCCGCCGCCGGGCACGCTGTCGAGTCCCACGGCGACGAGCCGCCGGATCACCTCTGGCACGGGCAGCTTCGACGTGCGCGAGATGTGCAGAATCTCTGGCGGCGAGAGCGCGTGCAGCTTGAAGTCGGGAAACCGCGCCTTCACGCCGCGGAACAGGTCTTCGTACCACTCGAGCGGCAGGTCGGGGTTGTGGCCGCCCTGCAACAGCAGCTGGTGGCCGCCGAGTGCCATCGTCTCTTCGATCTTCCGGTGAATCTCGTCGAAGCCGAGGACGTAGCCCTCGGCGTGGCCGACCGGCCGGTAGAACGCGCAGAAGTTGCAGCGCGCCGTACACACGTTGGTGTAGTTGACGTTGCGGTCGATGATGTAGGTGACGACGCCGTCGGGATGTTTCCGCGTCCGCACGGCATCGGCCATGCGGCCCAGCCACAGCGTCGGCGCCTCGCGATACAGCCACAACGCCTCGTCGGCCGTGAGCCGGCCGCCATCGAGGATGCGGGCGCCGAGGGTGTCGAGGCTGAAGGTCATCGATGGAACCGCAGCGGCCGCGTCCGCGGGACCTGTCCCACCTCTGCCGCCAGCTCGAAAAAGCGCTCGAGTCCGGCCTGCTCGCGCCGGCCGAACGCATATCGGAGATTATGCCGCAGGTAGGTGGCGTATCTGGCCGCACGCGCGGCCACGCCGCCAGCCGCATCGGCCGCGAGCCCGTCGATGTCGGCCAGCCCCCGGTCACGCGCCGCCGCCAGCGCGGCGACGTGCGCGGGCCCCAGGGCGCCGAGGCGGCCGGCCCACGCGGCGTAGACGAACGGCAGACCGGTCAGCCCGCGCCACGCCTCGCCCAGGTCGATCTTCTCGACCCCGGCCGGCACCGGGTCGAGGTCGAGCGCCGGGTCGCCGATGATCACCGCGGCATCGGCGGTCGCGAGCATCGCCGGCAGATCCGGCGGCGCCGCGACCGTCTCGGGCGCGATGCTCCACAGCTTCGCGCACAGCACGTGCGCCAGCGCCACCGACGTCCGCGAGCTGGTGTCGAGCGCCAGCCGCCGCACCCGGGCCATCGGCACGGTCGTGAAGATCGCGACCGAGAGGATGGGGCCGTCGGAGCCAATCGCGATGTCGGGAACGAGGGCGTAGTCGCCCCTCACATACTCGATCGCCGGGATGAGACCGAGGTCGACGTCGCCGGCATGCAGACGCGCCGCGCAGGTGGACGGGAGGTCCATCTCGACGTCGAAGAGCGCCGTGTCGTCGGCGAGGCCGGCAACGAGGGGCCGCGCGTTGAGGAACGAAACCGCGCTGACGCGAACGCGATCGCTCATCCGGCCACGCGCGTGAACCGGCCGTCGCGCTCCGCCGGCGTCAGGGCGGCGGCGCCGATGTTGCGCCGCGCCTCTTCCAGCGGCGCGCGCCGCGGGCCTCGCGAGACGTCATCGGCGGCGCTCACGAGATCGAGATCGTCGGCGCCGACCGTCAGGGCCACCTGCGCCAGCTTCGGCCCGTGCCGCTGCCAGTCGACCTGGATCGACGGCACCGCCTCGAGAGCGAGGCGCGCCAGCGCGATGCTGCGGACATCATCGAACCCGGTGGTGGGCGTCGACGGGTCGGCGGTGCGCGGCAGCGGAGCGACAGCCTCGATGCCTCCGACGGCGTCGATCAGCGCACGGACGCCGAGCAGCCAGGCGGCGCGATCGGCCACGGGCTCGGCCAGGCCGACCACGCGAACGCCGAGACCGGCGGCGCGGGCGGCCGTCACGGCGTCGATCGCGTCGGGTCCGGGCTCCACCGTCGCCACCTCGTCGAGGCCGGCCTCGCGAAGACCGCGCAGCAGCGCCGCGCCACCCAGCGCCCACATCTCGTTGAGGTCGAACCCGCGCAGCGTCACGGCGCCAGCCAGCGGCCGAGCACGGCGCACGGCGTCAACGGCCGCGTCAGCCGTCGCGGGCGCGCCGGTCAGGCGCACCTCCCGGGCTGTCGTGGGCGCCGCCGACCAGTCGTCGCGGTCGGCCATGTCGAGCTGGTGCACGCGCACGTAGGTAGCGTGGGAGCCGTGGCGGCGCCGGCGCACGTCGTCGGCGAGCGCGCCGAGGGCCAGGATGTCGGTGAGGCCGGCCAGCGCGGCGATCGACGCGGCCTCGAGGCGCTGCCCCGCCAGGGCGGCGTCGGCGACCGCCGCGGCGATCGGTGAACGAGTGTCAACGGACATGGTGCATGCGCTCCACGATCTCCGAGGCGAGAGCCAGCGCGGCGCGCCCCTGCACGCCGGTGACTTGAGGTTCGCGCCCGGTGCGCACTGCCGTGACGAAGTCGTCGAGTTCGCGCCTCAGGGGCTCGTCGCGCTCGACGTCCAGCTTGCCACCGGTGATGGCCGGGGCGCCGTTCGGACCCGGCCCCACGGTCCAGTGCTCGACCTCCTGCGCCGCGTAGTCGATCGACAGGTAGCTCTGCGGCTGGAAGAAGCGGATCTTGCGGACGCGGTCGCGGCTGATGCGGCTCGCCGTGAGATTGGCGATGCAGCCGCCGGCAAAGCGCAGGCGCACGTTGGCGATGTCGATGCGCGGCGTGAGCACCGGCACGCCGACGGCCTCCACGGCCGCCACCGGCTCGCCCACGATGGCGAGCAGCAGATCGAGGTCGTGGATCATCAGGTCGAACACGACGTCGATGTCGAGGCTGCGCTCGGGGAACGTGCCGAGGCGATGCGCCTCGATGAAGCGCGGCGCGTGCAGGTGCGCGCGGGCGGCGGTGACGGCCGGATTGAAGCGCTCGGTGTGGCCGACCGCGAGCGTGACGCCGCGGGCCGTCGCCGCCGTGATGAGCGTCTCGGCCTCTTCAACGGTCCGGGCCAGCGGCTTCTCGACCAGCACGTGCACGCCGCGGGCAATCAGGCCGCTCGCGACGGCGGTGTGCGCCTCGGTCGGCACCGCGATCGACACGGCGTCGACCTGCGGCAGTGCCTCCCACGACGAGTACGCGGTCGTGCCGGATGCCTCCGCGATCTCCGCGGCCCGCGCGACGTTGGTGTCCGCCACGCCGACCAGGGTCACGCCGGGCAACGTGGCCAGCAACCGGGCGTGATGCTTGCCCAGGTGGCCGACGCCGACGACGGCCACGCGCAGCGGTGCGCCGGCCGTCACGCCGTCACTCCCGCGGACGCCCGTCCGACGATGGCGATGCCGGCCTCGTCGGCCGCCGCGATCATCCGCGCCTTGTCGAACATCAGCGCCTTCCCGGCATCGAGCGACAACACCGTGGCCCCGGCGCGTGCCATGACCTGGATCGTCGGGATGCCCACGACCGGCACGTCGAAGCGCATGTCCTGCTTCGGTTTGGCGACCTTGACGATCGCCACGCCGGCGCCGGCGAGATCGCCGGCCCGCGCGATCACCGCATCGGTGCCCTCCATCGCCTCCACCGCCACGACGGCACTGTGCTTGACGGCGATGGTCTGGCCGATGTCGAGGGCGGCGATCTGATCGGCCATGCGATAGCCGAAGGCCAGCGACGCGGTCTCGGCGTCGGTCGGCCGCCGCGCCGTCATCACGCCGGGGGTGGCGAGCAGCGGCTGCAGGAGCGAGGTCGAGTCGACGAGCTGGATGCCGCGCTCGCGCATCAGGTCGGCGACAGCGCCGATCAGCGCGTCGGTGTTGCGCGTCGCCAGTTTCTTGATCAGGCTCAGGAACGTCAGGTCGGGCATGGAGCCGAACCCGAAGATCTTGGCGTGCTTGACCTGGCCCGCCATCACGGCGTGGGTCACGCCGGCGTCCTGCAGGACCTGTAGGCAGGTGCCGAGCTGTCCGAGCGAGACGCGATGAATCGGCGCCGGTGCCGGTCCGGCCGCCGCGGCGGCCTCGAGATCGGTGTCGGCCTCTTCCTTCACCGCCACGATCGTGACGTCGTGGCCCAGACTGCGGGCCGCCTCGAGGACGAGGAACGGAAAACGGCCGTTGCCGGCGAGCAGCCCCAGCTTCACGCGGCCCTATTCGTCGTCGTCGCCGGTCCGGCGGCCCGGCCGGCGCAACGTGGCGCCGCGTTTCGACGAGCGGATGAAATCGACGAGATAGGCGACGTCGGCCGACGACAGGCGGGCATCGGCCTGGATGGCGGCGAGCGCCTTCGACGGCGTCAGCTTCGACGTGAGCAGGAAGCGGTAGGCCTGCTTCAACTGCTTGACGACGTCCGGTGCGAAGCCGCGCCGCACCAGGCCGATCGTGTTGAGGCCGTAGACGCGCGCGCGGTTGCCGACGGTCTTGGCGTACGGCAGGGCGTCCTTCGTGACCACCGAGTAGCCGCCGATGAACGCGTAGCGGCCGACACGGCAGAACTGATGCACGCCGGAGTAGGCGCTGATCTGCGCGTAGTCCTCGACGGCGACGTGACCGCCCAGGGTCGCGCCGGGGCCGAAGATGGTGTCGCTGCCGACCTTGCAGTCGTGCGCCACGTGCGCGTAGGCCATCACCAGGTTGCGATCGCCGATGCGGGTCTCGCCGCCGCCGCCGACGGTGCCGCGGTGGATCGTGACGGCCTCGCGGAAGACGTTGTCGGTGCCGATGACGAGCCGCGTGCGCTCGCCGCGGTACTTCAGATCCTGCGGCGCCAGGCCGATCGACGCGAACGGGAAGATCTGCGTGCGATCGCCGACCGTCGTGTCGCCCTCGATCACGGCCGAGGCGCCGACCTGGACGTCGCGCCCGAGCACCACGTGCGGCCCGACCACGGCGTGCGGGCCGACGACCGTGCCGGTGCCGACCACCGCAGTCGCATGCACGACGGCGGTGGGATGGATCTGCGGCGCGTCGGCCATCACGGTCAGCACCAGGGTGGCGTCGAGCACCACGGTGCCGTCGACGCTCGCCGACGCCTGCACGCGGGCGATCGGCCCGCGCCGCCGCTGCAGGCGGACGTCGATCTCGAGCCGGTCACCCGGCGAGACGTACTTGCGGAACTTGGCGTCGTCGACGCCGCGCAGGCGCACGACCGCGCCGGGCGCGGTCGAGGCGTCGTGCACCAGAAGCGCGGTCGACGCCTGCGTCAGCGCCTCGATCATCAGCACGCCGGGCATGAGCGGCGCGCCCGGAAAGTGGCCCTGGAAGAAGTCTTCGCCGGCACTGATGGCCTTCACGCCGAAGACACGGCCGGGCTCGGCCGAGGGCGTGATGGCATCGATCAGCGGCATCGGGCACCGCTGGGCCTGGCGTTGAAGGAGGGTCGCGATGTGCACGGCGGGCACGGTCGGCCGGCCACGAACGGCCCCGTGGGCCGCGCGCCGCCGGCGCCGGGAGTCGGCCTACTGGCCCTGCGGCTTGGCAGGCGGCGCGGCCGGCTTGGCCGCGTCGAGCCTCTTCACGACGTCGGTCGTGATGTCGAGGGCGGCGTCGGCCCACACGAGGCCGGAGTCGGGCCCGTTGAAGATGTAGTGCAGCCCGCGTTCCTTGCCCACCTGCTCGATCACCGGGGCGATCCGGCGCTGGAACTCTTCGTTGAGCTGCTGCTGCAGTTCCTGTACTTCCTGCTGGGCGTCCTGGGTGGAGCGCTGGAGGTCGACCTGGGCGCGCTCCACTTGCTTCTGGAGGTCCGCGCGGGCGGCTTCACTCATCACCGCGCCGCTCTTGTCGAGGCGCTCCTGCAGTCCCTGGGACGTCTTCTGCCGCTCATTGAGCTCGGCGACCTTCTTCTGCTGCAGGGCCTGCACCTTGGCGCTGGCCTGCTTGCCCTCCGCCGATTCCGCGACGACACGCTGCAGCACCACGAAGGCGATCTTGGCGCCCTCCGGGAATGGCAGGGGCGCCGGCGGTGGCGCGGGAGGCTGGGCAGCCGGGGCGGCTGGAGCGGGCGCGGGCGCCGCGGGCTTCGCGGTGCCGGGCGCAGGCGTCTGCGCGAACGAAGCGGTCGCGGTTACCACCACGAGGCCAAGGGCCCCAACCATGCGTCTCATTGCTGACATCCCTTTCGGCAAGACCGACAATCCTCCCATCTTACCCCACTCCCCGAGCCGGCCCGGCCGCAGGCTGCTCAGGGATGCACGACCTCGATCTCGTAGTCCTGCGGGTCGCTGATCTGCCCGATGTCGAACAGGCGGATGCACAGGGAGCCGGTGGACGTGGCCCGGCCGAGGATCGACGTCGACTGCGTGGCGCGGTCGTTGCTGATCAGCACCTGGCACGCCGCGCCGTTCCACGTGCCCATCGCCAGGCCGACCACGGCGCCGCTGTCGGGCGTGACGCCCTTGAGCGTCGCGGTCACCTCGCCGCCGCCGGTCGAGGTCACGGTGAAGGGATGCGACGTGGCGCCGTTGCGCGTGAGCGTGCCGGCGAAGGTCTCGGTCACGGTGACCGAGACGGTGGGCGCGACGAGATCGTCGAGCTGATTGTCACAGCCGGCGCCGGCCAGCGCCAGCAGGGCGGCCGCGGCCAGGACCGCGCGACGTCTCGAACGAGAGGATGCAGACATGATGGCGACTCGTGCCGTCAGAACGTGGAGCCGACGGCGAAACGGAACGTGAACTGCCGGGCCGGCGTGAGGTTGTTCCTGAGCACGCCGCCGCGCTGCGGGTTCCAGGCGAAGATCAACCGGAACGGCACGTTGAGGACCGGCATGAAGAACCGGACCTCGGCGCCGGTCGAGGTCTTGAAGGCGCTCTGCGAGCCGGCCACGCGGGTCGTGGCCTTCGGCGCGTTCGGGTCGACCAACCCGGTGAACGCCAGCGGGTCGACGAGCAGCGGCTGCGGCGGCGGGACGACCTCGAGGATGTCCTCTTGCCAGCCGAAGTTCTGGCCGATGTCGCGCACCTGCCCGGCGTCGTAGAACATCACGAGACGCACCGGACCGACGACCTGAATCAGGTACTCGGCGTTGAACAGCATGCTCTTGTTGCCGCCGAGCACGATCCCCGAGTTGATGTCGCGCGGGCCGATGCTGCGGATGTCGTAGCCGCGGATGCTGTAGTCGCCGCCGAGGATCAGCTTCTCGAAGATCGGCAGCTGCTTGGTGGAGCCGTAGGGCCGGATGTACTGGAACTGCGCCCGTCCGCCGATCGACTGCCGCGGCGAGAGCCGCCAGAACCCGACGCCTTCGACCGTCGGCTTCACGAAGTAGGTGTCGCCGCCCGGGCCGGCGTAGTCGAACGCCGCGGTGAGGCGCCGGCCGGTGCTGGGGAAGATCGGATTGTCGACGGTGTTGAAGGAGAAGCTCGGGACGATCTTGCTGATCGTGCGCTTGCCGCCCTGGCCGAGCAGCAGCGAGTCGGCGAGGAACGGATTGAACTGCAGGATCTGCGGGTTCGTGTAAGTCGGGTTCAGGTCGAGCACCTGCACCTGCTCGTAGCTGTAGTTCACGAAGACGCGCGAGAAGTCGGCCACCGGGAAGCCGGCCGTGATGTTGCCGCCGGTGGACTGCTGCGTGAACTGGCCGATGTAGTTCAGCGACCGGCGGTAGACGTCGATGCCGCCGGTGAT
>CADEDM010000232.1 GCA_902826065.1 uncultured Acidobacteriota bacterium | reverse complement strand
GGCAACTGGTCGAGCGGCGCGTTCACGACGGCGGCGCTGATCGTCACGACGCTGGTGGACGACGACGGCGTCAGCGTCACGGTGCCCGCGATCGGCGTCGGCAGCACGCCGCCGGCCGGAGCCACCGTGGCATTGGTCGCCGCGATCGCCACCGAGAGCAGCTCACCACTCGGAAGATCCTGGCCGTCGATGAACCGCAGCCGGACGTCGATGGGCATTCCCGAGCCCTGTCCTGGCGTCAGCACCGGTGGCGGGAAGGCGTCGACACGAATCCTCGCGCAGTACTCGAGGGTCTCGGTGGAGGAACCGCCCGGGACGCCCCGGAACCAATCGAGGAATAGCAGGTTGACGTTCTTAACGTGCGTGGCGACGTTGGCCTTGTCGGCGAGGCACTTGATGTTGATCGCATCCCGGCCGGCGCGGTACGTCAGCCGGGCCTCGGCTTGCACCTGATCGATGAAGTGGCCCAGCGGCAAGCCCGCGGCCTGGTTGGTCCGGTCGAACGTGGGGCCAAAGACCGGCTCATACAAGTCGACGAGCCAGATTCCCCATTCGACCAGGGCGGCGCTGGGCTTCAGGAAAGGATCCGGGGCGCCGGGCATCTGCGCGTCGCTCAGGCGCGGCAAGATGCCGCTCTGCAGCCAATCCAGAAGGATGAGGCCCGCGTCTGCCTTGAACGCAATGTCGATCGGACCGCCCTGCGAGGTGAGGCGCGCCACCTCCGCGTCGTAGAGCGGCCGCAGGCCCTGACACGCCGTGGCCATCTCCGGCGATTTCGGCGTGGCGCACGGGGCCAGCCAGTCGCTCGCGAGCGCGACGCCCGCGACCGAGAAGTGCGGCACTGCCAGGGTGACGACGTTCCCGGTCAGACGCGCCGGCACCGTCTGCAGATTCCCGCCGTCGCGATCGGCGATGAATCCCAGGAGGCCGAACGGCGGCGGCTGGAAGCCCGCGGGCAACGTGATCGTCAACGTGGCGGGCGTGTCGAAGTGGAGCCCCGACGGCTCGGCGCTGATGCCGGCCACGAGCGGACCCGACGGAATCGCGTCGAACGCGAGCAGCGGCGCGATGGTGATGGCCGTGGCCGCGCGCACGGCGCTGCCCGGCACACCCAGCGACAGGCCGGTCCCGTTCGCGGCCGTCGTCTGGACCGCGCCGCCCGTGACCGGCACGGTCGCGGTCACGGCCCGCAGCGTGTCGACGACGACCGACCTGGCCCCGACCGTGAAGTCTTTCGACGCCACGGCCAACAGGTCGCCACCGTCGATCGCGCCGTCATCCAGCGCACCGGTCCGCGCCGCCACGAAGAAGATGCGGTACAGGCCCGTTGGCTCGATGCCGCTGAACGGGTAGGTGAAGAACGCCGCGTTGCTGTAGGTGAACGCCCCGGCGAGGCTGATGCCGCGGACGATCGGCGCCAGCGTGCGCAGGTTGGCCAGCGAGCCCGCCCGCGCGCCTCCCGGCGTCAGCGAGAACACTGTCGTGCCGTCCGGCAGCAGGATCACGAAGAAAACGTCGGCCAGCGGCCCGCCGGCGGGGTTGGTCACGCTGATGCCCGCGACCAGGGTGTCGCCGGGCGAAATGGCCGGATCGTTCAGGGTCAGGCCCAGGGCCAGGGGCGCGCCCTGCGCCGACAGCGACGGCGCCACCGCCATGCTCGACCACGCCAACAGCCCCACCAGTAACCCAGCGCGAATCCGGCTTCCCGCGGTCGACAGCTCCATACGGCCCCCTGAGAGACGTGGCGAAGTCGCGGCGCCGAACGGCTCACCGGGAACGCTGAGCTAAGATGGCCGCCCATTCCGCCATGTCCCTATGAGTGCGGTCACCCGTCTCCTCGACCGATGGAACGCCGGCGACGCGGCGGCGATGCCCGAGCTGTTGGCCGTCGTCTACGACGAGCTGCGACAGGTCGCGGATCGGGTGATGCGCACCGAGCGGGACAACCACACCTTGCAGCCCACGGCGCTGGTCAACGAGCTGTATCTGAAATTCGCGGGCTTGCGTGAGCTGCGGCTCGAGAACCGGCGGCACTTCTACGGCGCGGCCGGCGAGGCCATGCGGCGCATCCTGGTGGACCACGCCCGGGGCCGCAACGCCCAGAAACGCGGCGGCGACGTGATCCGTGTCGCGCTCGACGACGTCCCGGACGAGGGGCTGGCCGGTGGCCCAGGCGTGGACATCGAGCGGCTCGATACGGCGCTGGCGGCCTTGCGGCAGGTGTTCCCTGAACGGGCCACGGTCGTCGATCTGCGCTACTTCGCCGGCTTGTCGATCGAGGAGACCGCCGAGGTGATGGAGATCTCGCGCGCCACCGTGGTCCGGCACTGGACGTTCGCGCGCGCCTGGCTCTACCGGGAGATGCAGCAGACACGGCCTGAGTGACGCATGACACCGCACGACTGGGCCCGCGTCGACGAGCTGTTCCAGGCGGCCGTGGCCGTTGCACCGTCCGAGCGGGAGCGCCTGATCGACGCCGCCGCCGTCGACGACGCCGGCACCGCGCAGGAGGTGCGCGAGCTGCTGGCCGCCCACGACGCCGCGGCGGGCACGTTCCTCGAGCCCGTCGGCACGGCGTCACCGCGCGAGGCGTGGCTCGAGAGTGGCCAGCGGGTAGGCGCGTACCGGGTCGTGCGCCAGATCGGCCGCGGCGGCATGGGCGCGGTCTACCTGGGGGAACGCGACGACGGACAGTTCGCGCAGACCGTGGCCATCAAGGTGATGCGGGCGACGGCCATCGATCAGGAGGCCACGCGCCGGTTCGAGTCGGAGCGGCGCATCCTGGCGGCGTTGCAGCACGCCGGCATCGTGTCGCTGTTCGATGGCGGGTCGACGCCGACGGGTCAGCCATACCTGGTGACGGAGTTTGTGGACGGCGAGTCGATCACGTCGGCGGCGCGGGCCCGCCTGATGCCGCTCGTCGACCGCCTGCGGCTCTTCCGCCAGGTCTGCGACGGCGTGCACCATGCGCACCAGCGCAGCGTCGTCCACCGCGATCTGAAGCCGGCCAACGTCCTGCTGACGGCCGGCAACACCGTGAAGATTCTCGACTTCGGCGTCGCCAAGCTGCTCGGGCCCGACGGACCGGACCTCACGCGGGACGGCCCGGCGGCGGTGCCGCTCACGCTGAACTACGCCAGCCCCGAACAACTGCGTGGGCTGCCAGTCACCACTGCCTCGGACATCTATTCCCTGGGCGTCCTGCTCTACGAGCTGATCGCCGGCGTCCGGCCGCGCGAGCTCGAGGGGCGCCCGTTCGACGAGGTGCTGCACGACGTCATCGAGCAGCCCACGCCGAAGCCCAGTGTCAGGGCCGGGGCCTCGATGCCATATCCCGCCGCCACCCTGCGAGGCGACCTCGACGCGATCGTGCTCAAGGCGATGCGGGTCGAACCGGCGGCCCGCTACGCATCGGCCGACGAGCTGTCACGCGACGTGGGCCGGGTGCTGAACGGCGATCCGATCACGGCGAGAGCCCCGTCGCTGGGCTATCTGACCGGCCGTCTCGTGCGGCGGCATCGGATCGCCGCTGTGATCGCCGGCGTGGCCGCGGTCAGCGTGCTCGCGGCGCTGGTGGTGGCGTTGTTTCAATATCGGCGAGCCGTCGCCTCGCAGGCCGTGGCCGAAGCTAGATTCGGCGACGTGCGCGCGCTCGCCAACGGCCTGATCTTCAGGCTCGACGACGCGGTGCGGACCAAGAGCCCGACCGAGGCACGGCAGTTGATCGTTTCGGATGCGCTGCAGTATCTCGACAAGCTCGCGGCCACGTCCCCGGATGTGACGTTGCAGCTCGAACTGGCCCTGGGCTATCGACGGATTGCCCAGATCCAGGGCGTCAACAATGCCGCCAACCTCGGCGATCGCAAGGGCGCGTTGGAGAGCGCGGGAAAATCCGCGATGATTCTGGAGGGGTTGGCTCCGGGCGCGGCCAATCGCGAAGACGTCCTCGAGTCGCTCGTCGCGACCTACCGGATGCTGGCCGATCTGGTTCCCCGGGCCGACAGCCTCACCATGGCGAAGGCGGCGCTGACCGCTGCCGAACAGCGCGTCGCCCTCAATCGCAACGACGGCGCGCGGATCGCGCTCGCTTCGGCCTACTTCTCGCTGGCCTCCCGGAGCACCGGAGCCGAGAGGCGGACGAACTTCGAGGCGGCGGGGCGCGAGTTCGAGGTGCTGCTCGCCGAAAAGCCAGACGACGTGGCGCGCATGCGCAATGTGGCGCTCGTCGACAAGTATCTGGTCGAGTTGCTGGTGGACCAGCCGGCCGAGAAGCTCAGGCGCGGCGAACGTGCGGCGACCCTCGACGAGAAGCGGCTGGCCCTCGAGCCGAACAACCGGCAGACGCTCCTCGATGCCGCCATCTCGTTCTCGCAGTTGGCACTCGCGAAATCCGACGAGCGGGAACGGCTCGCGCTCCTCGAGCGCAGCCTGGCGATTCGCGAGCGGGTCGTGGCGCTGGATCCGGCCGACGAGTTCGCCCGCACGGTGCTGCGCCGTGCCGTCGCCATGGTCGGGCGGTCGCAGTTCCGCCTGCAGCGACGGGAGGACGCCCGTCGCTCGGCGCAGCGGGTGCTCTCGATGTTCGAGACGAAGGCGACGATCGAGGACAGCGAAGTGGTGTGGCGAGGATGGGGACACCTGATCCTGGCCAGCGATGCGGCGGCCCCCGGTGCCTGCACGCATCTCCGTCGGGCGGTCATCGACCTGCGGCGCTTCGTGCTCGAGTTCCCCGATGAGCGCGCCGGCGTCCAGCGCGTCCGCGCGCTGTTGCCGCGCTGTGCGATCGACGACCGGGATCTGCAGGTCGCGCCGGGCTAGGGCACGCGCGCCCGTCCGGCCAGCGCGCACTCCTCGGCGACGGTCAGGTAGCGCGACACCGCCTCGGGGCCGATCACATACGGGTGTGGATCGCCAGGCCGGCGCGTGGCCATCGCCGGCAGCTTGGTCTTCGAGCCGTCGAAGGCGGTGTGATTCGAGAGCAGCACGTCGGCCTTAGCGTCGGCCGCGACGCGGCGGAACCGCTGCGCCGAGCCGATGTACTGGTCGAACCAGAAGCGGTCCTGGCGCTCCGGCGTGATGTAGGCGGCGCGATTCCCGAGCCAGTTGAAAGCGGTGCCGCCCCAGTACGCGGCGGTGTGGCGGGTGGCGCCATCGCGCAGCGGGATGATCGTGGAGAACGTGCCCAGCGTGTGCCCTGGCGTCTTGTGCAACGTGAGGGTCGTGTCGCCGAGCGTCACCTGATGGCCGTCGGCGGCGACGACGTCGCGCCGCGGTTTCTTCCACGACGCCTTGGTCCGGTCCATCAGGTCCCAGTCCTCGGCCGACAGGATGACGCGCGCCTTGTAGCGATCCTGCAGGAACGACGCGCCGCCGGCGTGGTCCGAGTGGCCGTGGCTGACGATCACGTACTTGATGGTGGCCGGGTCGGCGCCGAGCGTCTCGAGCCCGCCCACGACCTCGTCGGCGACCGAGTAGTCGAACAGCGGATCGATCACGATGACGCCGGCCGAGGTCAGCACCGCCCACGCCGAGTACTCGGTCTGGCCGACGAAATACAGGTTGTCGAAGACCTTCACTGGGTCGGCGTGCCAGGTGGCGCGCGCGGGCCGGGCCGGCGTTGCGGGCGCGGCGGTGCTGGACGCCGGCGACGGACCGGGCGCCGGTGCCGGCGGCACGCACAGGCGATCGAACACGGCGCGGAAGTCGTCGCCGGCGGCCGTTCGCGCCTTCGCGACGTGCGCGTCGACATCGGCCTTCTGAGCGCTCGGGACGTCCGCGGCGAACCCCGCGATGGCGGCGCCGAGTCCGATCGCCCACGCGACGCTCGGTGCGCGCTTCATACCGTCGGCCACAGCCACCCGAACGCGCCGGCGGTGAGGCAGGCGTAGATCAGGCTGTCGACGGTGTTCTTGAACGACGTCATCGCCGACTTGCGGTACCAGATCGTCATCTGCCACATGCCGAGCGCATAGGCCATGAACGCCGTCGTGCCGACCACGCGGAAGACGATGAGGTAGTCGGCGCCGGGCGCGATCGTCCGAGACGCGACGTAGCCCGAGAAGAACGCGATCAGCGCGCAGTAGACGAACCACTGCGCCAGCTGCGACCCCATGAAGTTGGTGCCGGGCGCCATGACCGTCAGCGTGGCCACTGGCCCCTTCTCCCACTTCTCCTTGAACGCGGGGTCGTTGAACGCCTTCATGCCGCCCGCGCACGGCAGGATGTAGTCACCCGGCGGGATGTTGAACGGCCGCAGGGCCAGTTGCAGTTCGTCTTCCTTCGGCAACCTGGCGTAGTCGGTGTTGTGGTACCCGAGCACCATGTGCATCACGGAGCTGGCGACGAAGACGAGCACCGCCGAGACCAGCACCGGCAGCCAGAGCGACGTCAAGGCAACCATCGGCGAACCTCCTGAGGGCGGCACGCAGCCACGCGCGGCGGCGGGGCGGTCATCCTACCACCGGCCCCGGCCGGTCCAGGGCCGGGTCGTCGGCCTTCAGGGCGGGAACCCGAAGGCCAGCTTGACGGCGGCGTACTCGGGATGCACCTGGCCGGACGCCTGGCGAATGACCAGCGGCGGCTCGGTCCAGCAGACGGACCGCATCGCCTCCGGCAGGTCGACCGCGCGCATCAACGCGAACAGATCCACGAGCGGCGCGTCGCCCTCGCGAAACACCACCGGCCGCCGGCGCACGATCACCGCGCCCACGGTGGCGGCGGCGCGCTCGACGCGGTCGCGCTGCAGCGACGGGAACACGCAAGCGAAGAGGCCGCCAGCCGAGAGATGCGCCACCGCGACGCGGGCGTAGTCGCCGATGTCGCCGCGCACCTCGAACCGGCACTGGACTTTCTGCGGATGGTCCCCTTCGATGCCGGTGCCGAGCGGAAAGTACGGCGGGCTGCCGAGCACGAGGTCGAAGCGCTCGGAGTCGTCGAGCACGCCGGCCTGGCGGAAGTCACCGTGGCGGATCTCGTAGCGAGCCTCGAGGCCATTGAACACGGCCGATTTCCGGGCCAGGCGCACGCTCTCGTCCTGGGCCTCGATGGTCACGAAGGCCGCCCCCGGCAGTCGCCACGCCGCCACCATGCCGACCGATCCGATCCCGGATCCGAGGTCGAGTACCCGCGACGCCCGCGGCACCCACGACGTGCCGTACCACGCCGTCAGCACGTCGTCGGTCGAGAAGCGGTGTCCGTCGCGCAACTGGAACAGGCGGAAGTGCCCGCTGATGGCGTCGAGCGATTCGTCGGCCGGCAGGTCGGGTGGCGACGATGCGCCGGGAGGCAGCGGGCCGGGCTTGGCCCAGCCGCGGAAGTGGGTGTCGTGCATGGCGCAGCGTCGTGTCATCTTCCCCCATCCCGCGTGGACCGCCGGGCACACCCGCTACAATTCCCCGCCATGCAGTTCTCCGTGCTCGTCGTGGCCATGGCGCTCGCTGCCGGCCAGGCCGCTCCCGCACCTCTCCGTGCACGACTGTCGCCCGTGCCTATCGACGCGACGCTGCAAGACACGATCGCGGGCCTTGGCGCCGCGACAGCGACGCTGGCCGGCACGGCGCTGACGGTCGAAGGCTCGTATCGCGGGTTGCGGTCGGCGGCCACGACCGTGCGCGTCTTCGAGAGCCCGAAGCCGGGATTGCGCGGGCCACTCGTGGGCGAGTTCGCGTCCACCGGCGGAACCACGGGCACGTTCACCGGCACGCTGACGCTCACCCGCGAGCAGGCGGTAGCGTTCGCGAAGGGCCTGCTCTACGTTCAAGTGCAGAGCGAGAAGGCGCCCGACGGCAATCTGTGGGGGTGGCTGATGGCCCCGA
>CADEDM010000231.1:5217-7883 GCA_902826065.1 uncultured Acidobacteriota bacterium | reverse complement strand
GAAGAACGCCGACTGGCTCTGGAAGATCTGGAACGGGAATGGCAGATAGGTCGCGCGCGGCACGCCGGGGAGGTAGCAGCGCGCCTCGGGATCACGCGCCAGCCACTGCGCCTGGTTCTCGTCGCGCTTCTTCCGCGCCTCGGGCAGGTAGGGCAGTTCGCCGCCCTCGACCACGCCGAGTCCCGACGGCACGGCGCCGATGGCACCCATGGCCAGGATCTCCTTGGCGGGGACGGGGACGACGGGGCCGGGCCGCATCGCGAGCGCCGGGCGTGCCGAGTGCGCCTCGACGTCCCAGTTGGCGGTGTTCAGCGCCTGCCAGATGCCGTTCAGGTCGGGCTTGCCGCCGGGCGCGCGGGGAATCCCGGCTCTCGCGGCTTGTTGAGTGCCTGCGGGACGCGGCGCCTGCCCTGCCAGGGGCAGCGCACTGGCTGCGGCCAGCGCGCCTGCAGCGGCCGAGACGACCCCCACGACCCACAATCTTGCGCGTCCTGGTTGCACGGGTCCTCCCCCCGAATCCGGGGATGCTCGCATCGGGGGAGGGTGGTGTCAAGGTGCAGACACCACGCCAGCCGGGGGGATCTTCGGGGGGGTGTCCGGATTTCGGTGGTCGATTTCGATTCCCTGTTCAGGTAGACCCGGAGGATCGCGGCCCGAGGTCTGACCACAGGAGGCCCCATGTCGACTCGGCTCCCACTCGTCCTCGGTGTCGTCGCGGCCTGCGTCCTCGGTCCGGACGCGGCTCCGGCGCAGTCGCTGGGCACCTTCCGCTGGCAGCAGCAGCCGTACTGCAACGTTCTCGTCGTGAATGTCGTGCAGAACGGGGCGGTCTACAACGTGAACGGCATCGATGACCAGTGTGGCGCGGGAACGGCGGCCGCGGTCGTCGGGATGGCGTTCCCGAATCCGAATGGCAGCATCGGCCTGGGATTCACGGTGGTGACGACGCCGGGCGGCACCGCGCTGCACCTCGACGCCACGATCAGCCTGTCGACCGCGAGCGGCACGTGGCGGGACAGCACGGGCGCCACGGGCGCATTCGTGCTCACGCCTGGCCCGCCCCAACCGGGCAGCCCGCGGCCGGTCGTCCGCGCGGCGTTTCCCGGGGGATTGTCGGCCGGCGGCACGACCATCACCAGCGTCGGCGCGCCGATTGCCGGCACCGACGCGGCGAACAGGAACTACGTAGACGGCGCCACCGCCAACGTCCGGAGGGCGATGATTGGCGAAAAGGTGTGGGTGGTTCGGGTGACCAGCGCCGGCTTCAAGCAGACCTCGGGACCCTACACGACGTCGCGAACCAGCACGGGGCGCTATAACGTCCGGGTCAACGTGACGGGGCTGGGGATCGCGGTCGGCCCGGCTCCAGTGGCCGTGATCTCGTCCACCGGCGTGACAGCCGGCAACGCCCCAATCATCGTCGGTGGCTGCGGCCTCGGCACGACGGCGAGCGGCGGGTTCCTGACGGAGCTCGTGGTGAGCGGCTGCACCTACGACACTACGGGTGCCCCCCTGGATGCGGCGCTGGCGATGCTGATCTCGATGACCGACGCCGACTCCGGCTCGCCCGTGCCCCCGCTGGACCCCGCGGCACGTCACGCCGACCCCGCGTGCACGACCGTGGGCGACACGACGACGTGCACGTACGAGCCGGAGGAACGATAACCAGACGCCATTGGCCGCTTCGGCGTGGGTTCTGCGATCCCCAGTTGGACGTCCACGACTGGAGGACCCACGCCAATGTCACCCCGCATCCTGTTCGCGCTCGCCATCCTGCACCTGACGGTCGTCTCGGTCTCGGCGCAGGTGCTCGGCCCGTTCCCGTGGCAGATGCAGCCGTTCTGCAACGTCGTCACGCTGACCCTGACCGGCACGGCCACGGGCTTCACGCTCGACGGCGTCGACGACCAGTGCGGTGCCACCAGTAAGGCAAGTGCGACGGGCACCGCGTCGTTCAACGCCTCGGGGAACGTGACGCTGAGCTTCACGGTCGTGGCGGCACCGGACGGACGGGCGTCGCACGTGTCGGCGGTGGTCAGTCCGGCGACCGGCAGCGGCACCTGGACCGACGGCGCGGGGAATGCCGGCACGTTCGCGTTCTTCGGTGCGACGCCGAACCTGCCGACGCGAGAGAGGGTCGAAGGCCCGTTCCTCACCGGCAACGGCATCGACGACGACATCAGCCTCTCGGCGACGGACACGACCCTCCGCAGCGTCGGCTTCACGGTGCTGACCCCGGGTCGCATCATGGCGCAGGCCAGCGGCTATTTCTCGTTCAACAGCACGGCGGCCGTGCATGAGACCGGGCGCTGCTCGATCACCACCGGCACGGCGGTGGACTTCAGCGCGGCCATCCTCGGTTCGGACGGCGGAACGACGCTGACGGGCGCCACCGATGCGTTCAGCGCCGTGCGTCTGTTCACGGTGAATCCGGGGCCATTCACGGCCCGGCTCGTATGCAACCAGACCGCGGGTTCCGTGAGAGTGCACGACGCGAACCTCGTGCTGCTCTTCATTCCCCGGTGACACGCCGGCCGACATCTGCGCTCCTTCTGCCGGTTCGCCACGATGCCGTCATTTCTCCGATTCGCCGTCGTCGTCCTGCTCCTGCCGACCACCCCTGCCTACGCGCAGGTGTTCGGTACGTTCCCGTGGCAGATGCAGCC
>CADEDM010000231.1:0-5117 GCA_902826065.1 uncultured Acidobacteriota bacterium | reverse complement strand
CGGCCGCGGGCCTGCCGCCGCGGCCCGACGGCCGCGTGTTCTTCACGGCGCAGTCACAGGCCGCGGCCCTGAGTTTTCAGCAGCACGTGCGATTCACCAACGTGCGTCAGAACAGCGGCGGTGGCAGCTACGACCCCGCGACCGGCGTCTTCCGCGTGCCGTCGTCGGGCTTCTACGCCATCAGCTTCTCGGTGGCCTACGTGCCGGGCCCGACCACGGCCGACCGCGTCTGCGCCTGGATTGACGCCGGTGTCGGCATCGAGCGCTCGAGCTGTGTGCCCGTCGTCGCGGGGTCGAACTTCATCGCCTTGTCGGGGGCGACGATCCTGCCGCTTGTCGCAGGCGAGACCATCGCCATCCAGTCGAATGGCCCGGGTACGACGACCCTCGCGATCGGCCCTGGCACCGGCGCCGGCCTCACGATTTTCAAGCTGCGCCGACGTCGAGCGGCGATTGCCGAACGCACCTGGGACGGCTCTATGAGGCGTTTCGCCACGGGCTGACGTTATAGTCTTCGTCCCGGAGGTATCGATGCCCAGTCTACGCCGACTCGTGCTTGCGCTCTCAGTGTTCGCTTTGGTCCCAGTGGCGGCTTCCGCCCAGGTGCTTGGCCCATTTCCGTGGCAGATGCAGCCGTACTGCAACACTGTTTCCATCCGCCTCACAGGAAGTCCGACCGGGTTCACTCTCGACGGTGTGGACAACCAGTGCGGGGCGACCAACCAGGGCAGCGTGACCGGCACCGCGTCGTTCAACACGTCCGGTAACGTCACTCTGAATTTCACCATCGTCACCGCACCCGGTGGCGTCCCGGTGAGCGTGTCGGCCGTCGTGAGCCCGGCCACGGGCGATGGCACGTGGACCGACAGCAACGGCAACAGCGGGAGCTTCAAGTTCTTCGGGGCGACTGGCGGCCTGCCGACGCGCCCCGACCCAGGTGGTGTCCGCTTCCGTGCGACTGACGCCAATGACGTCAACGTCAATGGCAGCAGCGTGAACGCGACGTGGTCGATCCTGTCGTACAACCTGGGCGGCGGCACCTATACGCCGGCCAACGGCACGTTCACGGTGCCCGTCGCCGGTACATATCTCATCACCGGGGCTGTGCGCTTCGAGGCGCAGGCTGCACCGGCCGGCCACTACTGCTTGGGCGTCGCCATCGGGAACGTGTTTCAGCACTACGAGTGCGGCGCGCAGACCGGGGCGGCGTTCGTCATTCCCAATGTCGTGAGCACGATGAACCTGAATGCAGGCGACGTCGTGTCCATCCGCGTATTGAACAACGGCCCTACGCAGGTCGTATCCGGCATCAGCACGACCTCGGAATTCTCGGTGACGCGGCTGAAGTAAGGGCGATCGCGTCAGGCTTGCCCGGTCCGCATCGCCGGGCCGGGCGGCCTGTGCACCTTGACGACGGCCGGCGTGATGGCCGCCAGATTCGGTGTGCCGCAGCAGCCCATCACGCGCGCCAGCTCGGTCTGCAACATCTCGACGACGGCTTGCACACCGTCGGCGCCGTAGGCGGCGAGGCCCCACATCACCGGACGGGCCACGAGCACGGCCTTCGCGCCGAGGGCCAGCGCCTTCATGATGTCGGTCCCTCGCCGGAAGCCGCCATCCACGAGCACTGGCACGTCAGGGCCCACGGCGGCGACCACCCCTGGCAGCGCGTCGAGCGCGGCGGGCTGGCCCGGTGCTTCGGGACGTCCGTAGTTCGACACCATCAGACCGCGGGCGCCGCGGGAGATCGCGGTGAGCGCGTCGGCGGATGTCAGCACGCCCTTCACCGCCACCGGCAGCGCCGTCGACTCGCGGGCCGCCTCCACCGCCGCCCAGTCGCGCGTCGATGGCCGGCGAGGGCCGCTGCCGTCTCCCCCCACCGTGACGACGATCGCCTTGCAGCCGGCGGCCTCGGCGTCGCGGGCCTGCGTCCGCACGGCCGCGGCCCCGTCGTCGGCGAACACCTGGTAGAGCAGCGGCGTCGATCCCTGCGCCACAATCTCGGTCAACGGCTTCGAGGTCCGCCGGCTCACCACCATCGCGGCCTTCGCCGCCGCAGCGCCACGCGCGGTGGCCAGCTCGCCCTCGCCGTGGAAGCGCCCCTGCTCCGCGACCGGCCCGACCAGAATGGGCGCAAAGTGAGTCACCCCGAAGAGGTCAACCGACAGGTCCAGGTCGACGCAGTTGATCATCATCCGTGGACGGAACGTGATGCGGTCGAACGGGCCGCGATCGCTGCCGGTCAGGCTGCGTGCGAGGTCGGCCGCGAGGACGCGCACGGCCTCGGCTTCGAACTCGAGGACGTTGACGAGTTCGTCCTTCGGGGCGACGCGTCGCGCCGCATTGGTATCGCGCGATGTCTGGCGCGCCATGATCAGTCGAACCTCGTGACCACCGCCGAGCGGTCGAGTTCGGCCAACGATCGCCGCCCGGCCGCGGCCATCGACGCCACCAGCTCCGCCTGCACCATCTCGATCACGCGCTGCGCCCCTTGCGGCCCGAACGCGGCGTAGCCCCACCGCGTCGCCCGCCCGAGACAGACCGCGTTGGCGCCGAGGGCCAGCGCCTTCATCACGTCGGAGCCGCGCCGGAAGCCGCTGTCGACCAGCACCGGCACGCGCCCAGCCACGGCGTCGACGATCTCCGGCAGCACTTCGAGCGTCGACGGCCCGTAGTCGAGCGAGCGGCCGCCGTGGTTCGAGACGATGACGCCCTGCGCGCCGTGCTCGATGCACAGTCGTGCGTCCTCGCCGGTGAGGATGCCCTTCACCAGCATCGGGCCTGCGATGAACGGCCGAATCCGATCCAGGTAGCTCCATTCGTACCAGAGACGTCCGTCACCCACGCGGTACGGATTGCGGGCGTTGGCCCCCTGGCGCGGCAGCGGCCCGCGCACCGATCCTCCCAGGTTCCGCAGGTGCAAGGTGCGTTCGTAGGTCGTGGCCTGCTGATCGACGGTGACGACCACGGCCGAAGCGCCCGCGTTCTGCACCCGCTCGAGCATGGCACGGCTCTCGTCGAGGCTGCGGCGCGGGTAGAACTGGAACCAGACCGGACCTGCAGAGGACGACGACGCGATCTTCTCGGCCGGCTGGCTCGAGTTGTTGCTGATGATGTACGGCGTCTTCGCCGTGATGGCTGCGCCGCGCATGCCCACTTCGCCGTCGGGATGCAGCGCCGACTGCAGCGCCGTGGGCGCGACGAACAGCGGGTAGTCGAGACTCAGTCCCAGTACGGTGGTCCGCGTATCAACCGCCGACGGCGCGATCGCCGGTCGCGCCACGATGTCGACCCAGGCGAACGCGTCGCGGTTGCGGCGCATCGTGAACTCGGAATCGGCGCCGTGCGCGGTGTAGTCGTAGACCGCCTGCGTCACGTTGGCGCGGAACACCGGCTCGAAGTCGAAGATGTCGCGCATCTCCGCGAAGCCGGGGATCCGGTGATGTCCGGCGCGCTGCGCCGGGTCGCGTTGCGCGGAGAGCAGCGGCGAGCCCGCCACGAGGGCGGCCAGGCTGGCCAGCGCTTCACGCCGGGTCGGACTACCTCGCCAGCGACGTTCCTCGGGTCCCACGAGCCTTCCTTTTGCCTCAGAAATCCGCCGATGCCGTCACCGCCGTCGCGGTATCGGCCGGAACGCTACGTCCGTGCCACGCGGATGTCAACGGCGGCGGGGCCCGATCGCCGGTGATCGGGCTCGCCGCCAAGAGTAGAATCCCGGTCGCGCCGTGGCCCACGTCCTGGCGTCTGGAGGTCAAGATGAAGCTGATCCGCGCCCGCTGGCTGGTGTCGTTCGCGTTCGCGCTCTGGATGTGCAGCCTGAGCGTAGCCCCGGCGCAGGCCCAGGTATTCGGCACGTTTCCGTGGCAGATGCAGCCTTACTGCAACACCGTCACGTTGTCGCTGATCAACTCGGCGACCGGCTTCACGCTCGAGGGCGTCGACGACCAGTGCGGCGCCGTGAACAAGGGCAGCGCGGTGGGCACGGCCTCGTTCAACAGCTCGGGGAACGTCACGCTCAACTTCACGATCGTCACCGCGCCGGGGGGGAAGCCCGTGAGCGTCTCGGCGGTCGTCAGCCCGGCGACCGGCAGCGGCACCTGGACGGACAGCCTGGGGAACAGCGGCACGTTCGCCTTCTTCGGCGCGACGCCCGCGCTGCCGGCGCGTCCCTCGGACGAGGTTGAGTTCCGCGTCAGGGACCATGCTGCGCAAACCGTGACCGGCGCGTCGACGCCGGTCGTCTGGACCGCTCTTGACTACAACAACGGCGGCGGCGTCTACAGTGCTGGGACCGGCTCCTACACCATCCCGAGAACCGGGCTGTATCAGGTCGACGCCGGCGTCATCTTCGGCCGGGCAACGTCTGTGACGACGAGCCAGTGGCAGTGTGTGTACCTGTGGAATCAGTCCGCGGTAACCTGGATCGATCTGTCTTGCCTGCCGGGGTCGACGACGGGCGAGTACAACAGCGTCACCGTCGCGAGCACGTTGCGCCTTACCGCCGGAACGGTGCTACAGCTGCGAGTCAACCAGGGCAATGTCACTGGCGCGTCCCTGTCCACGGTGCGGGGCTCGCATCTGTCGCTCACGCTCGTCCGCTAGCGCCGAATCGGAAGGATCAGGACGCCAGGAGGATCGGCCCTCCACGAGAACGGCATAGCGGACCGCGCACACGTTCGGGGCGCAAGACTGCGTCCGCGGTCGAGCGCCAGAGTAGAATCCCCCCGCCCCGTTGCCAGGGGCGGAGGGACTCTGCATGTCCGAGGTCCACGTCCGACGCCTGTCCGCGTTCGCCTTCGCCCTCGCGCTCGTCGCCCTGGCCGCGCCGTCGCGCGCGGTGCTCGACGCCCGTCCGGGCCGTGATCTCGCGCCCGCGCCACCCGAGGCGGTGGGCGTGTCGTCGGAGCGTCTCAAGCGTCTCGACGCCGGCATGAAGGGCCTGGTCGATGACGGCAAGTTGGCCGGCATCGTCACGCTCATGGCGCGCAAGGGCAAGGTGGTGCACTTCACCGCGCACGGGAAGAAGGACATCCGTCAGCCCGACCCGATCGCCAAAGACGCGATCTTCCGCATCTACTCGATGACCAAGCCGGTGACCGGCGTGGCGATGATGATGC
>CADEDM010000230.1 GCA_902826065.1 uncultured Acidobacteriota bacterium | reverse complement strand
TCGTGCTGATCCTCATGATCGAGACGCTCGAGGGCGTGAAGAACGCGGCGGCGATCGCCAAGGTGCCCGGCGTGTCGGCGGTGTTCGCCGCCAGCGGCGACCTCGGCAATTTCAGCGGCTACCGGCAGGGGCAGCCTGACTACGAGCGCCTGATCAACGTGGTGCACGACGCGGCGATCGCCGCGAAAGTACGCCTGTGCGGGCCGTTCGCCTGGCGCGACCGTCCCGACTTCACGTGCTTCCAGGCCGGCAGCGAGACCGCTGCCATCGCCCGCGGCGTCGCCGCCGAGCTCGGCACGCTCGCCAACACGCAGGGGAAACCCGAGGTCGGACCGTTCGTGCGACGGCCGCAGTGACGGCCGCGCGGCTCAGTGCGCGCGGCGCCCGGCGAGGTAGTCGCGCAGCGCGTCGCGCGTGCTGGGGAACGCCATCTCGTCCCACGGCAGCGCGTCGGGGGCGAAGGTCCGGATCTCCGAGCTCTCGTCGTCCATCGTGAGCACGCCACCCGCCCACGCCGCGCTGTAGACGATGATCACGGCGGCCGTGCCCGGATACGAGTAGATGCCGACGAGGCCGTCGATCGCGATCTCGATGCCGGCCTCTTCCCGCGCCTCACGCAGGGCCGCCAGTCGCACCTCTTCACCGCGATCGACGTAGCCTCCCGGGAACACCCACTGGCCGAAGCCGGGCTCGATGGCCCGGCGCGCCAGCACGATGCCGCCGTCGGGCATACGGACGATGGTGCCGACGGCGAGCTTCGGGTCGAGGTAGAACACGAACCCGCACGTCGGACCGGTGCAGACGAGCCGCATCGGCTCGCCGGTCTTCAGCACGCGCGGCTCGAGTGGCGCCGCGCAGACGGGGCAGAAGCGGAACTGGCTCACTGGCGTCCGGCCGACGCGGCCTCCTTGCCGCGCGCCAGATAGATGTCGCGCGCTTCCTTGAACTGGCCGAGCACGTGGGCCTTCTCCTTGTCGCTGCGCCAGCCGGGATCCTTGTCGGCCATCGCCGTGAGCTTGTCGATCCAGCGCACGAAGTAGTCGGCCGACGCCTGGCTGCGAATCGGCTGCGTGCCCACGGTCACGTAGATGGGGTTGGTCACCGCCATCGGCCGCGTGTTCTCGACGGGGAACGTCAGCGGACGGCCGATCGCGCGCAGCGAGTACCAGCCACTCTCCTTGATCTCGAGCGGCAGCTCGAAGGTGGCCGCGCGCTTGTCGCCGGTGAGCGCCACCGTGTGGACGACCTTGCCGTTCGAGACCAGCTCGAATCGCTCGAGGCCGACGATCGAGTGCAGCGTCCCCTGGAACGTCACCTTCCCGCCACCGGCTGCCAGCGTCACTTCCTCGCCCATGCCGGCGCCGTTGGCGCTGAACTCGAGCAGCGGCCCGTTCGTGACGAAGCCGCGGCCGGCCAGCAGCGCCTTCATCCACGACTCCCACGTCAGCGGCTGGTCGCCGAGCTGGAAGTAGCCACGCGAGACGCCGACCAGCTCCACGCGGTGCAGGCTCGAGATCGAGTCCTCGCCGCCGGTCACCGGCACGCGGAACCCGTTGTTGAGCGTGTGGTACCAGACCGTCAGCACGGCGTCGCCGGCGCTCTGCGACCACAGCTCGTGATAGCTCAACGCCCCCAGTGCGACGTCCACCGGGAAGCCCTTGGCGGTGCCCAGCGAGCCCTGGAGCGGATCGGCGTCGCCGTTGAACGGATGCACGTAGGCGCCGATGCCACCCTGCTCCCTGGCGTAGCGGAAGATGTCGGTGTTCGACGGGTAGAGGCTGCCGATGCCGGTGCCTTCGTAGCCGGTGACGAACGGCGAGATCAGGTGCTCCTTCAGGTTGAAGAGCGAGATGTGCCCGTAGAACGGCGGCCGGTATTCCTGGCCGACGTGCATCACGTAGCCGTTGCCCGAGAGCGGATGCAGCGACTGGCCCGGCGTGTAGTGCTGGTAGTCGAGGATGCGGTTGTCCTTGTTGGCGATCTGCAGGCTGGTCATCGCCATGTCCTCGCCGCGCGCCATCATCAGCATGTTGTCCGGCGTGTTGTGCAGGTTGCCGGCGTAGTTCATGTGGACGTGGTTGCTGCCCGACTTCCAGCCGCGGGCCGCGAAGTCGACCATGCGCTTCAGGCGGATGGTGACGTCGTGCGTGCCGCCGGGCTTGACGTCGACGGTCGTGGTGTTGATGTCGTATTCGAAGCCCTTCGCGACTTCGATCTTGAACGGGCCCGCCGGCGCGTGCGTCACGTACGTGCCCGGCGTGTGGAACAGGTGGCGGTTCAGCGTCGCCAGCCGTTCGTACGAATCGGGAGGCGTGTACGGCTTGCCGTCGGCGGCCGTCTGGTACACACGGGCGCCGGTCGGCTGTCCGGTGGCGTCGTCCACGATCCGCACCGACAGCGTGCCCATCGGCCGTGCGTAGCGCCGCTCGGTGATGTGGACGATCTGGCGGCCGCCGCCCCACGACTTCATCAACGCCAGCTGCGGCAGGCCCTCTTCGTTCGAGATGTAGGCGATCCATTCACCGTCGGGCGACCAGCGCGGCAGGAAGTTGTCGTGCTCGCCAAAGGTCATCTTGTAGGGCTCGCCGCCCACCGTCGGCAGCACGAACAGCTCGGTGTACTGCCCGCCGAGGTGCGAGGCGTAGACCATGCGCTTGCCGTCGGGCGACCAGCTCGGACGCGTGCGGTAGAGCGTCTCTTCCTTGTGGATCATCCTGGCGCGCGGCGTCGCCATGACGTTGGCCTCGACCGGCACCCGCCAGATGCCGCCCGAGCCCAGCGGGATGCCGCGGTTCGAGACCAGCAGCAGCTCGCGGCCGTCGGGGGACCACGACGGCGAGATGTGGACGTCGACGTCACCGAAGTAGAGCCGGTCGCGGCCGAAGCTGTTGTCGGTGGTGATCTGCACCGACTTGCCGGGCTTGCCGTCGACGACGTCCATCACGAAGACGTTGAAGTAGCCGTTCGGGGCGGTGGAGACGTAGGCGAGGCGTCGGCCGTCGGGCGACCAAGCCGGCTCGTGGTTCACGAAGGAACCCGTGGTGAGGTCCGTCGACTGGCCGGTGGCGACGTTGAGGAGCCGCAGGTTGATGCTCTTCGCGTCGTCATCGGCGGTGTAGGCGAGCCACTTGCCGTCGGGCGAGTACTCGGGCATCGACAGGTATTCCCTGGCCGAGAACACCAGCTCGCGCGCCACCGTGCTGCCCACCTCGATGGTCCAGATCGAGCCGTCCATGGCGAAGGCGATCCGCTTGCCGTCGGGCGCCCACGACGGCCACCACGGCGTGCTGCTGGCCGCCGGGGCGAAGTAGTAGTTGTGCATGTAGTTGCCACCCGTCTTCGCATTCGGGTAGACCTGCGCTCCGGCACTTCCGAGTCCGGCGACGAGCAGCACGACGACACATCCCAACTGACGCACGAGTCTTCTCACGGGGGCCTCCACGACGAACAGCGAAACCGGCCGGAAGTCTACACCGTTCGCGGCCGCCGCCGGGTGGACACAGCCGCGGCAGTCTGTTGTACTTGCGGAATGTCGATCCTCAAGGTGTCGCGCATGGGCCACCCGGTGCTGCGGCAGAAGGCCCGGCCGCTCGAGCGCTCCGAGATCCGCGACCCGCGGTTCCAGAAGCTGCTCGACGACATGATCGCCACCATGCACGAGTACAACGGCGTCGGGCTCGCCGGTCCGCAGGTGCACGAGGGCCTGCGTGTGTTCGTGGCCATGCTCGACAGCGGCGACGACGCCGAGGCCAGCGTGATCATCAATCCCGTGATCACGCCGCTCGACAAGCAGGTGGTCGAGGGGTGGGAAGGCTGCCTCAGCATTCCCGAGATTCGTGGCCGCGTGCCGCGGGCGCACAAGATCGTGGTCAAGGCGCTCGATCGGGATGGCCGCGGCGTCGAAATCGAGGCCGAGGACTTCCCGGCGCGTGTGATCCAGCACGAGACCGACCACCTCGACGGCGTGCTGTTCCTCGACCGCATGGGGTCGATGGCGTCGCTGACCTACCTCGACGAATACGCGCGCTACCACGCCCGCGACAACGACGACTGAGGCTCGACGTGATGCGCACCCTGCGGACGCTCGGCGTCCTGGCGGTCGTGATCGCCGCCGGCGCCGGTGCGGCTCGCTGGGCCGCCGGCACGGCCGGGCCGGACTTCACCGGCCGGGTCGATCCGCCCACCTGGCGGGCCGATGGCCCGCCGGTGCTTCTCGACGACGCGCATTGGAACTACGGCACCGGCCGGAGCCGGCTCGTCTCGTTGGCCCAGCTCCTCGCCGCTGACGGCTATCTGGTGCTGCCCGGGGCGAACGCCGCTCGAGCCGAGACGCTGGTCGACGCGAAGGTCGCGGTCATCGTCAACCCGCTCGGCGTCCCCGGCGTGTTGCGCCGCGCTGCCGACGCCGTGCGGCTCGGCAATCTGCCGATGTTCGACGACGACGCCCTGCTGTCCCAGGAGATCGAGACGACCGCGCAGTGGGTCGAGAACGGGGGCTCGCTGCTGCTGGCGGTGGACGAGGCCCCGTTTGCCCGGGGCAGTGTCGGGCTGGCCGCCCGACTGGGAGTGACCTTGCGCGGCCGCGCCGTGGTCGACGTCGGGCATTCCGAAGGCCCCAGTCCGTCGTGGCTGACGTTCTCCCGCGAGAACGGGCTCATCGGCGAGCATCCGATCGTCGACGGCATCGCCGGGCTGCCACCGGTCAACTTCGTGGTCGCGTTCACCGGCCAGGCGCTGGAGGCCGGCGACGGCGCGGTGTCCCTGTTGCGACTGAGTCCGTCGGCCACCGAGGTGGCGCGGCCCGGGGATCCGCCCACGACCGGCCATCCAGTCGGCGGCCTGACGATGGCCGTGGCGTTCGAGCGCGGCCGCGGCCGGGTGGTGGTGATCGGCGACTCGCACGTGATCACGAACGACGCGCAGGCCGGCGGCGGCGCCACCGGCCTCGAGTGGCCGTCGACCAACAACACGCGGTTCGTCCGCGCCGTGTTCGCGTGGTTGTCCAGGCGCGACGCCTCCAGGCGGTAAGGGACCTCGCGTGATGGCGTGGATCGCGCACCTGTACACGGCCCTCGGCGCCGGCACGGCGTTGGGCGCGGTGCTGGCGCTCGACGCCGGCGACCTGCGGGGGACGTTCCTGTGGCTCGTGGTCGCCACCGCCATCGACGCCACCGACGGCGTGCTGGCTCGCGCCGTGCGCGTGAAGGAGCGCCTGCCGTGGTTCGACGGCGCCACCCTCGACAACCTGGTCGACTTCCTGACCTACGTGTTCGTGCCGGCGCTCATCGTCGTCAAGGCGCGGCTGGTGCCGGACAGCGTGGCCGTGCCGCTGGCCGTGGCGATGCTCGTGTCGAGCGGCTACGGCTTCAGTCGCGCCGACGCCAAGGTCGCCACGACCGACTACTTCTTCACGGGCTTTCCGTCGTACTGGAACATCGCCTGCGTCTACCTCGTGGTGTGGAACCTGGCGCCCGCCGTGAACGCCGCCATCCTGGGCGCGCTGGTCGTGCTGGTATTCGTGCCGATTCGCTACGTCTACCCGTCGCGCACGAACACCTGGCGCGCCGCCACGATCGTGCTCGGAGCGACGTGGGCCGTGCTGCTGTCGATGGTGATCTGGCGCCTGCCCGCCACGGATGGCCCGTGGCCGTGGCTGGCGCTGGTATTCCCGATCTACTACCTGCTGCTGTCGTTCAAGCTGACGGCCGCCGAGCGCGCCGCCGCTTGAGCTACGATCGATCCGTGCCCATCGACGGCGTCGCGATCGACGAGATCCTGGTCTTCGGGAAGGACACCTGCCCGTACACGCAGGCGGCACTCGAGGCCTACGAGGCGACGAACAAGGTCACCTACGTCAACGTGAAGCGCGACCCTGTCGGCCTGGCCCGCATGCTCGAGTTCTCGAACGGACAGCGGCGCGTGCCCGTGATCGTGAAGGGCGGCCACGTCACGATCGGCTACGGCGGCACGTGAGGCGTGTGACGCCGCCCGGTCGGGCGGACTGGCCGCGGAGGCTCGTCGCGTGCGCGTGACGCCGCTCCATGCCGGCAATCCAGGTCCGATGACCGGATCCGGCAATTGGACCTACCTGATTCCCGGACCCGCGCCGGTGCTCGTGGATGCCGGTGTGGGCGTCGCTGCGCACCTCGATGCCATCGCCGCCGAGGCGCCAGAGGGACCAGCCGTCGTCGTCGTGACTCACGCCCACAGCGATCACATCGCCGGCGCGCCGGCGCTGGTCGAGCGCTCGCCGGCGGCGCAGTTCCTGAAATGGCCGTGGCCGGATCGCGACGCGCGCTATGCCGCGCCGTGGGCGCCGCTGGCCGACGGGCAGATCATCGCGACCGACGAGGGACCGCTGCAGGTGATCCACACGCCGGGCCATGCCCCGGACCACGTGGCGCTGTGGCACGCGGACACGCGGACGGTGTTCACGAGCGATCTGCTCGTGAAGGGCAGCACCGTGGTCATCCCGGCGTCGGCGGGCGGGTCGCTCACCGCCTACCTCGCGTCGCTCGGACGCGTGGCCGCGCTCGACCCGGTCAGGGCGCTGCCGGCGCACGGGCCGGTCATCGACGACCCGCTGGCGCTGATCGCCTCGTACGTCAGGCACCGCCAGATGCGCGAGGTGCAGGTGCTCGAGGCGCTCGCCGACGGCGAGACGACAGCGGCGGGGATTGCCGCGCGTCTCTACCCGACGCTCGAGCCTGCGCTCGTGCCGATGGCGCACGAAAGCGTGCTCGCGCACCTGCTGAAGCTCGCCGACGACGCGCGCGTCGTGCACGACGGCGGGCGCTGGCGCCCGGCCTGATCGGCGGCCTCGCCGCGGTGGTACAGTGACGGGATGCCCGCCGCATTCGCACGGCGGCGAGACGACCATGGACAAGATCTTCGACTACATCAACGTCAACCGCGATCGCTACGTCGAGCAGCTCAAGGACTTCCTCGCCATTCCCAGCATCTCGGCGCTGCCGGCGCACAAGGACGACGTGCGGCGCTGTGCCGAGTGGACCGCCGCGGAGTTGACGCGGATCGGGATGCAGGGCGCCCGCCTGGTCGAGACCCCGGGGCACCCGGTGGTCTACGCCGAGTGGCTGGGCGCCGCCGGTGCGCCGACCATCCTGTTCTACGGGCACTACGACGTGCAGCCGGTCGATCCGGTGGAGCTGTGGACGTCGCCGCCGTTCGAGGCGACCGTGCGCGACGGCGAGCTCTACGCGCGCGGCTCGGTCGACGACAAGGGCCAGGTCTTCATGCACCTGAAGGCCATCGAGGCGCACCTGTCGCAGACCGGCTCGCTGCCGGTGAACATCAAGGTGGTACTCGAAGGCGAAGAGGAGGTGGGCAGCGCCAACCTCGACGACTTCATCAAGGCCAACAAGGCGATGCTCGCCGCCGACGTCGTCGTCATCAGCGACTCGCCGATGTTCGACCGCGGCGTGCCATCGATCTGCTACGGCCTGCGCGGCCTGGCGTACTTCCAGATCGACGTCCGCGGCACCAAGTCCGACCTGCATTCCGGCTCGTTCGGTGGCGCCGTCGTGAATCCGGCCATGGCGCTGGCCCAGGCGCTGGCGCAGATGAAGGACAAGAGCGGGCGCATCAAGATCCCGGGCTTCTACGACGATGTCGTGGCGCTGCGCGACGAAGAACGCGCCGAGTTCGCCAAGCTGCCGTTCAACGAGAAGCGCTACCGGATGGACCTCGGCGCGCCGAAGCTGTTCGGTGAGACCGGCTACTCGACGCTCGAGCGCGTGTGGGCGCGGCCGACCTTCGAGGTCAACGGCCTGCTCGGCGGCTTCACGGGCGACGGGGCGAAGACGGTGATCCCGGCGGTGGCCATGGCCAAGGTGAGCATGCGCCTCGTGCCCAACCAGGACCCGAAGAAGATCGGCGACCT
>CADEDM010000229.1 GCA_902826065.1 uncultured Acidobacteriota bacterium | reverse complement strand
ACGTCATCAGCAACCCGTTCTGGTCGAGCGCCGACGACAAGTTCTTCAACTACGCGCTCGCCCATCGCCTCGGCGTCGCGGTGCCGCCCACGGTCGTGCTGCCGCACAAGGAACATCCGGCGGGCACGACCGACAAGTCGATGCGCAACCTCGTCTACCCGTTGAACTGGGACGAGGTGTTCGCCTACATCGGGTTCCCCGCCTTCCTCAAGCCATTCGACGGCGGCGGCTGGCGCGACGTCTTCCACATCAAGTCGCGCGAGGAGTTCTTCCAGGCCTACGACCAGACGCGCACGCTGTGCATGACCCTGCAGAAGGCCGTGAAGTTCACCGAGTACTTCCGCTGCTACGTGGTCGGGCAGGAAGAAGTGCACGTCATGCCCTACGACCCGAAGGCGCCGTTCCACGAGCGCTACATCAAGCAGCCGCCCGCGTATCCGCCGGCGCTGATCGCGCGGGTGAAGAAGGACGCGCTCACGCTGTGCCGGGCGCTCGGCTACGACCTCAACACGGTGGAGTTCGCCGTGGAGGACGGGGTGCCGTACGCCATCGACTTCATGAACCCGGCGCCCGACGCCGATCCGCACTCGGTCGGCGCCACCAACTTCTCGTGGATCGTCGACGCCGTGGCCAATCTCGCCGTGAAGAAGGCGCAGGCCCCGCCGCAGAAGCCGGCCTACCGCTGGTCGTCGATGCTCGAAGGCCGGAAATGACGCGGCCGACCTTTTCGATCGGCATCGAAGAGGAATACCAGACCGTCGACCCGGTCACGTTCGATCTGCGCTCGCACATCCAGACCGAGCTCATGGCCCAGGGCAAGCGGGTCATGAAAGAGAAGGTCAAGTCGGAGATGCACCAGGCGGTGGTGGAGGTGGGCACCGGCGTCTGCAAGGACATGGCCGAGGCCCGCGAAGACCTGGTGACGCTGCGCCGGCAGATGGTGGGGCTCGCGAAGCAGAACGGGCTGGAGCTGGTGGCCGGGGCCACGCATCCGTTCGCCGACTGGCGGGTGCAGGACATCTCGCCCGATGAGCGCTACCTCCAGGTGGTCGAGGACATGCAGCTCGTGGCCCGCTCGAATCTGATCTTCGGGCTGCACGTGCACGTCGGCATCGAGGACCGCGAGACCGCCATCCACCTGATGAACCAGGTGCGCTACTTCCTGCCGCACCTGCTGGCGCTGTCGACCAACTCGCCGTTCTGGCTGGGCATGAACACCGGCCTGAAGTCGTACCGCTGCAAGGTCTTCGACAAGTTTCCGCGCACCAACATCCCCGACGAGTTCGCGAGCTGGGCCGACTACGAGCGCTTCGTCAACCTGCTGATCAAGACCAACTGCATCGACAACGCCAAGAAGATCTGGTGGGACGTGCGGCCGCATCCGTTCTTCCCGACCATCGAGGTGCGGATCTGCGATCTGCCGATGCGCGTCGACGAGACGCTGGCGATCGCCGCGCTGATCCAGGCCACGGTCTACATGCTGTGGATGCAGCACTCGGGCAACCGCTCGTGGCGCACCTACAGCCGCGCGCTGATCATGGAGAACAAGTGGCGGGCGTCGCGCTACGGCATCGACGGCGCGCTCATCGACTTCGGCCGCGAGACCGAAGCGCCCGAACAACAGCTGATCGGCGAGTACCTGGACATCGTCGGCGAGGCCGCGAAGGCGCTGGGCAGCGAGCGTGAGATCGCCCACATCCGGTGGATCCTGGAGCACGGCACCGGCGCCGATCGCCAGCTGAAGGCGTTCGAGCGATCGAACGGCGACCTGCGCAGCGTCGTGCAGTACATGGCGGAAGAGACGCGCGCCGGTCTCTGACGCCCGACTCCGTCCGCACTCGTAATTCGTGGCCGCGCCTTTGCCTCAGGCAGAGGCGTGCCCCCTCACATCGGCCACCGCCCGCACGCCGGCGCGGTTCGCCTTCCCACGCAGTTTGAGCGGGATCTGCTGCCGTCGGCGCTACCTGAAGGCGTGAGGCACGCGCGCGTTCGCCGTTCGGCAGCGTCGTTCGCCAACGGCAGAGATACCGCGGCACGCGCGCAAAGGTCTGTGCCCGCCCCGACTACGGCTGTTGGTTCGTGCTGCGTGGCGTGCGCGCACGGTTGTTAGCTCCAGGAGGATCGATGTCCCGTCGAAGTGTCCCGTTCTCACGCACCGGTCGAGTGCTGTTGGCGCTGGTAGTCGCGTGTCTCGCGGTCGTCGCGCCGCAAGGCCGTCAGCAGCCGCTGGCGCCGTCGGCGACGTCGCCGTCGGATCCGTACCCGAACTTCGACATCCGCGACTACAAGCAGGATCCTCGGCTGGCCGAGAACGCCGGCGTCGCGGCCTACATGGCCGCATTGGTCACGCCGCCGCCCGCGGCGGCCGACCTGCTGGCCAGTGGCGGCGCCGCGCGCCTGTCGCTGCGCGACGAACTGCCAGGCATCGACGTCAGCATCGGGCGGCTTGGCGCCGCCGAGGTCGTCAGCGCGATGCCCGGCACGCCGATGCTCGCCCCGGCATCGGGGGATCGCGTCGCCACGTTGCGGGCGTTCGTGCGCGGCCACGCGCCGGCGTACGGGATCTCGGCCGACCAGGCCGACGCTCTCGTGGTCGTCGCCGACGAGATGAACCCGGCCGGGAATCTGGCCTGGGTGGAACTCGAGCAGCGCGTGAACGGCATTCCGGTGTTCCAGGGCTATCTGCGCGGCGCCTTCACGGCGAAGGGCGATCTGGCCCGCACCAGCGGTCTGCTGGCCACGGGCTTGACCGGCGCCCTGCCGACGACACCGTCGCTCAGCGCCGCGGACGCCGTCGGGATCGCGGCCGCCAGCGTGCAGTTGCCGGCCGGCACTGGGCTGGTGGAGAAGGAGCAGCGTGACGGCCGGGTCGTCTTCGAGCGCGGCGCCCTCGCCGACGAGCCGCGCGCGTGGCTGGTCTACTACCCGCTCGCTGCAGGCGTCGCTCGCCTTGCGTGGGTGGCCGAGGTCGCCGGCAATCCCCTCGCCTTCATGATCGTCGTCGACGCCGAGACCGGCTCGGTGCTGTTCAGAAAGAACCTCACCGACTTCCAGACGCAGAGCGCGACCTACAACTTCTACCCGAGCGACAGCCCGGCGCCGGCCTCACCGTCGACCGCGCTGCCCGGCGACGGCTTCAACGCGCTGTTGGTGCCGCGCGTCGCCGAGGTGATCATCGGCAACGAAGGCTCTAACTCGTTCAACAACAACGGCTGGATCACCGACGGCGCCAACGTCACCGACGGCAACAACGTCGAGGCCGGCATCGACCGCGACCTCACCAATGGGGTCGACGCGCCGGTCACCGGATCGCCCAACCGCGTCTTCAACGCGACCTACACCCCGCACTCCGGCAGCGCGGGCCCGTACACCGACTCGCTCAATGCTGAGTACCAGCGCGGTGAGGTCATCAACATGTTCTACTGGGTCAATCGCTACCACGACCTGACCTACCGGCTCGGCTTCACCGAGGCGGCGCGCAACTTCCAGCACTCCAACTTCACCGGTCAGGGTGCGGGCAACGATCGCATCAGCGCCGAGACGCAGGACAGCTCGGGCACCAACAACGCCAACTTCAACACCCCTGCGGATGGCGCGCGGCCGCGCATGCAGATGTACCTCTGGACGGGCCCCACGCCCGATCACGGCGGCGGCCTCGACGCCGACGTGATGGTCCACGAGCTGACCCACGGCCTGTCGCAGCGCCTGCACGCCAACGCCTCCGGCCTCAGCGGCAACATGGCTGGCGGCCTGGGCGAGGGCTGGTCGGACTTCTACGCCCGCGCCTTGCTTTCGGACGCGTCCGAGGACGTCAACGCAATCTACACGCTGGGGGGATGGGCGACCGACGAACTCGCGCCCGGCTTCCAGAGCTACTACTACGGCATCCGCCGCTTCCCCTACGCCGTGAAGACCAACCTCGGCGCCAACGACAAGCCGCACAACCCGATGACCTTCGCCGACATCGACCAGACGAAGGCCGACCTGACCGATGGTGCGTTCGCCCCGAACCCCGCGCTCATCACGCAGCCACGCGACCAGTTGCACGAGGCCGGACAGATCTGGGCGATGATGCTGCTCGAGGTCCGCGCCCGCTTCATCAATCGCCTCGGTCACGCCGTCGGCAACCAGCGCATCCTGCAGTACGTGACCGATGGGATGAAGCTCGACGCCATCGGGCCGACGTTCATCAGCGCCCGCGACTCGATCTTCGCCGCGGCCAACGCCAGCGGCGCGACGCCGGCCGACATCGCCGACCTCTGGGCCGGGTTCGCCACGCGCGGCCTGGGCGTCTTCGCCACGATCGAGAACGTCGGCATCGGTGGCGGCGGCACGACGCGGGTGACGGAGAGCTACCTGCGACCGGGCGATCCGCTCCCGACGTTTTCGGTGAACGACGTCACCCTCGCCGAAGGCAATGCCGGCACGACGAACTTCGCGTTCACCGTGACGCTGGCCAATCCGACGAACGGCACGTCGAGTGTCGTCTATTCGACGGCCAATGGCACGGCCACCTCGTCGACGCCGGTGCTGGTGGGCACGTCGCCGGGCGGCCTCATCGCCCTGCCGGCCAGCGGCACCAACGGTCCCGCCTCGCAGTATCCGGCCACGATAAACCTGGCCGGCCTGAGCGGCACCATCACGAGGCTGTCCGTACGGCTGAACGGCCTGACGCACACCTATCCCGACGACCTCGACTTCCTGCTGGTGGGGCCCGGTGGCCAGAAAGCGATGTTCATGTCGGATCTCGGCGAGACCGGCGATGTCTCCAACCTCACGATCACGTTCGAGGACGGCGCGCCCGCGCCGCCGGCGAACCAGCTCGTGGCCGGCACCTACGCGCCCACCAACGAGGCTGGCCCGGATGCCGACGTGATGAACGGGCCGGCGCCGGCCGGCCCCTACACCTCGGCACTGTCGGCGTTCAACGGCACCATGCCGAATGGCACATGGAGTCTCTACGTCATGGACGACGCGACGACCGACGTCGGCTCGCTGACGAGCTTCTCGCTGCTGATGGCCACCACCGCGTCGGCGGGCGATTACGGCGGCACCTCGGGCGCGACACTCACTTTCCCGCCGGGCACGACGTCGCAGGTCGTGAACGTGACGGTCAATGGAGACGTCACGGTGGAGTCGCCGGAGAACTTCTTCGTCAACCTGACCACGCCGGTCAACGGCGTCATCGGCGACGCGCAGGGTGTCGGCACGATCGTCAACGACGACGGCACGGTGCCCTCGGCGGCGAACGACGCGTTCAGCACCGCGTTCAACACGCCGCTCATCGTGCCGGCGCCCGGGGTGCTCGGCAACGACGCCGCCAACGGGCTCGGCCCGCTGAGCGCCGCCTTCGCGACGACGCCGTCGCACGGCAGCGTGACCCTGGCGGCTAACGGCGGCTTCACCTACACGCCGACGACAGGCTACTCGGGACCCGACAGCTTCACGTACCGGGCGCAGGCGGGCGGGCAGTTGAGCGCACCGGCCACGGTGTCGATCACGGTCAATCCCATCGCCACAATCCAGCCGCCGACCGGCTTCTACGTCGCGTCGGTGATCGGGAACCGGGCCGTGTTCCGCTGGACGCCGCCGGCCGTGGGTCCGGCACCGACCGGCTTCATCTTCGAGGGCGGCGTCGCCCCCGGCCAGGTGCTGGCGAGCCTGCCGCTCGGGCCGGTGCCGATCCTGATCCTCGACGTCCCCGACGGCGCGTTCTACGTGCGCGTCAAGGCGCTGTCGGGCGCGAACGTCAGTGCCGCGTCGAACGAGGTGCCGCTGATCGTCAACGTGCCGGCGGCGCCGTCGGCCCCGGCGAACCTGACCGGCCTCGTCAACGGATCGACGCTCGCGCTGACGTGGCGGAACACGTTCGGCGGCGGCGCGTCGACCGGCGCGCTGCTCGACGTCAGCGGGACGATCTCGGGCACTCTGCCCCTCGGCCCCGGCGAGTCGTTCACGTTCCCGACCGTGCCGGCGGGCAGCTACACCTTCCGGGTGCGCAGCACGAACGCGGGCGGCAGCGGACCGGCGTCGAACCCGGTGACGCTGAACTTCCCCAGCGGCTGCACCGGGGCGCCGCAGCCGCCGACGCGCTTCCTGGCGTTTGCCGTCGGCTCAACGCTCACCATCCTGTGGGAGTCGCCGGCGTCCGGCCCTGCCGCGACCGGCTACACCCTCCACGCCACGGGCACGGTGGTCAACGCCAGCGTGCCGATGGGGATGACCACCTCGCTCTCGGTGCCGGTGCCGCCGGGCACCTACAACCTCAGCGTCAGCGCCGTCAACGCGTGCAGCTCCAGCGCGCCGACGGCGGTGCAGACCATCACGGTGCCGTAACGACACCGGCGATCAGACGTGGCATGATCCGCGGTCATGACGACCGCGGATCGCGTCCACTCGGATGAGCTCGCGGCCGGACGGCCGGGCCGGTATCCGGTCCCGTCGTTCGGCCGTGTTCTCTGTACGGCCGTGCTGCTGACGCTATGCGCGTCGGCGGCGGCCGCGCAGACCACTCCCCAGAAACCCTACGAACCGCAGGTCGGCCAGGGCGGCAAGGACGTGGTGTGGGTGCCCACGCCGCCGGCGCTCGTGGAACGCATGCTCGACATGGCGAAGGTCACGGCTGCCGACCTCGTCATGGACCTCGGGTCCGGCGACGGGCGCAACATCATCGCCGCGGCCAGGCGCGGCGCCCGCGCCATCGGCGTCGAGTTCAACCCCGACATGGTGGCACTGTCGCGCACGCTCGCAGACGAGGCCGGCGTCGGCGCGCGCGCCACGTTCGTCGAGGGCGACATGTTCTCGGCCGACATCTCGAAGGCCACGGTCATGGCGCTGTTCCTCCTGCCGGCGAATCTCGAGAAGCTGCGCGACACCTTCATGGGGCTGGCGCCCGGGTCGCGCCTGGTGATGAACACGTTCGCGATCCCCGAGTGGGACGCCGACGAGCAGTCGCAGCTCGGCGAGGAGTGCACGAGCTGGTGCACGGCGTTGCTGTACATCGTGCCGGCGCGGGTCGCCGGACGCTGGGAGACGTCGCGCGGCGTGCTGGACCTCACGCAGAGCTACCAGGTGGTGCTGGGCACCCTGACCCGCGACGGCCAGTCGCAGCGCGTGCAGGGCCGCCTGCGCGGCACGGCGCTCACGCTCACGGCCGGCGACGAGTCGCTGGCCGCGGTCGTCGCCGGCGATCGGCTGGAGGGCACGGGCCTGACCGGCCGGCGCATCCCCTGAGACGCCGCCCCCACCGGCGGCAGCCGCATGGAATAATTGCCGGGCCGGCCGCGTCGGACAGGGCCGGACTGGGAGTGCCGGGAGTGCTGACGAGGAGTTTCGATCCGGAACTGACGCCGGGCGCGCGCAACGCGGTGCGCGTGTGTCTCAACATCCAGCCGCACGAGCGCGTCACCGTGGTGACCGATCGTGCCTGCGAAGCGATTGCCGCCAGCCTGGCGCAGGAGATCGAGGGCGTGGGCGCGCCCTACCAGGCGTTCGTGCTCGAAGACGAGGCGCCGCGGCCGCTCGAGGCGCTGCCGCCGTCGATCGCCGCCGACATGGAACTGAGCCAGGTGTCGATCTTCGCGGTGCAGGTGCAGCCCAACGAGCTGAAGTCGCGCATGGAGCTGACCAGCATCGTGAACCGGCGGCGGATGCGCCATGCGCACATGGTGAACATCACGCCGCAGATCATGTGCGAGGGCATGCGCGCCGACTACCTGAGGGTCGATCGCCTCAGCCAGACGGTGATCGAGATGGTGCGCGTGGCGCGCCAGGTGCGGGCCACGACGCCGGCCGGCAGCGACTTCACGGCCACGCTGAATCCCGACTACAAGTGGCTGAAGACCAGCGGTCTCATCAGCCCCGACAAGTGGGGCAACCTGCCCGGCGGCGAGATCTTCACGACGC
>CADEDM010000228.1 GCA_902826065.1 uncultured Acidobacteriota bacterium | reverse complement strand
GGCGGCGATTCGGGTTGACCTCGATCGGCACCTGGTAGTTCGAGCCGCCGACGCGCCGCGACTTGACCTCGAGCGAGGGCTTCACGTTGTCGAGGGCCTTCTTGAAGATCTTGAGCGGGTCGTCGCCCGACTTCTCCTTCACGATGTCGAAGCTGCCGTAGACGATGCTCATCGCCGTCGACTGCTTGCCGTCGCTCATCATGCAGTTGATGAACTTCGTGACCAGCGGGCTGCCGTACACGCCGTCGGCCGGGAGTTCACGCTTCGGGATTTCTCGTCTGCGGGGCATGGCGTCGTCCTACTGCTTCGGGCGCTTGGCGCCGTACTTCGAGCGTCCCTGCTTGCGGCCCTGCACGCCGACGGCGTCGAGGGTGCCGCGCACCACGTGGTAGCGCACGCCCGGCAGGTCCTTCACGCGGCCGCCGCGGATCAGGACCAGCGAGTGCTCCTGGAGGTTGTGGCCCACGCCAGGGATGTACGTGGTGACCTCGATCTTGTTGGTGAGGCGGACGCGCGCGACCTTCCGCAGCGCCGAGTTCGGCTTCTTCGGGGTCTGCGTGAACACGCGCACGCAGACGCCGCGCTTCTGCGGGCTCTCCTGCAGGGCCGGGCTCTTCGTCTTCCACTTCACCGCGTCGCGGCCCTTGCGAACCAATTGGCTGATCGTCGGCACGATCTCTCCACATGCGCGTGTTCGTCGGGTCCGCGCCCCCGCGACGGCTCACGCCGCCGCCGCCCGGCTTGCGCACGGGCGTGACTGCTACTACCTCACGACAGACGGCAGCGCGCATGGCGACGCCGCCTGTGTGGCGCCGGGCCTGAAAGCCGTGAGGCTTGGCACCCGACGCGCGAATGACCCCGACTGTCTGCTTCTGCGGCGCCGGCGGACGCTCCACGCCCCGTTGGCCGGGTGCGCGACTGATGGCGTCACGGCGCTCCGAATCAAGGCTGCCCGAACGTGCCGCGGCGAGACCTCGAGGAGCGGACGGTCCTAGATAGGGTGTCCTAGGACCACGAGAACCTTACGAGCATATACAAATCCGCGACACGAGCGCAAGGGCCCTGCCGCCGACCGCCCTCGCGGCGGCCGGCGTCGACCGAGGACCTCGGCCCGCGGCAGCGCCCTCACGGAACTGCACACCCCGGCACCGCGCGCCGAACGGGCTCCCGGGTCGGGCGCGCCTATATACTCCCCGGCGGAGGCCTCGTCATGCACAACCGCCGCTCGTTCCTTCGCCTGACCGGAGGCGCCGCCGGCGCCGCATTCGCCACCGCGCGCTTCGGCATCGACGAGGTCGCCGCGGCGACGGCGCAGGCGGCGGCTGGCGGCCGGACGCCGGCCCAGGTCGCGGGCGACGAGGACTACTGGCGCGAGATCCAGTTCGCCTTCACCCTCGACCGCACCATCATCAACCTGAACAACGGCAACTCGTGCCCCTGCCCAACCGTGGTACGCGAGGCGTGGAAGCGCTACGACGACTGGGGCAACCAGTCGCCGGTCTATCACCGCGGCATGACCGAGCGGAACCTCGAGACGGTGCGGCGGCGCCTGGCCGAAGAGTTCGGCGCCGATCCCGAAGAGATCGCCATCACCCGCAATTCGAGCGAGTCGCTGCAGATCGCGCAGAACGGCATCGATCTCAAGCCCGGCGACGAGGTGCTCACGACCGAGCAGGACTACGGCCGCATGATCACGACCTGGGATCAGCGCGTGCGACGCGACAAGATCAAGCTGACCAAGGTCGACTTCCCTGCCCCGACCACCGGCGAGGATCTGATCAGCCGTCTCACCCGCGCCATCACGCCGCAGACCAAGGTGATGCACTTCTGCCATATCACCAACCAGTCGGGTCAGCTGTTCCCGGTGCGGCAGTTGTCGGACATCGCGCGGGCCCGCGGCATCCTGACGATCGTCGACGGCGCGCATGCCGGTGGCCACTTCCCGTACAAGCTGAGCGAGCTCGGCATGGACTACTACGGGGTGTCACTGCACAAGTGGCTGCTGGCGCCGATGGGCACCGGCCTGCTTTACGTGCGCCGCGACCGGATCGCGCCGACGTGGCCGCTCCAGGCCGCGCCGGCGACGAGGGACACCGACATCCGCAAGTTCGAGGAAGTCGGCACACAGCCCGTCGGACCGAAGGCGGCGATCAACGAGGCCATCGCTTTCCAGCAGGCGATCGGCATCGAGCGCAAGGCGGCGCGCCTGCGCTACCTGACGCTGCGTTGGGCCAACGCCCTTCGCACCGAGAAGCGGATCAAGATTCACTCGAATCTCGCCGAGGGCCAGACGTGGGGCCTCGCGTGCGTGTCGATCGACGGCATCGACAGCCGCAAGCTGGTCGATCATCTGTGGGACAAGCACCGCATCGTCATCACGTCGATCGGCCACGACAACCCGGACGACGCGGCGATGTCGTACCGGGCGCTGCGGGTGACGCCGAACATCTACACGCCGCTCCAGGAAGTCGACACGTTCGTCGACGCGATGCGCGGAGTGCTGAAGACGGGGCTGGCCTGAGGCCGGAGGGGCACATGACTCGACGGATGAGGGGGCTGGCGGCGGTCGCCGCGGCCGGGCTGACGACACTGACGGTGGCCGCGGCGCAGGGGCCGTCGCCAGCGGCGCCGAAGGTCGTGACCGTCGACAAGGTGCGCGACACGCTCTACGTGCTGAAGGGCGGCGGCGGCAACACGGCGCTGTTCCTGACCGCGAAGGGCGCGGTGCTCGTCGACACCAAGCTGCCAGGCTGGGGTCAGCCGCTCCTCGACGCCGTCAGGACCGTGACCGACAAGCCGGTCACGATGGTCATCAACACCCATACCCACTACGACCACACCAACGGCCAGGTCGAGTTCCCGGCCTCGGTCGAGGTCGTGGCGCACGAGAACACGAAGCGCTTCATGGCCGAAGCCAATCCCGTGTACGCGCTGCAAAGCGGACCGCAGCCGAATATCTTCAAGGAGCACGGTGGCCGCGGCATGCCGAGCCGCACGTTCCGCGACACGCTGACCCTGAACAGCGGCGCCGACCGCATCGACCTGCACTACTTCGGTCGCGCCCACACCGGGGGGGACACCTACGTCGTCTTCCCTGCGCTGGGCATCATGCACGTCGGCGACACGTTCCCGACACGCGACCTGCCGATCATGGACAAGAACAACGGCGGCAGCGGCGTGGCGTTCGCCGAGACGCTGGCGAAAGCCGCCGCGGTGAGTGGCGTCACCACGATCATCAACGGCCACAACGCCACCACGATGACTCCCGCCGACGTGAAGACGTACTCGGAGTACATCCGCGACTTCGTCACCGCGGTGCAGACGGCGAAGCACGGCGGCAAGACCGTCGAGGACGTCGTGGCGAGCTGGACGACGCCGGCGAAGTACGCCGGCTACAATGCGCCGCAGCCGGCGCGCGTGAAGGCCGACGCCGAGGTCATCTGGGGCGAGACGAAGTGACCACGTTCCCGATGGTTCGCATCGCGCCGGCCGCCGCGGCACTGCTGCTCTTCATGAGTGGCCCGGCCTCGCCCACGCTGGCCCAGCCGCGGCCGGCGCGGCCGCTCGAGAACATCCGGACGCTCAAGGGCTGGTCGGGCGACGAGGTCCGGGCCGAGATGCGGCTGATGTCCGAGGCCCTCGGCGTCAAGTGCGAGCACTGCCACGTGCAGGGTAACTTCCCGAGCGACGAGAAGCGCACCAAGCAGACGGCGCGGCGGATGATCGACCTCACGGTGTCGCTGAACGCCGAGTACTTCCCGAATCAGCCGGCGCCCGCAGCGGGCGCGTCGCGCTTCGGCCGCGTCACCTGCTACACCTGCCATCAGGGCGCCGCCACGCCGAAGACGGGCGGCACGGGGGACGAATGATGACTGCTCCACTGGCGCGCGCCGTGGTCGCGATGCTCGTCGCTGCGATGGCATCGAGCGCCGTCCACGTCTCGGCGCAGACGGCACCGCCGCAGCCCGCCATCGCCGAAGGCCCGACGATCACGGTGCTGACCGGCCTGACCGTGCCGCAGTTCGAAACCGAGATGCGGCACTTCGTGCAGGCGCTGGGCGTGAGCTGCGGCGGCTGCCACACCCGCGGCAACTTCGCCAGCGAGGACAACCCGCGCAAGGGCGTCGCCCGGCGGATGATCGAGATGACCAAGGCCCTGAACAAGAAGGCGTTTGCCGCCTACGTGCCGGCCGAGGGCGAGTCGACGCTGGGACGGGTCACCTGCTACACCTGTCACCAGGGTGAGACCACGCCGAAAGCCGCCCCGGCGCCGCCGCAGTTCTGAGCCCTATTTCCGCGCCGCGAGGTAGTCGGCGATCGCGGCGATCTCCGCGGCGGTGAGTCGCGTCCCGTAGATCGGCATCACCGAGTCGCCGTACTCGTCGTTCGGGTCGTTGACGATGCGGTGGATAGCGGCCGCGTCACGACGGGCGCCGATGTGGCTCAGATCGGGCCCGGTGTCGCCGCCATCGCCGTCGAGGCGATGGCACGCCATGCACCGCGTGCCGATGGTGCGCACGACCATTGCGGTCTCGGGCGCCACGACCGGCGGGGTGGCGCCGGCCCGCATCCGCCGCAGGTAGGCGAGCACCGCGCGCGTGGCGTCGCCGTCGAGCATCGGATCGAGATTCGGATCGACCGGCCGCGCTCCGGGCGCGATCGCCGTCGGGTCGGACAGGTGGAAGGTGATCCAGCCCTCGTCACGGCCGATGCGCGTGGTGCGCACCGGCGACGCCGGGCCGCCGTCCACGTGGCACCTGACGCAGGCGTTGCCCTCGCCTTCGGCAGTGAGGAACCCCGCCACCGACTGCGGCCCCCACGTGTTGGGGTCGAAGCGCACGGGCGCGTCGCGCAGCCCCAGCGTCGTGAGCAGCACCACGCTCATGCCCAGGACGCCCATCGCCACCGTGAACACCCGGCGCGACGGCGCCCAGGGATGACGGCTGTGGCCACGATCGAGGAAGGGCAGCGCGAACAGGCCGCCGACGACCAGGCCGGGCACCACCTGGGTCGCGACGACCTCGAGCGGTCCGGGGAAGTACTTGAGCAACTGGAACAGCGACAGGAAATACCACTCGGGCCGCGGCACGTAGTTGGCGTCGGCGGGATTGGCGATCTCGTCGAGGTGCGCCGGGAACATCAGCGCCGCGGTGAACAGCGCCGCGAACACCGCCGCCATCATCAGCGTGTCCTTGATGACGTGGAACGGGTAGAACGGGATCGGGGCGCCGGACACCGGCGCGATCGGGCCCGAGATGCCGTGCTTGCGCATCAGCGCGACGTGCGCCACGACGAACACGAGCAGCGCCAGGGGGAGCAGGAAGACATGAGCCGCGAACCAGCGGCCCAGCGTCAGCGAGCCGAGCTCCGAGCCGCCGCGCAGCACGTTGGCGAGGAGACCACCGACCACGGGCGTGCTCTCCGCGACGCTGATCGTCACGGTCGTCGCCCAGTAGGCCTTCTGATCCCACGGCAGCAGGTAGCCGCTCAGCGAGAACCCGAGGATCACGAGCAGCAGCACGAGGCCCGTGATCCACGTCAGTTCACGGGGCGCCTTGTAGGCGCCGGAGAGGAACACGCGCAGCAGGTGGATCACCGCGGCAACGACGACGAAGCTCGCGCCCCAGAAGTGCAGGCCGCGCATCAGCGCGCCGAGGGGCACCTCGCTCATCAGGTAGCGCAGGCTGTCGTAGGCCAGGGACGGCGACGGCACGTAGTACATCGCCAGGCCGATGCCGGTCAGCACCTGACAACCGATGAGCAGGGCCACGACGCTGCCGGTCGTGAACGCCCAGCCGGTGCCCGGCGGCAACGGCTCATCGAGGGCGTGCGAGCGCAGGGTCCGGTAGCCGGTGCGGGCGTCGAGCCAGTCGAGCAGCGCGGTCCACATGGCGCGGCCTCCTAGACGCGCACGACGACGTCGCCGCCGTCGATGCGCGCATCGAGGCGGCGCAGCGGCGCGGGCGGCGGGCCGTCGAGCACCGAGCCGTCGAGGTCGTAGACGCCGCCATGGCAGGGGCACAGGAAGCGCTTCAGCGCCTCGTCGTAGCGCGTCCGACAGCCGAGATGGGTGCAGGTCGAGTCGAGCACGCGCACGCCGTTGGCGCCTTCCTTCTGCACGTAGACGACGCGGCGGTCGACGACCTGGCGATAACCGTCCTGGCGGATCAGGCGCAGCGTGATCGGCGTCGGCACGTCGGCATCGACGTCGCTGACGGCCGCGGCGCGCTGCCACGAGCGGCGGGCGCCGGCGAAGCTGGGCGCGAGCGTCGCGCCGCCGACGACGGCGGCCACGATGGCGCCCATCAGGCCCTGGATGGCGGTGACGGCGCGAGCGAGGAACGTGCGGCGGGTGGCCTGATCGGCGGGGCCGGCGGTCGAGCTCATGGCGAGGTCCTCGATGGTGCTCCGTCGGGACTCGCGCCGGCGCTGGCGGCGATCCACTCGGCGTACGAGTGAGCTGGCTGGATTATACGAAGGGCGGACCGCGACGCGGTGTCTGACGTTGTCTCGGTTGTTCTGGGTCTGTCACCCTGGCCGGAGCGGTGCGTGGCGTGTGCTACAACAGGTGCCGCCGGCCGTTGTGACCCTCTCCGCCTTCCTCACCGCGTCGGGCCCGATGCCCGCGCCGTGGCCCGACCTCCCGGCCGCCTCCCTGGTGATCGTCCGCGGCCGCGGCGACGCCGCCCGTGACCTCGGGCGGCGCGTGCTGGCGTCGTGCGCGCTCGCCTCTCCTGCGGCCGCCTGCCTCGCCACGACACCGACGGCCCACTGGCCCTTCGAGCTGGATCACGGGGCCGCCGACGGCGAGGCGGGCGACGCGCCCTGGGTGGCGTGGGCGCCCGATCTGCACGAGGCGTTCGTCAACACGCAGACGAATGCGACCAGGCTGGTCACGACGCAGCCGGCCTACCTGCTCGCCGTCTGGACCGCGCGTTTGCAACGGGCGCCCGGGCGTCGACTCGTCGCCACCGTCGACCCGGCCGTGCTGGCGCACCACGCCGACGACGCGCCCGCTGGTCTCGGCGCGTGGCGCGATGCGCTGTGGATCGACGCGCCGTCGGATGACGCCCCGGTGACGGCACTGGCGCCCGACGGCTTCCCTGCCGCATTCCGCGCCGGAGATCCGGCGACGCGCCTGGCGCTGGCCGGGGCCGCGCTGGATGCGGCACGCACGCCGGCACATCTCGTGGCCATGGCGAGCGCCTGCCTCGAGGCCAACGACCTCGACAACGCCGGCGCGCTGCTGGGCGAGGCCCGCGCGCTCGTACCGGCCTGGCCCGCTGCCGCCTTCGAGCACGGCAAGTACTGGCTGCGTCGCGATGACCTGGCGGCCGCCGCCGAGGCGTTCGGTGTCGCGGCGATGGCCCTGCCGGCGTTTGCCGGCGCGGCGGCGAACTGGGGCGCCGCCCTCGGCGAGCTCGATCGCACCGACGAGGCGTTGGCGGCGTTCGGCCGGGCTCTCGCGGCCGACCCCGGCAACGCACAGGCTCACAACAACGTCGGGGTGGTGCTGCGCGAGTTGGGTCGCCTCGCCGAGTCCGAGGCCGCGTTCCGTCAGGCCATCGCGCTCACGCCGGGGCTGGCCTTCGGGCACTACAATCTGGGACATACACTGTTTCTGCAGGGGCGCTATCAGGGCGCGCTCGCGGCGTATCTCGCCGGGCAGCGACTCGACGCCTCGCGCAACCCGGTGCAGGCGAGCCGGGTGGCGCTGGCGCGGCTCGCGGCGGGCGACGCCGGCGGCGCGCTGAGTGACCTGCGGCAGTGCACGGCCGGTCTGCCGGGCGACTACCGGCGGCAGATCCTGGCCGACGCCCAGAGCGTGGCGTGGGCGCTGCTGTCGGCGGCGCCCGACCTGCGCGACTGGCGCGTGGTGGGCGACTGGCTGGCCGCGGAGCTGGCG
>CADEDM010000227.1 GCA_902826065.1 uncultured Acidobacteriota bacterium | reverse complement strand
GTAGAACGAGCCGTCGGGCTTGAGCCACGTGCGTTCGTTGCCCGGCCACGTACGCATGAACTCGCGCTGGCGGCGGATCGTGTCCACGGTGCTCTGGCGAATCGGGAAGCCGTCGCGCGCGTACTCGATGGCGCGCGCCGCCACGGTTTCGAAGCTCTGCGTGCCCCACTTCTCGAGCACCGTGAGCGCGGCGTGCAACGTGCCGGGCACCACCGCGGGATCGAGTCCCGCGCCCTCCACGGTCTTGCTGCGCGAGAGGTACCAGTCCACGTCCACGGCCTTCGGCGCCCAGCCCTGGCCGTTGATGCTCGTGACCTTCTTCTCGCCGACGGGATAGACCAGCACCAGCCCTTCGCCGCCGAGGCTGTAGAGGTCCTGCTCGACGACGCCGCCGACCAGCATCGACGCCGCGCCGGCATCGAAGGCGTTGCCGCCCTTCAGCAGCACTTCGAGTGCGGCGGACGTCACGAGCGGATGTCCCGTCGACACGCCACCGTTGGGCCCGGCCACGAGCGGCCGCAACGCCGACGGCGGCGCGGCGCCGCGCGTCGGCGGCTCGGGATCCGGCCCGCTGCGCACCGGCGGCTGCTGCTGCGCCGAGACGACCAGCCCGGCCGCCATCGCCAACGCCGCCACACTCACCCACCGACTCGTTTCCCGGTTCATGCGTCGTCCCTCAGCGTGTCAGTGTGACAGCCGTGATGGCGGGCGAGCCCCGTCGCGCCCCAGCCCCCAGCCCCCAGCCCCTAGAAGTACACCTTGAACACCAGCTCCACCACGCGTGGCGAGCTTACGGTGCTGGTGATCTGGCCGAAGGTGTTCGGTGCCGAGATATCGCGGGCCGGCGGCCCGAAGCTCGGGATGTTGAAGACGTTGAAGGCCTCGACGCGGAGCTCGCCGTAGCGGATGCCTTCGCCGCCGAGGCTGACGCGCTTCGCGACCACGAAATCGACGTTCTTGTAGCCCGGCGCCCGCGCCACGCCCACCGGGCAGTCGCCGAACGTACCCATCGGTACAGCCGCGAAGGCGTTGATGTCCAACCACCGCGTGAGCGACTGGTCGCTCGGCTTCCAGTCACCGACGCAGTTCGGCCGCTCCGACCCCCGGTCGCCCTGCAACGAACGGGCGCGGCCGTCGATGACGGTGATGGGCAGGCCGCTCCGCGCCTGCACGATGCCACCGAGCTGCCAGCCGCCGAGCAGCGCGTCGGTGGCCCCGTTCCAGTTCGCACCCCAGCGGCGGCCGCGTCCCACCGGCAGCTGCCACGATCCGGATACGGTCACGTTGTGGCGCACGTCGTGGAACGCCGGGCCCCACTCGGCCTCCGCGTCGTAGGTGTTCTGCCAGTAGGCGCCCTCGGTGGCACTGGTCACGCCCTGCAGCCCGGTGCCACCGAACACGCCGTAGAAGCCACGATTGTTGGTGCGGACCTTGCCCAGCGTGTACGACGCCAGGTACTCGAGGCCGCGCGAACTGCGCTGCCGCACGCTGGCTTGGAGTGAGTGATAGCGGCTGCCACCGCGCGCCGCGGTCGTGGCGATCGTGGTGATGAGCGGTTGCGGCCCGAACAGCGGCCGGCGATTGTTCCGCGGGGCCCAGGTCGAGGCGTCGCCGACGCCGGGCAGCGCCTGGTTGCCTTCCACGGGCGTGACCAGGTGCTCGGCGTGATGGCCCACGTAGCCCAGTTGCGCCGACATCGAGTTGGTGAGCTGGTACTCGCCGAACACGTTCCACTGCTGCGAGAACTGCGGCCGCAGGTTGGGGTCGTAGGCACGCACGTTGCCGGAGGGCGTGGTCCCGGGAATCAGTCCCGCAAAACCGCTCGCCGCACTGCCGGCGCCCGTCGTGGTGTCGTAGTTCACGCCCGACTCGAAGAAGAAGGGCGGATTCAGCGGCAGCCGCAGATTGGCGCCGGTGCCTTCCATGAACTGCGAGATGCCGTACCCGCCCCGTGCCACGAAGCGGTCGCTGACCGTCCACGCCAGGCCGAGGCGCGGCTCGAAGCCCTTGTAGTACGGCTTGTAGAGGGCACGGTCCTCGATGCTGCCGTCACTGGCGAAGCGCTGCAGACCGGTCACCAGGTCGAAGTTCGACTGGCGGTCGTCCTGCTCGACGAGCGGCGAGGTGTAGGCCCAGCGCAGTCCGACGTTGAGCGTGACGTTCTGGCGCAGGCGGATGTCGTCCTGGACGAAGAGCCCGAAGCGATCCTGGAGGTGGGTCCATGGGTCGTTCGGATCGCCGCCGCCGCGTCCCTTGCTCGACACGTGATCGAGCAGGAAGTCGGCGAAGGCGAAGTTCGTGAACGTGCCGTTGTAGCGGATGTAGCCGAGCAGGCCGTTGTTACCGGCGTAGAAGCGTTGCTGGTCGTAGCGCAGCCACTGTCCGCCGAACTTGAACGACTGCCGGCCCTTCAGCCACGTCAGGCGCTCGTTGATCTGGAACGTGGTGGCGAGCGTGTCGGTGTCGGCCGCCAGCAGGCCCGGCGTCGTGAGACCGCTGCCCCAGCCGATCTCGCTCAGGCCGTCGATCGGTTGCCCGCCGGCGATGCCGTACTTGGCGTTGCCGGCGCCGAGCCCGGACCAGTCGTAGGTCTCGGAGATGACGGTGGTGTGGCTGAAGCCGACGAGGAGTTCGTTGACAATCGCATTGCCGAACAGGCGGTTCCAGTTGGCGCCGACAGTCCAGAACGGCTGGTCGTTCCGCGGCGCGAAGATGAGGGGCAACGCGTTCCGATCGCGCGCGTCCTCGTAGGTGGCGAACGAGGCGCGCAGAAAGGCCTTGTCGGCGTCGGACGCGTTCCAGTCGAGGCGCACGTCGCCCTGGTGGGCGCGAATCTTGAGCAGCGTCTCACCGACGTAGTTGCCCTGCACGCCGGCCACCGTTCGATTGGGCAACGGGTAGTTCGCGAGGTCGCTCAGCAAGGCGCGCGCGACCGGGCTGATGCGATCGACGGGCACCTGGTTGCCCGGGAACGGCAATCCGGTCCGGGGATCGCGGATGACCGTCGCGACGCTCGAGAAGTCGCCCCGACGCCACGACTCGGGCGCCACCGACGCCGTGCCGAAGCCCGGCGCGTCCTGCCGCGAGCCCTGGTAGTCGCCGAAGACGAACAGCCGGTCGCGGCGAATCGCCCCGCCCAGCGTGCCACCGTAGATGTCCTGACGGCGCTCCTGCTTCGCCGCGCCGGAGCGGTTGTTCTCCCAGGTGTTCGCGTCCATCCCGCTATTGCGATAGAACTCGAAGACGTTGCCGCGGATGGCGTTGGTGCCCGACTTGGTGATCATCCCCACCGCCGCGCCCCCGACGTTGCCGGTATCGGCCGCGTAGTTGTTGGTCTCGACGACCATCTCGGCGACGGCATCCGGGATGAGCTGGTAGGCCACGCGGTTGTCGATGGTCTCGTTCACGTCGAGCCCGTCGATGGTGAAGTTGTTGGTCTGCTCGCGATTGCCGTTCACGAACGGCCGGTTCATGTTGACCGACCCGATGTTGGTGAAGCCGCGCGGGTTGTAGGTGGTCGTGCCGGGTAGGAGCAGCGTGAACTGGCCCACATTGCGGCCGTTGAGCGGCAAGGTCTGCACGGTCGTGCCCGACACGACCTCGCCCACGGTGGCGCTCTCGGTCTGGAGGATGGGCGCGTCCGCCGTCACGGTCAGCGTCTCCGCGACGGCGCCGACAGTCATCCGGAAGTCGAGTCGCGCGACCTGACGCGCCTCGAGCGTGACGCCCGGGCGCGACGTGGTGCGGAACCCGGCGAGTTCGGCCTTCACCTCGTAGCCGCCGACGTTCAGCGCGGCGATGGTGTAGAGACCGGCGTCGTTGGTGATCGCCGTATAGCCAACGCCGGTGGCCGTGTTGGTGGCCGTGACGAGCACTCCGGGCAACGCGCCGCCAGTCTCGTCGACGACGAGTCCGGTGACGCTGGCCGCGCCCGTCTGGGCCAGGGCCGCGGAGGGATTCCAGATGAGCCCCCAGACGACGAGACACGTCGCCAGGCGGGCGCGCAGGGCGTTGCACATACGGTGGCCTCCCACGCGTCGCGGCCCGGGGGCAGGCCGGCGCGTCGACCACTATATACGCGGGTGTTACACGCGGTCGCCTGAAACGCTTCGCGAACGACGCGCATCCCACGGCACATCCCATGAATCTCCAACTCGACGGCCGCCTCGCTCTCGTCACCGCGTCCACCAAGGGCATCGGCTTCGCCATTGCCCGGTCGCTCGCGCGCGAAGGCGCGCGCGTGATCATCAACGGCCGCACCACCGCGTCGGTCGACGACGCCACGCGCCGCATTCGCGCCGACGTCCCCTCGGCCCAGGTCGAGCCGTTCGCCGGCGACCTGAGCACCGCGGCTGACGCCGCCCGCCTGGTGGCGCAGTTCCCCGACGTCGAGATCCTCGTCAACAACCTCGGCATCTTCGAGCCGAAGCCGTTCGAGCAGATTACCGACGCCGACTGGCAGCGCTTCTTCGAAGTCAACGTGATGAGCGGCGTGCGCCTGAGCCGCGCGTACGTCGGCCGCATGAAGGCTAGTGACTGGGGCCGCATCGTCTTCATCAGCAGCGAGAGCGGCATCCAGATCCCGGTCGAGATGATCCACTACGGCACGACGAAGACGGCGCAACTGGCCATCTCGCGCGGCCTGGCGGAATCGTGCGCCGGCACCGGCGTGACCGTGAACGCCGTGTTGCCCGGGCCGACGGCGTCGGAAGGCGTGGTCGACTTCGTCCGCGACGTGAGTGGCGGGCAGTCGTTCGACACGTTCCAGGACGAGTTCTTCCGGTCGGTGCGGCCGACGTCGCTGCTCAAACGCTTCGAGACCCCCGATGAGATCGCGCACCTCGTGACGTTCGTCTGCAGCCCGCTGGCGTCGGGCATCACCGGTGCGGCGCTGCGCGTCGACGGCGGTGTCGTGCGCGCGGCGTTCTAGCCCCAGACGCCGAGCGCCTTCCGGACCTGCACGATCTGCCCGACGTGATACGCGACGTGATCGGCCGCGAGCAGGATGGCTCGCAGGTAGGTTTGCCCGGTGTTGCCGGTCGGCACGGGCACGGTGAGGTCGTCGACCTCACGGGCCAGTGTCTCGAAGCGCCTGCGCGAGGCCACGACGGAGGCGATGCTCGCCGCCCACGCGGCGTCGTCGGGCGGCGCCGGCGTGCGCGGCCAGTAGTCTGCCGGCCACGCCATCGTGTGCTCGTACGTCGCGTTGACGCAGAAGTCGAGGATGTCGTCCTGGGCGATGCGGATGTGTTCGAGCAGTTCCCAGCAGGAGTGCTCGAAGCCAGGAGGCCGGGTGCCGCGCGCCGTCGCTGGCAGTCCCGCCAGCGACTTCTCGAAGCCGACGTGCGCGTCTTCCCAGTGCAGCAGCGTCGCCAGGTGGGTCCGAACGGCGTCGTTGGGCTCTCGCATGGCGCTATCGTCGCGCAAGTCGGTGGCCGTCGCGCATCCCAATCGCGAGTGCCCTCGGCCGGAACCGACGTCTGGGACGCTGCTCGACGCACCGGCCCGGTCTGGGCGTCCGGACCTGCCGTATGCTCTCTTCTCGGCTCGACGCGAGGACCCGACGCATGACACGCACCTGGCCAGAGGACTGGGACGCCCGGAAGCGCGGCGAGAACTGCTGGTTCTGCCGCAACGAGTTCGGCGATCCGTTCTACGTCGGTCGCGTCGGCAACGCGTACCTGGAGCGCCATTCCATCGCCCGCGGCCACACCATCGTCGTCTTCCGCGATCGCCACGTCGCCGACTTCACGGCTCTGAGCGCCGCGGAGGCCGCGTCGTATTGGACCGACGTCCACACGGTGGCGCATCTGATCGAACAGGCCTACGGCCCCTGCCACATGAACTACCAGTTGCTCGGCAACATGGTGCCGCACCTGCACGTGCACCTCGTGCCGCGCTATCTCGACGACCGCGCGCCCGGCATGCCCATGCCGTTCGAGCCCACGGAGGTCGACGCCGCCGAGTTCGACCGGCAGTTCCGCCGTCTGGCCGACGTCGCCACGAGCGCCGGCTGACACGAACTCGACTGCAGATGAAACGGACGCGGTGACGCCAGCAGAGGTCCTGTTGGCCGCCGGCGTCGCGAGATCACGCGGCATCGGATCGATGCGAGTGGGCTATCCTCTTGCCCGCATGTCCATCAGCGACCGCGCGGCGCGTGTGCACCGCGACTCGATCATCATCGACCCCTGCGTGCAGTACCTGTTGCAGCGCACGGACCGCACCGACCGCGCCGGGCTCACGGCCGTGGGGCTCACCATCCCGATGCCGAACGAGGACGGCACGCAGACGATTCCGCGCGTGCGCGACTTCCTGCGCGTCATCCACGACGAGCCGACGTTCTGCCTGGGCGACTCGCCGGACGCTATTCGCCGCGCGAAGGCCGAGGGCAAGCTGGCGCACGTCCTGTTGTCGCAGGACGCGACGTTCATCGGGTCTGACCCGTCGATGCTGCTCGTCTGGAAGCAACTCGGGCTGCGCATCTGCCAGCTCACCTACAACGAGAAGAACCTGCTGGGCGACGGCTGCCTGGAACTGCACGACGGCGGGCTCAGCCAGCTCGGACGGGTGATGGTGCGCGAGATGGAGCGCGTCGGCATCACCATCGACCTGACTCACGTGGGCCGGCGGACGTTCCTCGACGCCGCCGCCGTGGCCACCCGGCCGTTCATCACCTCCCACTCCAACCCCAAGGCCGTCATCGACAACCCGCGGAACATCGACGACGACCAGATGCGGGCCGTGGCCGCGTCCGGCGGCGTGGTGTGCGTCACCACCTGGGCCCCCCTGATCTGGCCGGGCACCCCGGGCATGCCCACCCTCGACGACTGGTGGCGGTGCGTGGCCTATGCCGTCGGGCTGGTGGGGATCGACCACGTCGGCATCTCCACCGACTCGATGGGCACGATGGGCGCCTACCCGCGCCACGCGCGTAATCCCGACGCCCTCCCCTACGGATCGGTGACCGACCGGTTCGACCAGGTCGCCCGGCCGCCCGACAACAACAACCGCCAGCCGGGCGACTTCAACGGCATCCAGGATCTGCCCCTGCTCGTGGAGTGCCTGTGCCGCCACGGCGTGGCCGACGGCGACATCCAGAAGCTGCTCGGGGGGAATCTCATGCGGGTTTTCGATGAGACGTGGCGCCCGGGCTGGCTGGGCTGACGCCTAGAACGTCCGTTCAAGGAATTGGACGCCGTCCGGCCCGACCTACCCCGTTCGGGCTATACGAAATCCTGTTAATATCGCCGCGGTACATCGGGGTACCTCCCCTCACACGTCACTGCGAGGACACGCAATGTCAGACATGGACATGGGCCACACCGCACCTGAGACCCCGCGCGGCGGCGCATCGCGGCGCGACTTCATCAAGGGCGTCATCGCGGCCGGCGCTGCGGTTTCCACGAGCGCCTACCTGTTCCGCACCAACCTGGCCGGACAGCCGGCCGGCACCGGAGAACGGCTGATTTCCATCACCGTCAACGGGCAGGTCCGGCGCGTGGACGTCCTGAAGCAGGAAACGCTGGCGACGACGTTGCGCTACAAGCTGGGCCTCACCGGCACCAAGCTGGGCTGCGACCGCGCCGAGTGCGGCGCCTGCACGGTGCTGGTCGACGACGTTCCGCACTACGCGTGCTCGATGCTCACGCACACCCTGCGCAACCGCAAGGTGCAGACCATCGAGGGCCTGGCGGCGCCCGACGGCACGCTGCACCCGGTGCAAGCCGGCGTGGTCGCCGAGCAGGGCTTCCAGTGCGCGTTCTGCATGCCCGGCTTCGTGATGGCCACGGTGGGCTACCTGAAGACCAACCCGAACCCGACGCGGCAGGAACTCGCGCACGGCGTCTCGGGCAACCTGTGCCGCTGCCAGGACTACGACAAGATTCTCACCGCGCTGATGAAGGGCGCCGAACTGTCGCGGGGGGCCTAACGTGGCGAACGAGTTCAAGTACATCGGCAAGAACTACACGACGCCCGACCTCGTGGCCAAGGTCACGGGCAAGGCGAAGTACG
>CADEDM010000226.1 GCA_902826065.1 uncultured Acidobacteriota bacterium | reverse complement strand
CCTGCAGCTTGCCCTCACGCGTGCGCGCCCGCTTCGCGAAGATGTCGAGGATGAGTTGCGTACGGTCGACGACCTTGCACTCGACGACGTCCTGCAGCTCACGCAGCTGCGCCGGCGTGAGCTCGTTGTCGACGATCACGACGTCGACGCGCGCTTCGGCGCAGGCGAGGGCGAGGGCCTTGGCCTTGCCGCGGCCGATGAACGTCGCGGGATCGGGCGTCGGGCGTTCCTGCAGGGCGCGCACCACCACGGTGGCGCCGGCCGCGTCGGCCAGGCCCGCGAGCTCTTCGAGGGATTGTTCGGCGTCCGTCCGGCGCACCGCGCCGGTCACCAGCCCGACGAGCGCCGCGCGTTCGATCGCGGCGAGCCGTCGCTCCGTCATGATGCAGGATCCTGCCGGGTATCATGGCACACTTGGCCGCCGGCGGCGGTGCGCGGCGGTGGCGCCGTGGCCCAGCGGCCGATCGGCGTCGGCTGTTTGCGCGGACACGCGCCGGTGTCGCGCTCTTCCATCGCCTGCGGCCGCCACGATCGGACTCGCCGTCAGTGCCGTTCGCGGTGTTACGCGAGGGCGTGGGCCTCGACGAGCTCGGCCGCGCACCTCGTCCATGAGCAGGTCGTCGTCGGCAACCTCGGCCGGCTGCGGACGGGCTTCGCGCCGCTGGTCCGCGGTCGGCGATGGCGGATCGATGATCTGGTTCGGCTCGTCGGCGGGCGTCGCGGCGGCCGCACCGTGGCGCACGCCTGGGCGGGCTAGTGCACTGGCGGGCCGGGCTCGCCGCGTCGCGCCGTCATCGACATCCTCACCGTGATCGCCAGCAGCACCAGCAGCGCGATGTCGGCCTCGAAGACGACCGCCAGCTCGGGGCCGCTGATCAGCCCGGCGATGATCGGGCTCGCCGCCAGGCCGATGAGCGACGCCGTCATCATCAGCCCGAAGCCAGTGGCGTGCGCGTCGGCCGGCAGCAGCGCTCCGCCGGTGGTGAACGCGGCCGTCATGCCGACGCCGATGGCCACGCCCGCACATGCCAACGCGACGGCGAAGGCCGCGATCGACGGCACGAGCACGAGCAGCAGCAGCCCGGCAGCCGTCACGAGGGCGGCACTGGTGATCAACGTGCGTGCGCTCGCCCGCGCCATCAGGCCCGCCGCCACCCGGTGCCCGAGCGCCGCGAACACCGCGGCCACGGAGAACAGCACGCCGGAGACGAACGCCACCTGGCCGGCGGGCACGAGCCGCTCGACGTAGAGCGGCAGGATTGGCCCGAAGCTGCGATCCACGAGTTGCAGACCGAGGATGGTCACGAACACGATCCAGAAACCGGGCGTGGCGGCCAGTTCGCGCACCACCTCCACCAGCCCGCGCGAGGCGGCGCGCGCCTGGCGCGTGCGCGGCTCCTTGTAGAACGCGAGGATCAGCAGGACCGAGGTCAGGTAGCAGGCGGCGGCCACGAAGAACGTGCCGCGCAGTCCGACGAGCGGCGCCAGGGCCCCGCCGACGACCGGGCCGACCGCCGGCCCGAGCCGCTGGGCCACCTGCACGGTGCCGATCGCCTGCGCCATCCGATCGCGGGGCACCGACTCGGCGGCCATCGACACCGTGAGCGCCCCGTAGCCGGCGAAGACGCCGAGCAAGGCCCGCAGCGCGAAGAGCTGCCAGGGCGCCGTCACCAGGCCCATCGCCGCTTTCGTGACCACGAACGCGCCGAGCGATCGCAACACCAGCACCTTGCTGCCGTAGCGATCGCCGACCCGGCCCCAGAGCGGCGCGCTGATGGCGGTCACCGCCGGCGTCGCGCCCAGCGTCAGCCCGGTCCACAGCGCGATATCACCGACGTCGCTGACGCCGAGCTCACGGATGTACAGGGGCAGGAACGGCATGACGAGCGTGAAGCCCGCGAAGCCGATGCCGTTGGCGCCGGCCGCGGCCAGCACGTTGTGACGGCTGTTGAAGCCCGGCGGCGCAGCGGGTGGGGGCGGGCCGTCCACGACGCCAGGCATCGTCCGCCGTGCGGCTCTCGGCCGCCCTAGAACCTGATGCGGACCGAGGGGCCCGCGTAGACCTGGATGCTGTCGATGAAGCGGATGCGGTGCGGCAGGTTCTGCATCACGATCGAACTGAGGCGGATGCCGTCGCCGAAGAACCGCACGCCCTTCAGCAGGCTGCCGTCGGTGACGCCGGTCGCCGCGAAGATGATGTGCTTGCCGCGCGCCAGATCTTCCGAGCGGTAAATCTTCTTGAAGTCGGTGATGCCCATCGCGCGGCAGCGGTCCTCGTCCTCGGCCTTACGCACGACCAGCCGCGCGAAGATCTCGCCGTTGAGGCAGCGCATCGCGGCCGCGGTGAGCACGCCTTCGGGGGCGCCGCCGGTGCCCATCACGGCGTGGACGCCGCTGCCCGACACCGCCGCAGCAATGCCGGCCGACAGGTCACCGTCGCCGATCAGGCGAATGCGGGCGCCGCTCTCGCGGATGTCATGAATCAGCTTCTCGTGACGGGGCCGGTCGAGCACGACGACGGTGAGCTCGTCCACCTGGCGGCCGAGCGCGCGAGCGATGGCGCGCAGGTTGTCGCGCACCGGCGCGTCGAGACTGACGTGGTGCTTCGAGCTGGGCCCGACCACCAGCTTCTCCATGTAGAGGTCGGGGGCGTGCAGCAGGCCGCCTTCGTCGGAGGCGGCCAGCACGGCGATCGCGTTGGCGGCGCCGGTCGCGCACAGGTTCGTGCCCTCGAGCGGATCGACGGCGATGTCGACCTTGTCGAACTCGCGGCCCTTGCCCTCGGGCTTCCCCGCCAGGCCCACCTTCTCGCCGATGTAGAGCATCGGCGCTTCGTCGCGCTCGCCTTCGCCGATGACGATCGTGCCGTCGATCGGCACGCCGTCGAGTTCGCGGCGCATGGCTTCCACCGCCGCCTGGTCGGACCCGTGACGATCGCCCTGGCCCATCGTATGGGCGCAGGCGATGGCCGCCTGCTCGACGACGCGCAGGAACTCGAGCGAGAGATCTGATTCCATGTCGGTGTGGTGGTGTCGGGCGCTGCCATGGGCACGGGCCAACCCCGTGCAGCACAAAGACTTAGCGCGCGACCGCCAATCGTATCACACGTCGCGGCGGCGTCGCACGGCCACGGCGGTGCCTGGCCCTGCGCCGAAGTGCGTGGCGGCGCTGCCGCCGTTGACCGCGATCTCGAGCCGATCGGTGCTGCCGAAGAGCGCGCACACCTCGCCGGCGGCGGCCTCGGCATAGGTGGCCACCAGTCGCGGCACGACGTGATCGCCGAGATGCACGTCGACCCGGCCGCTCGCGATGAGCGCCTCGATCGCCGTGCGCGAAAGGTTCGAGATCAGATTGCCGAAGCGGTCGACGTCGTCCACGACGCCCTCGGCGACCTCACCGGAGATCTGCGGTGCGGGCCACTCGAGGCGCTCGTAGCCGTGCACGACGCGGCCCAGTGACGTCAGCGCCACGCCGCGGGCGAGATGCGCGGCCACCGGCGCAAAGCGATCGCGGCCCTCGAAGGTGCGGCTCAGGGTCGGACGCTGGAATCGGCGATCGGTGAGTTCGACGAGACGCTTCGGCGGTGCGGCGTCGAACACCGCGCCCAGCACGCCGTTGTCGGGGCCGACGAAACGGTGGACACCCGCTTCGGCGGCAATCGCCCGGCGCGCCGAGCCGACGCCGGGGTCGACCACGGCCACGAAGATGGTGCCGGCCGGATAGTACGGCACGCACGCCGCGAGCAGCCGTGCGCCGGCGCGGACGTCGTGCGGCGGCACGTCGTGCGACAGGTCGACGAGCGTCACCTCTGGACAGACGTCGAGGATCACGCCCTTCATGGCGCCGACGTACGGATCCCGCGTCCCGAAATCGGTGAGCAGGGCGATGACCGGGCGGGCCATTGCGGACGGCGGCGAGACGCCGCGTCAGAGTCCGGCGAGGTAGGCCGGCTTGCGGAAGATGATCTCGCGCATGTTCGTTTTCATCAGGAACGAATCCGACACGCGGAGGCTCTCGAACAGCTTGATGATGTCGCGATTCTGCAGGCTGCGCTGCCGCACCCGCGTGCCCGAGTACGCCCGGTAGCGCAGGTTGCCCTGGTCGACGACGATGTACTTCGTGTAGTGCGCCCGGCCGGGATCGGTCGCGGTGCTGAAGAAGCCGAGCAGGGCGCCTTCAGACCCGAGCAGCCTGGTCAGCGCCGTCGCCAGCGACGCGGCCGCCTCTTTCTCGAGGTAGTCGAACACGTCCCAGCAGAGGATGCCGTCGACGGTGCCGGGCTCGCTCTTGAAGCGGGTGCGGAAGAACGCTGGCAGTTGATCGAGCGTGCCGGCCGCGGTGTGCCGTTCGATGTCGGCCATCACGTCCTCGACGCGGATGTGGCAGCCGAGTTCTTCGCCGAAGAAGGAAACGTTGCCGCCGACGACCGGGCCGAGGTCCAGCAGCGCCGGCGACGGCTTGGCCGCCATCGTGGCGAGGAACTTCGGCAGGGCCTTCGTGGGATAGACCGGGTCGCCGTTGGTCGGGATCGCCGACGCCGTGGGCGCACCACTGCCGTCAGGGCGCCGGCCGCCCAGTCGTGAAAACAGATCGTTGAGTCCGCCTGCCACCGATCGCTCCTGGCGAGGCCGGGGGGACGCCGGCCTCGCCTCGGGAGAAATGCGCTACGCGCCAGCCTTGACGGGTGCGGGAGCGGGAGCCGGAGTCGGCGCCGCCGCCGCGGGTGCCGGTGCGGGTGCCGCCGCGGCCTTCGGCTTGGTGCCCTGCCCGGCGCGCTGCATGTCGATCGCGCCGCGGAAATGCGCGCCTTCGGCGATGGCCACGCGCGGAGCCGTGACGTCGCCGTCGACCGAGCCGTTGTCGCGGATGTCGACCTTCTCGGACGCCGTCACGTTGCCGGTGACTTCGCCGAGCACTATGACGCTCTTCGCGAACACCTCAGCGCGGATCTTGCCGTTGGGCCCGATCGTCAGCGTGTTTTCCTTGAGTTCGATGCGGCCTTCGACATGACCTTCAATCGTCAGATCTTCGCTGCCGCTCAGCTCGCCCTTGATGAATACCGACTTGCCGATGTTCACGTTGTCCCTCCCGGTCTCGCGGCGGAAATCGCCGCCACTCACGGGGACGGCTGGGGTATGCGCCTGCGTCGGTGCTGGCGCGGGTGCCGGCGCCGGTGTGGCCGGCTTGGGCGACTCGTCACGCTTCCACATTGATGAAACCTCCCCTAATAACGGGCACACCGCTGCCCGCGCTGCTCGCCGTGTTCACCTGGGAGATGGGGTCTGGGCTGAAGCCCCGCCAGTATAGGCATCGCGCGAAAGAGGTGTCTAGTCCTTTTGTTGCTGAGGGTTAGAGCGAGTGCTACGATCCATATGTCGTGCGTCGGATCTATCTGGACCACAACGCGACGACGCCCCTTGTATCGCCCGCAGTCGACCGGCTCTGTAGGGTCGCCGCGGAGGTCTGGGGCAATCCGTCGAGCGTGCACCACTTTGGCCAGCAGGCCAAGGCCGTGCTGGACGGCGCGCGCGCGTCGGTGGCCGGCCTGCTGGGCGCCGAGCCATCGGAGGTCGTGTTCACCGGCGGCGGCACCGACGGCGACAACGCCGCCGTCCGTGGCGCTGCCGAGGCCCTCGAGGCCAGCGGGCGACGGCATCTGGTCGTCTCCAGCATCGAACACGAGGCCGTGCTGCAGACCGCCCGCGCCCTGGCGCGCCGCGGCTGGCAGGTGACGTTCCTGCCGGTCGGCGCGACCGGCGTCGTCGAGCCACAGGTGCTGGCCGACGCGCTCACCGACGACACGGCGCTCGTGTCGGTCATGCACGCCAACAACGAGATCGGCACGCTGCAGCCGGTGGCCGACCTGGCGGCGCTGGCGCGGGCCCGCGGCGCGCTGTTCCACACCGACGCCGTGCAGACCGCCGGCAAGCTGCCGGTCGACGTGCGCGCGCTCGGCGTCGACTTGCTGTCGATCTCCGCGCACAAGTTCGGTGGGCCGAAAGGCGCCGGCGCGCTGTGGATCCGCCGCGGCGTGCGCCTCGTGCCGTCGACGACGGGTGGGCGCCAGGAACGCAACCGCCGCGCCGGCACGGAGAACGTCGCCGGGCTCGCGGCCATGGGGGCGGCGGCGGACTACGCGCGCCAGTCGATGGCGGAGATCGCGCCGCGCGTCGCGGCGCTGCGCGATCGTCTGGAGCGCGGCGTGCTCGAGAAAGTGCCCGGCACCACCGTCAACGGCACCGGCGCACGCGTGCCGAACACCACCAACATCAGCATCGATCGCGTGGAGTCGGAGTCGCTGCTCATCGCGCTCGATCTGGAAGGCGTCGCGGTGTCGTCGGGGTCGGCGTGCTCGTCGGGCACGCTGGAGCCATCGCACGTGCTGAAGGCCATGGGCTTCCCGCACCATCGCACGCTGAACTCGCTGCGCTTCAGCCTCGGATCGTCGAACACCGAAGAGGAGGTCGATCACGTGGTGAGCGTGCTGCCCGCTCTGGTGACCAAGCTGCGCGGCCTGGCCGCACGCGCGTAGCGGCTGGGAAGACCCTGACGCACATGCGTATCGTCGTCGCGATGTCGGGAGGCGTGGACTCGTCGGTCGCGGCCGGGCTGCTGCACGAAGCCGGTCACGAGGTGATCGGCGTGTCGATGCAGCTCTACGACAACAGCCAGGGCTTCGGCTCGTGCTGCACCATCGACGATCTGCACGACGCGCGGAAAGTCGCGGCGCACCTCGGGTTCCCGCACTACATCGTCAATTTCGAGTCGCACTTCCATCGCCACGTGCAGGCGAACTTCCTCGAGGAGTACGCCGCCGGGCGGACGCCGATTCCGTGCGCGCACTGCAACAGCGAGGTGAAGTTCCGCGAGTTGCTGGGGCGCGCCGAGGCCTTCGGTGCGGCACGACTCGCGACCGGGCACTATGCGCGCGTCAGCGAGGACGCCGACGGCCGACGGCATCTCTGGCGCGGCCGCGACGCGGCCAAGGACCAGAGCTACTTCCTGTTCTCACTCACGCAGGCACAGCTCGCCCAGGCGCACTTCCCCATCGGCGAGCTGGCCAAGGACGACGTGCGGCGCGAGGCCACGCGGCTCGGCCTGGCGGTAGCCATGAAGCCCGACAGCCAGGAGATCTGCTTCGTGCCCGACGGTGACTACGCGCGATTCCTCGAGCGCGAGCAGCCGGCGCTGGCGACCACCGGCGCGATCGTGAACGCCGCCGGCGAGCGCCTCGGCGCGCACGGCGGCGTGCATCGCTTCACCGTCGGTCAGCGCAAGGGCCTGGGGCTGTCGGCCGGTGTGCCGCTCTATGTCGTCGCCATCGATGCCGGCCGGCAGGAAGTCACCGTGGGTCCGCGCGAGGCCCTCGATCGCGCGACGCTCGCCGCGTCGCAGGTCAATTGGGTGTCCGGTGCGCCGCCCGAGGACTGGACGCGCGCGACGGTGCAGATCCGCCATCGACACACGGCCGCCGCGGCGCGGGTGCGCGCGCTCGACGATGATCGCGCGGAGGTCGAGTTCGACACGCCGCAGTCCGCCATCACGCCCGGCCAGGCGGCCGTCTTCTACGACCGCGACGAGGTGCTGGGCGGAGGATGGATCGACTGACGCCAGTACAGTAACCGGCGGCTTGGGGTCAGCGGGTGGATCCGTACCGCGGCGTCGTCAGTGCCCGACGCCGCTCAAGAAGCGCTCGGCGTCGATCGCCGCCATGCAGCCCGATCCGGCGGCCGTCACGGCCTGGCGATAGACGTGATCCTGCACGTCGCCGGCCGCGAAGACGCCGGGGACGTTCGTGCGCGAGCCATGATGCGTCTTGATGTAGCCGGTGGCGTCGAGATCGATCTGGCCGGCCACCAGTTTCGTGTTCGGGACGTGGCCGATGGCGATGAACACGCCGTCGACGGCCAGTTCGCTGGTCGCGCCGCTCTCGAGGTTCTTCAGCACCAGCGCCGTCACTTCGCCCTTCGCCGGGTCCTTGATGTCGGTGACCTCGGTGTTCCAGATGAAGCTGATCTTCGGGTCGTTCAGCGCCTTGTCCTGCATCACCTTCGAGGCGCGCAGGGTGTCGCGGCGGTGGAT
>CADEDM010000225.1 GCA_902826065.1 uncultured Acidobacteriota bacterium | reverse complement strand
TTGCCGCTGTCGAGATGCGCCACGACGTAGTCGCGTTCGTCGCGCCGCACGGAGATCACGCGTTCACCGAGACGGAACGTGGCGCCGCGGCGGCGCAACTGGTAGCCCAGCGCCTCGACGATCTCGCCGTCGGCGAACTCCAGCACCACGGACCGCTGGTCGATGATGGTCACGCGGCGGTGCAGGGCCGTGATCATCGACGCGAACTCCAGGCCCACCACGCTGGCGCCGACGACGATGAGATCGCGCGGCAGCTGGTGCAGGTGCGGCAGGGCGTCGGCGTCGAAGACCCGCTGGCCATCGATGGGGATCTCGGGCGACCGCGCCGGGGTGGAACCGCTGGCGATCAGCACGCGGTCGGCGGTGAGGGCGTACTCGTGGTGCGGGTTGGTGACGAGGACGCGATGCGGATCGAGGAAGCGCGCGGTGCCGTCGGCGACGACCACGCCGTTGCGCGCGAGCTGATCGCGCACGACGTGCTGCTCGCGTTCCACGACCTGCTGGATGCGCCACCCAAGGTCGGCGCCCGTGGGATCGGCGCCAGTGGCGAAGTCGCGGCCGTAGGTGGCGTGCGGCGGTCCCGCCAGGTGCAGCACGACCTCGCGCAGGGTCTTGCTGGGGACGGTGCCCCTGTGCAGCGACGCTCCACCCAGCATCGCCCGCCGGTCCACGACCACCACGCGCCGCCCGGCCTTCGCGGCGGCGATGGCGCCGCGCTGCCCCGCCGGGCCGCTGCCGATGACCAGCAGGTCGAAGTGCGTCGTCGCCGGCGCCACGGCGCGAGCCACGCTGCGTCCGGCCTCGGAGGCGCTGAGGGCCGAGCGGCGGATGTCGCGCAGGGCCGCGGCCACCAGCGCCGCCGACTCGGGCCGGTCCTCCGGCTGCTTGCGCAGGCAATGGAACACCAGGGCGTCGAGATCTGCGGGCACCGCGGCGCCCAGCGCCGCCAGCGGCGCGGGCTCGCGCGCCAGCACCGAGGCCGCGATGTCGGCGGGCGTCGCACCGCCGAACGCGCGGCGGCCGGTGAGCAGCTCATAGAGGACGCAGCCGAGCGCGAAGAGATCCGCCCGCCAGTCCACCGGCTCGCTGCGCAACTGTTCGGGCGCGCAGTACCCCAGCGTGCCGGCGAAGCCGCCGATGACGGTGGCGCCGGCCGCCGTCGACACGGCGTCGGTCATCTGTCCCACCTGCGCCACGCGGCGGCCGGTGGCGAGGCCGAAGTCGAGAATCTTCACCGCGCCACTCCGCGTGAGGAACGCGTTCTCCGGCTTGAGATCGCGGTGCACGATGCCCTCGGCGTGAGCCACGGCCAGCGCATCGGCCATGTCGGCGGTGAGCGCCACGGCGTCGGTCCACGGCACGCGCTCGCGATCGAGCCGTTCACGCAGCGTCTCGCCGCGCAGCAGCTCCATGACCACGAGCTGCAGCTCGGGCATGCGTGCGAACTCGTAGATCGTGACGATGCCCGGGTGCGACAGCGTCGCCACGGCGCGGGCCTCGCGCTCGAAGCGTGCCTGCACCGCCGGGTCGTCGGCGACGCGGGCCGGCAGCACCTTCAGCGCCACCTCGCGGCCGAGGCGGGCGTCGCGGGCGCGATAGACCTCGCCCATGCCGCCGGCGCCGAGCAGCTCGAGGACTTCGTACTGCAGCAGACGATCGCCCGCGCTGAGGCGGCGGCCGTCGGACTCGGGCGCCATCGACGGCCGGCGCGGACCTAGCCGCGGGCCGCGGCGGGCTCGGCGGCGCGGCTGTGCGCGAAGGCCCAATAGAGCGTGCGGGCCCGCCGGTAGATCGGGCCGGCCTCGAGCGTACGCGACTCGTAGCGCAGGCACGGCACGACCTTGGCGTGGTTGCCGGTCGAGAAGATCTCGTCGGCCTCGAGCAGCTCCGCCGGCCGGATCGTGCGCTCGTTGACCTCGATGCCGTCGTCGACGAGCAGGGCGATCACGCGCTGCCGCGTCAGGCCGTTGAGGAACGTGCCGTTCGGGATCGGCGTGTGCACCACGCCGTCCTTCACGATCATGATGTTCTGCGCGCTGAGCTCGGCGACGTTGCCCACGGGGTCGCACATCACCGCGTTGTCGAAGCCGCGCTGCTTCGCCTCGGCCAGGGCCAGGCCGGCGAGCGGATAGAGGCAGGCGGCCTTGGCGTGCGTGGGCGCCTGCTCGGGTGACGGCCGGCGATAGGTGGACAGGCAGCACGAGAAGCCCTTCGCCGGATCGGGCAACGGCATCTTCGTGAGAACCAGCGCGAACTGGGTCGAGTCGGGGTCGGGCAGCACCATGCCGCTCTCGGCCCAGAACATCGGCCGGATGTAGAGGGGCGTGTCGGCCGGGAACTTGCGGATGCCTTCGAGCGCCAGCGACAGGATCTGCTCCGCGGTGACCGGCGGCTTCATGTGCAGGCCCTGCGCCGAGCGCACGGCGCGCTGGCAGTGCAGATCGAGATCGGGGGACACGCCTTCGAACGCGCGGGCGCCGTCGAACACGGCGTTGGCGAGCCACGCGGCGTTGGTGGCCGACGTCATCAGCGGCACCGCGCCCTCGCCCCACTGGCCGTTGTAGTAGCAGATGGACGACAGGGATGCGTCGGGCATGGCAGGCCTCCGGGGAAAGCTGAATTATAGTGCCGCGAAAGGATCCGCTGCTCTGTCCCGTCCCACGCGTTCACGGCTCGACCAGCTCCTGCGGGCCGCGCATCCGGCCCTGTCGTGGACGAAGGTGCGCGCCGCCATCGAAAAGGGGCAGGTGACGGTGAACGGCGCGATCGAACGCGATCCCGGCGCGCTCGTCAGCCCGTCAGCCGCCGTGGTCCTGGACGTGAACCGGCGCGCCGAGCGTCCGGCGCGGTCCCGGTTCACGCGCCTCTACGAAGACGAGCACGTCCTCGTGCTCGACAAGCCCGCCGGCCTGCTGACGATCCCCCCCGACGACGAGGACCTCGCGGCCGGCCTCGACACCGTGCTGTCGCGGGTGCGTGAGTACATGGATCGGCGGCGCGGTCCCGGCGGCTACGTGGGCACGTTGCACCGGCTCGATCGCGATACGTCCGGCGCCCTCGCCGTGGCCTTGACGCGCGAGGCCCACGAAGCCGGGCGCGCGTTGTTCGGCCAGCACGCCTTCACCCGCCAGTACCAGGCGCTCGTCGAGGGCGTGCCCGATCCGCCGGCCGGCACCATCGAGCTGCCCATCGCCGAGGCCTACGATCGCGGCCGCCGGCACATCGCCGTGGCCGGCGAGAAGGCGCTGCCGGCGGTCACGCACTACGTCGTGCGGCATCCGTACGGGACATCTGCAGCGCTCGTGGAGCTCACGCTCGACACCGGACGGCAGCACCAGATTCGCCTGCACCTGTCGCACCTGGGACATGCAGTGCTCGGCGATCGCGTATACGGCACCGTTCGGGCGGCCGCGGCGGCGCCGCGACAGATGCTGCATGCGTGGACGCTGTCGTTTCCCCATCCGATCACCGGCGCGCGGATCGCCGTGACCGCGACGCTGCCCGAGGACGTCGCCCGGATGCGCGAGCGACTGCGGGCCAGACGCGGGCTGTAGCGCGGGTGGTGGCCTACGCGAGAGGTCGCGGGTAACGCCACGCCAGCAGCACGCGACCCGGCGTGCCGGCGGCCATGACAGCGTCTCGCACGTCAGCGGCGCCGGCCCGTCCCGCCGCATCGCGCAGTGGCGTGACGGCGGCGCCGGTCGCGACCACCGCGGTGAACCACCCGCACAGCGCCGGACGTGCCGCGCTCTCGGCGATCAGGCGCCCGATCCACTCGACCTCGCCCGCCGGATCGCGCTCGACGCCTGGGTCGTAGAAACACGCCGCGAAACGCTCGCCCGGCGTGGTGACGGCGGCAAGGCACGCGGTGGCATCGGGCTGATGGCGTCCCTCGATGAGCCCGGCGACGGCGCGGTTGATGCGCACGATCTGCCGTCCCCAGCGGTGCGCGCCCTGGTCGCGATTGGTGGCCACGAGGCGCCAGCCGTACTCGCTGGCAGCCACGAAGGCGCGCAGGCACCCGGCGCCGGCGCCGATGTCCAGCAGGCGCACCGTCGGGCCTCGTGGCATCGCCGCGTCGTCACCGTCCGCGAACAGGTCGGCGACGTGATGCACGTAGTCGGCCTCATCGCGAACGTCGGGAACGCGCGCGGCAGCCGGCACGCTCCACTGCAACCCGTAGGCCTCGGCCAGCAGCGACTGGGTCGATTCCGGCGCCGGCGTCGCCGCCCGGAACCGCGAGCGCGCGTGCACGCGGTCAATTCCCGGTCGGCGGTTCGCCCGGCGGCTCCCAGCCGAGGGCGACGAACTCCGCCAGCCGGGCGGCCGCGTCGGCATCGAACTGCGTGGTCTCGTCGAGGGCGTAGTTGCGCGACCACAGCAGCCCGCCGTTCACGTAGACGCGGAACTCGCGGCGCCCGAACTTGATGCCGGCGCGCGCCTCGGCGCGATCGGCGCCCTTGTGCAGCATCCAGATTCGCCGTTCGATGCGCGAGTTGAGGTCGACGAGCGGATCAGGCAGCGGGCTCGGGGCGGCCGAAGCGGCGGGCACCGGCTCGGGCACACCTGGGGCCCCAGGCGTGGCGGTGGAGGGGGGTTCGTCAGCCATGTGCGACTCCGACGTGGCCGCTGGGGTCGGCGCCGGCCTCGTGTCGAACGAGTGTACGACGAACCGCGCACGGCCATCACGCCGTTACGCTATTGAGTGCGCAGGTATACTGCCGCCCGACGTGATCCGTCGACGCACGATCCTCGCCGCCATCGCCGCCATTGCCATCGCGCTGGCCCCTGCGGCCACCGCGCAGGCGCCGGGGCAGCTGCAGGTCACGCTGCTCGGCACCGGCAACCCACGCCCCAATCTCGAGCGCTTCGGGCCCGCGATTCTGGTGGAGGCCGGCGGCCAGCGCCTGCTCGTCGATGCCGGCCGCGGCGCCACGCAGCGGCTCTTCGAGATCGGCCAGCGCGCGTCGCTCATCGGTGTCGACGCGGTGCTGCTGACCCACCTGCACTCCGATCACACCGTCGGCCTGCCGGATCTCTGGCTGACCGGATGGCTCTTCGGACGCGCGCGTCCGCTGCCGCTCATCGGTCCCGCCGGCACGGCAGCGATGGCGCAGCATCTCGGCCAGGCGTACGCGTGGGACATCGCCTCGCGTTCGAAGGACGAGCGCCTGCCGCCCGACGGCGTGCGCTTCGAGGCCCGTGACATCGCGCCCGGGCTGGCGTGGGAGCGGGACGGTCTCCGCGTCACGGCCTTCACCGTCGACCATGGGGACGTCGCCGCGCCCGCACTCGGCTATCGCATCGACTTCGGCGGACGCAGCGTGGTGCTCTCGGGCGACATGCGCTACGACGAGCGACTGGTCGCGGCCGCGCGCGGCGCCGACGTCGTGGTGCTCGAGGTGATGAGTCCCGAGGTGGAGGCGCGGCGCGGCCAGGTCGATCCCGCGGCGATGGCCAGCGTGCTCCGCCGTCACGTCAGCCCCGACCAGGCCGGCACGCTCTTCACGAAGATCACGCCGCGGCTGGCGGTCTACTCGCACATCGTGCCGTCGCCGACCACGGCCGAGGACCTCATCGGCCCGACGCGGAAGACCTACGCCGGGCCGCTGGCCGTGGGCTACGACCTGATGACGATCGTCATCGGCGAGACGGTCGACGTGCACCCGCGCAAGACCATGAGCGACAAGTGACCCGCCGGCGGTGGCGTGCCTACTCGATGACCACGGCGGTGCCGCTGACGCTGACCATCAGCATGCTGCCCTGCCCGCCCACCGTCTCGTAGTCGAGGTCGATGCCGACGACCGCATTGGCGCCGGCCGCGGCGGCGTTCTGCGCCAGCTCATCGAGCGCGAGGTCGCGGGCCCGCCGCAGCTCGCGTTCGTAGGTCGCGGAGCGTCCGCCGACGATGTCGCGAATGCCCGCGAACAGGTCCTTGAAGATGTTCGCGCCGAGGATGGCTTCGCCGGTGACGATGCCGCAGTAGCGCGTGACGCGCTTGCCTTCGATGCCGGGCGTGGTGGACAGGACGACGGACGCGCTCATGGGCGGTGGGGCTCCTCGATGAAGGTTACGCGCGCGTTCGTGGCGGGGTTCCGCGCGCCGTCGCCGGGGTTGACGCCGCCCCTGCCGCCGGACGACCATCGGCCTCTCTACCGCGAGGTCCCATGAGCGCAGTACGTCCCCTGGTCGTCGTCTCCGCCGTTGTCGTGCTGGCCGCCGCCTGCTCGGCACCCCCGCCTCCGCCGCCGCCGGCGCCGTTCTCGGTCGTCGAGGCCAGCATGGCCGACATGCAGAAGGCACTGGCCGAGGGCCGCGTCACGTCGCGGCAACTCGTCGAGCAGTACCTGCAGCGGATCGCGCTCAACGAGGAGCGCCTCAATGCGACGATCACGGTGAACCCCAAGGCGCTGGAGGACGCCGATCGCCTCGACGCCGAGCGCAAGGCCGGCAAGGTGCGCGGGCCGATGCACGGCATCCCGGTGGCGCTCAAGGACAACATCCACACCACCGACATGCCGACGACCGGCGGCGCCGTGGCCTTCGAAGGCTTCGTGCCGCCCTACGAGGCGACGCTGACGAAGAACCTGCGCGAGGCCGGCGCGATCATCCTCGCCAAGACGATGCTCACCGAGCTCGCCAACTTCATCGCCCAGGGCATGCCCGGCAACTACAACGGCCTCGGCGGCTACGGGCTGAATCCGTACGATCCGCGCCGCGATCCGCGCGAGGCCACCGGCGATGGCCGGCCGGCGGCGGGCACCGGCGGTTCGAGTTCGGGCACCGGCACCGCCGCCAACTTCTGGGCGGCCAACGTCGGCACCGAGACGTCGGGCTCGGTGCTGAGCCCGTCGAACCAGAACATGCTCGCGGGGATCAAGCCCACGGTGGGCCGCATCAGCCGCTACGGGGTGATTCCGATCACGGCAGATCAGGACACCGCCGGCCCGATGGCCAAGTACGTTGCCGACGCGGCGCTGATGCTGGGCGCCATGGAAGGCGCCTCGCCCGATCCCAACGACGCCGCAACGAGCACCTGCACGCCGCCGCCCAACCGCGACTACTCGGCGTTCCTCAAGCGCGAGGGCCTCAAGGGGGCGCGCATCGGCATCCCGCGGCAGTTCTACTACGACAAGCTCACGCTGCCCGGCGACAAGGAGCCGCGCGGTGGCCTGAACGAGACGCAGGCCAAGGCGATGGCCGATGCGATCGCCGTGCTGAAAGCGGAAGGCGCGGAGATCGTCGACCCGGCCGACATCCCGAGCATCGTCGACACCACCGCCGACAACAACTTCCTCAAGTGGGGCACGTGCTCGGGCACCGATGGCGCCAAGGGCAAGGACGCCGCGTGCTCCGTCGTGCTCAAGTACGGGATGAAGCGCGACTTCAATGCCTGGCTCGACACGCTGAAGGGCACCGGCCCGGTGAAGACGTTGACGGAGCTGCGGCAGTGGAACACGGCGCACCAGAGCCGCGGCGCGATCAAGTACGCGCAGGCCAACCTCGACGTCTCTGACGAGATGGACGTCACGAAGGACAAGGCGCGCTGGGAAGCCGATCGCGCCAAGGACATCCGCCTCGGCGCCGCGCACGGCATCGACGAGGTGATGAAGGCGCAGAAGCTCGACGCCATCCTGTTCCCGGGCGCGAGCGGCGCCGGCATCGCCGCCAAGCCAGGCTACCCGACGGTGATCGTGCCGTTCGCGCTGGTGGCCAACGCGCCGACGCCCGCGTTCCCGGCCGGGTTCGACGCCAAGTCGATTCCCTACGGCGTCAGTTTCACCGGCATGGCCTGCAGTGAGCCGCGCCTCATCGAGCTCGCCTACGCATTCGAACAAGCGACGAAGAAGCGAACGCCGCCCCCTGCGTTCCCGTAGCCAGGAACGCCGCGCCCGTCGGCGCGGCCGTCGACCGATCGGGAGGCACGTATGAAGCGACGACTGATGGCGGGAGCCGCGCTGGTCGCGGCGGCAATCGGCGTGCACGCGCAACACGACGGCGGTGACGGACAACCGCGGGCGACGACGGCCAGTCACCGCGTCGACATCGTCGAGGCGACGATCTGGGACCTGTCGAACGCGCTCAACGAGGGCCGGGTGACATCGC
>CADEDM010000224.1:5741-8138 GCA_902826065.1 uncultured Acidobacteriota bacterium | reverse complement strand
ACGCGCGTCACTTCCGAGGTGAACACGCCGAGCTGCTCGATCATCGTGTTGACGATCTTGGCGGAGCGGAGGAACTCGCCTTCGAGCGGACGCCCCTCGACGTCGAGCCGCACCGTCTGCAGCAGGTCGCCGCGGGCCACTCCGGCCAGCGCGCGCGTCACCTCGGTGGTCGGCCACAGCAGGTCGTCGATCAGCGTGTTGACCGACGTCTCCATCTCTCCCCACGCGCCGCTCGACCGGCCGAACTTCACGCGCTGACGGGTCTTGCCCTGCTTGCCGACGACGGTGCCGACGCGTTCGAGCTCGCTCGCCATCCGCGCGTTGGCGGTGACGATGCCGTTGACGGTGTCGGCGATCTTGCCTTCGAGGCCGGTCCAGTCGCCGGGCAGGCGCACGGAGAAGTCGCCTTCCCGCACGGCCTGCAACACGCGCAGCAACTCGGAGAGCTGGGCTGGAGAGACGACGGCGGGCAACCCGGGGGAGGTGCGCGACGGAGGGGCGCTGACGGCACGCGGCATGTGTTCCGACTCCAAGCGGGGGCGGCTGGGGATTGGCCCATCGTAGCCGCTTGCCACGTCGGGAACGCATCGACCGATCGCCTGCTCAGCCGTGGCGAAAACGCGCGCGGCCGTGGCCGCGCAGCCTGCGGGCGCGTCCGTGCGGGTACGACGGACGATGGGCGTCTTCGAATCGACGTCGAGCTCAGGGCACCGTGAACGACACGTTTTGCGGTGTGCGGCCCGACGCGCCGCAGGAGTTCACGGCGTAGATCCGGATGTAGTACGTCCCGGGTGGTGGCGTCACGGTCAGGCTGTAGCCCGAGAGGGGCACGACCGCGATGTTCGCCAGGCCCGGGCCGGTGCCGGCCTCGAGGACATGATGCGCCGGCGCCGGCGACCCCAGCCGTGGCAGCCGCCACGCGATCGTGACCGCGCCGCCGGACTTGGTGATCACAGGTCCAACCGGTACCGACAGTGCGGACGCGCAACTGCCGGGCATCACGGCCACCGCGTCGCGGGACGGCGGCCCGGGCAGCACGGGTCCAATCCGTCGGACGCGGAGATAGTAGGTGCCGGGCGGCACGCCGGGGACCACGAGGCCCGTCGTCCCAAGGGGCAGCGGCACCGCGGCGAGGTTGGCCAGCCCCGGCCCGGTGCCGGCCTCGAGGACGGTCGCCACAGCGGTGCCGCCGCTCGACGGCGGGATCCACGCCAGCGTCAGCTCGGAGCCGTTGGCTGACGCCAGCAGGTTCGTGACCTCGCCTGGTGGCGCCGCGGTGCCGACCGCGAAGGCGACGAGATTGCTCGGAGGGCTCGACGACGTGCCGTAGATCGCGCGAACCCGTGCCGACGCCGAGACATCCGGCGCTGTGATCGAGAAGGCCGTCGTGGCGACCGGGAACGAGAACGGGAACGTCGCGCCGCCATCGAGGCTCGCATCGAGCACGTAGCCGGTCGGCACCGGGCCCAATGGCGGTTGCCAGGTGAAGCTCAGATTGTTGCCACTGGTGGTGCTCTGCAGCCCCCACGGCGTCGTCCCGGGTATGGTGGCGCAATTGTTCGTGCCGACGTAGACCGAGTCGATGCTCCAGCCGCCGCCGGCGATCGAGATATCGGTGCCGAGCCGCCAGCGCAACTGCACGGCGTGGCCGGCCGCCGCCGCCGGCAGCGACACGATCGTGGTGACGGCTCCGCTACCCGACCAGGCCTGGCGGTTGGGAATCGGCCCGGTGTTCGGCGTCAACGTGGCGTTGTAGCCGTCCTGCAGGAACGCGCCGCCGGCGGTGATGATGTCGACGAAGAGCCCCCCATCGGTCGCGATCTCGAGCACTCCGCCGTCGACGGGATACTCGAAATCGTAGAAGTTCGCGAAGGCGAGCAGCGTCGTCCCGGACGGCAGCACGAAGGACGGCGACTGCAGGATGTTCTCGGAGCGAAACGCCGGCGCCTCGGCACTGGCCCGTCGCGGGGGCGACTGCGACGGCGACCCCGGTAACGACGTCCACGCGGTCGCACCGGGCGACGCCGTGGCGGTCCAGCCCGCAGGCAACTGCCTGCCTTCGACGCCGTCGAACGTCTCGGCGAGGACGTGGGGGCCGATCCCGATCGGAAACCGCACGAATCCCGAAAAGCTGTTGCTGACGACGTACGTGGTGCCGTTCGTGGCCACGCCGCAGACGGCGGCAGCTCGCACTGCGACCGGACGACAGGCGACATCGCCGGGAGCCAGGCTGGGATAGCTCGACACGGCGCCGGTGCCGAGCACGGCGCTGACCGCGGGGTCGGTGAAGTACTCGGCCGTGAAGGCGTCCAATGTGAACGACTGCGTGTTGCGCATACAGACAGACAGCACCCCGCCCTCACCGGGATCCAGGTGGCCGTCTGGCACCAGCTCCGA
>CADEDM010000224.1:0-5641 GCA_902826065.1 uncultured Acidobacteriota bacterium | reverse complement strand
GGACGCCGGCCTCGTGCACAACCGGCGCGACGGCCGCTGTGTCTACTACCGCGTCGATCCGCGCGGCATGAAGCCGCTGGTCGACTGGTTCGGCCACTACCGCGCCTTCTGGGCGCAGCACGTTTCCCGACTCGAACGATTGCTGGAGGACATGGACGAGTGACGCCCACCGACACCACCGCACCCGCGCAAGGAAATACCGTCTCCTTCGAATTCGACCTGGCGCACTCGCCAGGGAAGATCTGGCGCGCCCTCACCGAGCCCGAGTTGCTCGCCGAGTGGCTGCTGCCGGCCATCGGCTTCACGCTCGAGCCCGGCGCCTCGTTCACGCTCCAGGGGCCGGTGATGCCCGAGTGGGACGGCCGCGTGCACTGCCGGGTGCTCGAGGTCGACCCGCAGAAGATGCTGCGCTACGCGTGGATGGTCGGCGACATGGACACCGTCGTGACCTTCACGCTCACGCCCACGTCGACGGGCACGCGCCTGTCGCTGGTGCAGTCGGGCTTCCGCGAAGACCAGAAGAAGAACTTCGGCGGCGCGCGCTACGGCTGGAGACTCATGGGCGGCAAGCTCGTCGCCCTGCTGGAAAGGAGTTCGCTGTGAACCGTTGGATTCGCCAGTCGCACCGCTGGGTGTCGATGCTCTTCACGCTCACCGTCGTCGCCAACTTCGCGGCGATGACCCAGGGCCCGCCGCCGCCGTGGATCACCTACTCGCCGCTGCTGCCGCTGTTCGTGCTGATGCTCACCGGCCTCTATCTCTTCGCGCTGCCGTACACGGCGAAGTGGCGCAGCGGCGCTCGCGGCTGAGGCGCCCGGGCCGGAATCAATGAGAACCTAGGACGCATGCCGCCCTCCCGACCGCACGCCGCCGACAGCCACGACGTCATCCGCGTCCAGGGCGCCCGTCAGAACAATCTCAAGGACGTCAGCGTCGAGCTGCCCAAGCGGCGATTGACGGTGTTCACCGGCGTGTCGGGCTCGGGGAAATCGTCGCTGGTGTTCGGCACCATCGCCGCCGAGTCGCAGCGGCTGATCAACGAGACCTACAGCGCCTTCGTGCAGGGCTTCATGCCCACCCTGGCGCGGCCCGAGGTCGACGTCCTCGACGGGTTGACGACCGCGATCATCGTCGACCAGGAGCGGATGGGCGCCAACTCGCGCTCCACGGTGGGCACCGCCACCGACGCCAACGCCATGCTGCGCGTGCTGTTCAGCCGTCTGGGCAAGCCGCACATCGGCTCGTCGAACGCGTTCTCGTTCAACGTGCCGTCAGTGCGCGCGGTGGGCTCGATGACGGTGGACAAGGGCGCCGGCAAGACCGAGACCCGCACCTTCAGCGTGACCGGCGGCATGTGCCCGCGGTGCGAGGGCATGGGCCGGGTCAGCGACATCGACCTCGCGGAGCTGTTCGACGACAGGAAGTCCCTGAACGACGGCGCGCTGAAGGTCCCCGGCTACTCGGCCGACGGCTGGCACATCCGGACGTTCGCGGCTGCCGGCCTCGACCCGCGCAAGCCGATTCGCACGTTCACGAAGAAGGAACGCGACGTCTTCCTCTACGACGCCCCGCGCAAGGTCAAGGTCGAGAAGCTGAACCTGACCTACGAAGGCCTGGTGCCGCGGATTCAGAAGGCCTACCTGTCGAAGGACGTGGACGCGTTGCAGCCGCACGTGCGCGCCTTCGTCGAGCGCGCCGTGACGTTCGCGGCCTGTCCCGACTGTAAGGGCACGCGGCTCAACGAGGCGGCGCGGTCGTCGAAGATCGGGAAGGTCAACATCGCCGAGGCTTGTGCGATGCAGATCAGCGACCTGTCCGCGTGGATGCGGGGGCTGAACGCGCCGGCCGTGGCGCCGCTGCTCGTGAAGCTGCAGCAGACGCTCGACTCGTTCGTCGAGATCGGGCTCGGTTATCTCAGCCTCGACCGGCCGTCGGGCACGCTCTCCGGCGGCGAGGCGCAGCGCACCAAGATGATCGGCCACCTCGGCTCGTCGCTCACCGACGTCACCTACGTCTTCGACGAGCCGACGATCGGCCTGCACCCGCACGACATCCAGCGCATGAACGAGCTGCTGCTGCGGTTGCGCGACAAGGGCAATACGGTCCTCGTGGTCGAGCACAAGCCGGAGATGATCGGCATCGCCGATCACGTCGTGGACCTCGGGCCCGGCGCCGGTGCCGCCGGTGGCGAGGTGGTCTTCACCGGCACCGTCGACGCGCTGCGCGCCAGCGGCACGCTCACCGGACGGCATCTGAGCGACCGCGCGTCGCTGAAGCCAACGGTGCGCGAGGCGGCGGGGATGCTGCAGGTGCGCGGGGCGCGGACCCACAACCTGCAGAACGTCGACGTCGACCTGCCGCTGGGCGTGCTGGTGGTGGTGACGGGCGTGGCCGGGTCCGGGAAGAGCTCGCTGATTCACGGCTCGGTCTCGAAGCGCGACGGCGTCGTGGCCATCGACCAGACCCCGATCCGCGGCTCACGCCGCAGCAATCCCGCCACCTACACCGACCTGCTCGAGCCGATCCGCAAGGCCTTCGCCAAGGCCAACGACGTGAAGCCGGCGCTGTTCAGTGCCAACTCCGAGGGCGCCTGCCCGACCTGCAACGGCGCCGGTGTCATCTACACCGACCTGGCGATGATGGCCGGCGTCGCCACCGTGTGCGAGGACTGCGAAGGGAAGCGCTTCCAGGCCTCGGTGCTTGAATACCGGCTGGGCCGGCGCAACATCGCCGAGGTGCTCGACCTCTCGGTCGACGAGGCGTTGCGCTTCTTCGGCGAGGGCCCGGCGGCGACCCCGGCGGCGCACGCCATCCTGCAGCGGCTGGCCGACGTCGGCCTGGGCTACGTGCGCCTCGGGCAGCCGCTGACGACGCTGTCGGGCGGCGAGCGCCAGCGCCTCAAGCTTGCGACCTACATGGGCGACGACGGTGGCGTCTACGTGCTCGACGAGCCGACGACCGGCCTGCACCTGGCCGACCTCGAACAACTGCTCGCGCTGCTCGACCGGCTGGTCGACGCCGGCAAGTCGGTCATCGTGATCGAGCACCATCTCGCGGTCATGGCACACGCCGACTGGATCATCGACCTGGGCCCGGGCGCTGGCCACGACGGCGGCCGCGTCGTGTTCGAAGGCACGCCCGCCCGCCTGGTGGCGGCGCGGTCGACGTTGACGGGGCAGCACCTGGCGGCGTTCGTCGGCGGCCGTCCCGTGAAGAAGGCGCGCTAGCCCAGACGGCAGGGGCGCAGGCGGGACCGGCGTCGCGGCGTCAGCGCGTCGCGGTGGTGTGCCGCCGTGCGGCGTCGCGAGCCGCCGCCTCGCGGACGGCGTTCAGGTACTTCGCGCGTGTGTCCTGCTCCCAGGCCACTGGATCCATCCCTCAACAGCCGATCGGGCGATCCCAGTAGCCCTGCCAGACGTCGCGCAGGGCGGCGCCGAAGGCGCGCAGGCCCGCGAGCGTTCGCCCGGCAAGGTCCGGGGCGGGCGCCGGGCGAGCGGCCTTGGTCACGGGCATGCGTCCATCGTAGCGCATCGACCACAGGGCCGGGTCGGCCAGCCGCGGGCGGCGAGGCCGAGTGCCGCGCCGTGGCAGCGCAGTGCCGCGAATCGGCGGGCGACACGGCCCCTCGACCCACCCCCTACGTGACGACGTAACGCCATACGCCACGCTGTGCACGGCAAGGAGATTGCACAGGCGCGGCATCGACATGGCCCAGCCCATTCGCGTCGGCGTCGCGGTGCAGGATCGCGACGAACGTGCCCGCGTTGCCGAATGGCTGACGCGCGCCGAGATGACGGTGGAGATGCTGGTGGGCGCGTGCGCCGTCGACCCCGACGTCGCCGTGCCAGGACTCGGCTGCGTCGTCGCGGACGGGACGGCGCTCGCGCGCGGGTATCTCGCGCGCCTGCGCCGGCAGGATCCCCGGCTGCCGGTCGTCGCCCTCGTGGACGCCTCGGACGAGCACGACGCGTCGTTCCCCTCCGGGGTCAGCGTCGTGGCCCGGCCCTTCGACGCCGGAACGCTGGCCCTGCAGGTGGCACTGGCGTTCGCCGAGGGCCGGCGCGCCCGCAAGGGCACACGGCGGGTGGCCGAGGTGCCGTCGAAGGTGGGATCGTCGTCGGCGACCATCGTCGACATCAGCGCCGACGGCGTGCGGCTCGCCCTGCCGCGCTCGGTCGGCGCCGCCCTGTCGCCGCACTTCCGGCTGCAGGTGGCCATGGTGGCGCTGGACGTGGTGATGCGCCGCGTGTGGGTACGGCCCGCCAGCGGCGGCACCATCGAGTGTGGCGCGGTACTGGCCGACGCCGATCCGTCGCAGCACCTCGCCTGGCAGCGCATCATCGATCTGGCGGCGGCGATGCCGGCGCCGCGCCCGGCCACGGCCCGCAAAGCGACGCGCCCCGCGACGGTCCGCAAGGCCGCCACGACGGCCCGCGGGGTGCGTGCCCGGGTGTCAGATCTGCTGGGCGCCGCGGCGTTCAGCGGCTGGTCGCATCACCTCAGTCGCGCCCGGTAGGGCGCCCGGCCTTCAGCGTCCGAAGCGGACGCGAATCCCGCCATTCACGAGCCGCGGCGTGCCGATCGTCGACGGGTTGGTCTGCACGAAGTACTCGGTGTCGAAGAGGTTCTGCGCCCCCACGAACACTTCGAACATCCGCCCCAGCGCGCGCGACGCGGTGACGTCCACGGTCGTGAAGCCGGGCAGGCCCACGCCGAAGTCGGCGTCGTAGCCGGCCTCGGTGAGCGTCGCCGCCGGAATGAAGTTCACGTTCTGGTCGTCATTGAACTGCCGGCCCTGCGCCTGCACGCTGACCGCCAGCGTGACGAAGCGCGGATCGGCCCAGAACATCTGCACGGAGCCGCGATGCTTCGGCACCTGGGCCAGGGACTTGCCGACCAGCGCAGCGTTGGCGACGCCACCGTCGGTCACCGTGGCTTCGTTGTAGAGATAGGCGGCGTTGACGCGCAGCGTGTTGGTGATCCGGTACTCGACGTCGGTCTGGACGCCGCGAATCTTCGTGCGGCCGAGGTTCTGCTTCTGCGCCAGGGTCGCCGACAGCGTCACGTTCGAGACGGGGTTCTTCACGCGGTTGTCGAAGAGCGTGACGCGCGCGGTGAGGTTGCGGGCCGGCGCGATGTTCACGCCGAACTCGCCGCCCACCAGGCGCTCGGGGCCCAGTTCGGCGTTGGGCCGCGTGACCACGGCGCCCACCGAGAACTGCCGGTAGAGCTCGGTCAGCGTCGGGGCGCGGAAGCCGGTGTTCACGGCGCCCCACGCCGTGAGGCGGTCCGTCAGGTGGTAGAGTGCCGCGGCGCGCGGGCTGAACACCGTGTCGGTGACCTCGGGCAGATCGTCGCGGAAATTGGCGGTCGGCAGGCCCGTGGCCACCGTGGTCTCGAGGTTGTGGCCGTCGTAGTTGCGCCAGCGGTCGACGCGGGCGCTCAGCGTCAGCACCAGGTTCGAGGTCGGCGTGATGATGTCCGACACGAACGCGCCCATGCTCTGCTGCGTGCCGCCCGAGATGCGGCGCAGCGACTTCGTCGCCGCCTGCGTGACGCCGGTGATCACCGTGGGCACGGCCGCGACGTAGGCGTCTTCCTCGCTGTCGCCGTCCACCCAGCGGTAGTCGGTGCCGGCGCT
>CADEDM010000223.1 GCA_902826065.1 uncultured Acidobacteriota bacterium | reverse complement strand
GGATGCAGCAGTCGGCGATCGGCGGCTTCACCGCCGCGCCGATCTCCTGCGGCGTCAGGCTCGACGGCATGTGGATGATCCACAAGTGATCGCGGTCGTCGGCGAACAGGCCGCGGATGTCGCCGAGGATCCAGTCGTTGGGCAGCGTCGGCGGCCACGTCGGATCGACCTCGTAGATCGGCAGGTTGTCGGCGGTGGGCGACCCGGGCGCCGGCTTGGCGTTGGCGCCCTGCGCGTGCACGAGCACGGGCGCGATGAGACAGGCGAGGGCGAGCGCGAACGACCGGACGTGCGGCATGACCACGAGCTCCTTCGACGGCGGAGTGTACTCCGCGGCGCTCAGTTGCCGGGCAGGATCCCGAGTTCGACGTAGCGCGGACGCATCGCCACGCGAATCGCCGGCAGTTGCCGCCAGAACCACAACGCGCTCACCAGGCACGCGGCGCCCGACACCATGTAGGTGGTCTCGACGCCGATCCGCGACGCCAGCGTGCCGCCGAGCAGGCTGCCGATCGGGCCGGAGCCGGCGAGCGCGATGGTGTAGAACGACATCACGCGGCCGCGTTTGTCGTCGTCGACGATCGTCTGCACGATCGTGTTCGTCGCCACCACCTGGAACATCAGGCCGTAGCCGGTCACCGTCATCAGCGCCATCGACAGCCAGATGTGCCGCGACACCCCCAGCAGCGCGCAGCCCGTGCCGAACAGCACGATGGCGACGGCAGCCGCGCGCACCAGCCCCACCACCGACTTGCGCAGCACCAGGCGCACCGCGCACGCCAGTGCCCCCACGCCGCTGGCCGCCATGAGCAAACCGAGCGTATGGGCGTCGCCGCCGAGCGTGCGGCCGGCGAGGATCGGCGTCAGCGACCCGTACGGCGCGCTCATCACCCCGACGAGGCCGAGGAAGATCAGCAGCGTTCGGATCGGCGTCGACTGCGTGATGTAGCTCCAGCCGTCGCGCAGCTCGGTGCGCAGGTCACGACGCTCGGTGGGCCGCGTGTCGGGTGCCAGCCGCATCGACAGCAGCCCCCAGATCACGGCGATGTAGCTCAGGCCGTCGATGAGGAAGCAGTAGCCTTCGCCCACGGCGGCCACGACCGGGCCGGCGATGGCCGGGCCCACCAGGCGCGTCGCGTTGAAGTTCGACGAGTTCAGCGCGATGGCGTTGCTCAGGTCGGCGCGGTCGTCGATCATCCGGACGACCGAGGCCTGGCGCGTCGGGATCTCCACCGCGCTCACCAGTCCCTGGAACAGCGTGAGCGCGACGATCCACGGCATCGTGATCGTGTCGCTCAGCGTCAGCGCCGCCATGGCCAGCGACTGCGCCATCGACAGCACCTGCGTCCACACCAGCACCTTGTGGCGATCCCAGCGATCGAGCCACACGCCGGCCAGTGGCGGCAGGATGATCGACGGCGCCTGGCTGGCGAACGTCACGAGGCCGAGCAAGAACGCGCTGTCGGTGAGACGGTAGACGAGCCACGCCGTGGCCAGGCGCGTCATCCACGTGCCGATGAGCGAGATGCCCTGGCCGATGAAGAACAGCCGGTAGTTGCGGGAGCGAAGTGCGCGGAACGGAGAACTCAAGGCCGGCGAGGGAATTGTCCCACACGAGGCGACGTCATCCGGCGTGACGGCTCAGCACGATGGCGGTGGCCCCGGCGAGCAGCCATGGCGCGTAGCCGGCGAGCACGCGCCGGTAGTAGTCGGCCGAACGGAACACCTGCCCGTCGATGTCCCAGCGGTCCGCCGCAGTGAAGATCACGACCTGCACGATCCACAGCGCCGCTATCCACACGAGCGGCACGACCAACGCGCCTATACCCACAGCGCGCCATGCCGCCGTGACGCGTGCGACCCCGTCGGGCACATCGGCCGGCAGCATGAGCCGGGCCGAGCCGGCCAGCAGCAGCGCGAACACGGCCCACCGGCTGCGCTCTACGACGTGTCCGGTGACCCACCACGGCGCCGACGGCGCGCCGCCCACCGACGACACCGCCCCGGTGAGCCCGCCCAGCAACGCGTCGGCCGCCAGCGCCACCAGCGTGACGACGACGAGCGCACGCGCGGCGCTCGCGGCGAACGACGTCATCGGCAGCGCATCCGGCACGCCGGAACAGGCGTCATGCCAGTAGCATGGCACGGGACGCACTCGGAGACCGCCATGCACTACGCCACGGCCGAACGACGCGAGCACTTGAAGCACGGCCTGACCCACGATCCGTTCAAGGCGCTGATCGCACCGCGACCCATCGGGTGGATCTCGACCACGAGCGCCGACGGCCTCGTGAATCTGGCGCCCTACAGCTTCTTCAACGCCGTCAGCGACATCCCGCCGATGGTGATGTTCTCGTCGACCGGCCGCAAGGACTCGCTGCGCAACATCGAGGCGACGGGCGAGTTCACCTGCTCGATCGCCAGCCTCGCCCTGGTCGACGCGATGAACCTCAGTTCGGCCACCGTCGCGCATGATGTGAACGAGTACGGCCTGACCGGCCTCACGATGGCGCCGTCGCTGCTGGTGACGCCGCCACGGGTGGCCGAAAGTCCCGCCGCGCTCGAGTGCCGCGTATGGCAGACCGTGACGTTGCCCGGCAACGAGGGCGATCGGGCGCAGGTCGTGGTGTTCGGGCACGTGGTGGCGATCTACATCGACGAGGCCGTGGTGAAGGACGGCCTCGTGGACACCGCGGCCATGCGTCCACTGGCGCGCATGGGCTACATGGACTACGCCGTCGTGACGCCCGAGACGGCGTTCACCCTGAACCGGCCGCAGGTGGACGAGGGCCGCCGAACGGCCAGCGTGAAGCCCGGGCCGTGGGACGGGGTGTACCGCTGATGCGTACCTCCATCGCAATCGCGTTGACGTTCGCCGCGCTGGCGGCGATCGCGACGGGTCGCGCGCAGCAGCCCGCCGCCACGTCGTGTGACCTCCTGATCGCCGGCGGCCGCGTCGTGGACGGCACCGGCGCGCCGTGGTTCCTGGCCGACGTCTGCGTGCGCGGCGATCGCATCGCGCAAGTGGCGCGTCCCGGACTGCTCACCGGCACGCGACGCCTCGACGCACGCGGCCTCGTGGTCTCGCCCGGATTCATCGACATGCTCGGCCAGTCCGAGTACTGGGTGCTGCGCGACAGCCGCGTCGGCAGCAAGATCATGCAGGGCATCACTACCGAGTTCACGGGCGAAGCCAGCTTCACGAGCGTCGCGCACCGCGGCGCCCGCAAGCTCCATCCCTTCGCCGCGCTCTTCGATCGCGAAGGGGTCCCCGCCTGGGAATCGCTGGCAGGCTACTTCGACGTGTTCGCCGCCCGCCCGCCGACGATCAACCTCGGGACGTTCATCAGCGCCGGCGGCGTGCGCGAAGCCGTCATCGGCCGCGTCGACCGCGCCGCCACGCCCGACGAGCTGACGCGCATGGAGACGCAGGTGGCGACGGCCATGGAGGACGGCGCGTTCGGCGTCTCGACCTCGCTGCAGTACGTGCCCGACCGCTTCGCGCGCACCGACGAACTCGTGGCCCTGGCGCGGGTGGCCGGACGGTTCGGCGGCAGCTACATCTCCCACCAGCGCAGCGAAGCCGACGACATCGACACCAGTCTCGACGAGGTGTTCACCATCGCGCGCGAGGCCGGCGTGCCCGCCCAGGTGCACCACCTGAAGACCGCCTACAAACAGAACTGGGGCCGGATGCCGGCGGTGCTGCGACGCTTCGACGAGGCGCGGCGGCAGGGGCTCGACGTCGCGGCGGATCTCTATCCCTATACCGCCGGCAGCAACCCGCTCGACGCCAGCCTGCCCGTGTGGGCGCGCGAAGGCGGACGCGACGCGATGGTGAAACGTCTCGCCGACCCGACCACCCGCGCCAGGATCCGCGCCGAGATCCTCACGCCGTCGTCGACGTGGGAGAACCAGTATCTCGGCTCGGGTGGCGCCGCCGGCATCCTGGTGTCGTCGGTGACGCGCGCCTCGCTGAAGCCGTACCAGGGCCGCACGCTCGACGACATCGCCCGGGCCGAGACGAAGGACCCTCTCGACGTGCTGTTCGACGTCATCGCCGGCGACGAGACCACCGGCAGCGGCATCATGTTCTTCATCGACGAGCAGGACATGCGGGCGGCGCTGGCGCATCCGCTCGTGATGCTGGGCACCGACTCTGCCGGCATGGCGCCCGACAGTGGCCAGCCTACGGCCGGTGTGCACCCGCGGGCGTGGGGATCGGCGGCGCGCATCCTGGGCGCCTACGTGCGCGAGGCCGGCGTGCTGACGCTCGAAGAGGCGGTGCGCAAGATGACGTCGCTGCCGGCGCAGCGGATGCGCCTGTGGGATCGCGGCGCCGTGCGTCCGGGCGCGTTCGCCGATCTCGTCGTGTTCGATCCCGCGACGATCCGCGACCGGGCCGGCTTCCAGGAGCCACGTCAGTACGCGGAGGGCGTGCGCTACGTCGCCGTCAACGGCCAGCTCGTCGTGGAGGACGGTCGTATCACCACCGCCCGGCCCGGCCGCGGCCTGCGCGGCCCGGGCTACCGATCGCGCTGACCGCGGAGGCCTGCAGTCGTGCGGCCTACGACCGCACGGTCAGCACCGGACACTCCGCCATCCGCACGACGTGGTTCGTCGTCGAGCCGAAGAAGCCGAGGTCGAGCGAACTGCGGCCGCGCACTCCCAGCACGATCAGGTCGGCATTGGCCGCCGTCGCGGCCTCGAGCGTCTCCACGTAGGGCGTGCCGAAGCGCACCCGGGTCGCCGCGCGCTCGCCCCCCGGCAGCGACGCGGCCAGCGTGCGCAGCCGCTCGACGGCGCCGCGCTCGAGGTATTCGCGATAGTCACGCATCGCGTCCGACTGCAGGGCCGGCACGCCTTCAGGCGGCGACAGCGGATCGTCGTGCCAGGGCCACTCGATGGCGTGCATGAGCGTCAGGTCACCGCCGGTGTCCCGCGCCAGGTCCGCCGCCACTTCGGCGGCCTTCACCGAGCACGGCGAGAAGTCGAGCGCGACCAGCACGCGCTCGAGCGCCGAGGCGTCGGCGTCGGCCACGCGTGGCGGCACCGTGAGCACCGGGCACGCTGCGCGCCTCAGCACCTTCTCGGTCACCGAGCCCAGCACGAACCGGCGGAACCCGCCGGCCCCGTGGGTGCCCATCACGATCAGGCTGGCATCGAGCGAGGTGGCGCGCGCCAGGATCGCCTCCACCGGATGCGCCTCGATGACCTCGAGCTCGATGTCGACGCCGGACGCGCGCACGGTCCGCACGTGTGCCTCGGCCAACTGGTGCCAGCGCGCCAGCTCGTCGCCGGCGCTCGTCTGCACCGCGGGCACGGTGCTGACGACCTCTTCGACCACCGGCGAGACCGACGGCAGCACCGCGAGCGCCGTGATGCGTGCGCCGGTCCGGCGGGCGACGGCGACCGATTGTTCGAGCGCGTGGGTGGAGAACTCGGAGAAGTCAGTGGGGCAGAGGATCCGCGCGATGTGCATGCGCCCGAGATGCTATGCCGGATTCCGGCGCGGAGCCGAGTCAGCCGTGCGCCGGCTCAGCCGTCAGCCTTGACACCGGCGGGCCGGTGGCGTGACGTCGGGCGCGGCCAGCCCTCGGGCCAGGCGGAACCAGCGCTGCGACGAGCCGGGATCGGCGGGGTTGATGACGGCCAGGCGCAGGCCGTCCGGCCCGACGTCGAGCACCATGAAGCCGTCGGCTTCGTGCGCGAAGAGCGTGTCCTTGCCGCAACCCACCGGGGTCTTGTTGCGGCTGGCGCCGCCGCCGGTCACCAGGCTGAAGTCCACCCCGGGGCCCTCCAGCACCTGTTGCGAGTGATCGTGACCGGCCGCGTAGAGCACGATCGGCGGCATCGTGGCGCCGGCGACGGCCTCGGCCACGGCGGCCCGCATCTCGCCGTTGCGCCGTCCACGGAGGTCCTGCTCGTGCTTCTTGGCGTGGCGCACCGCCGGGTAGAGCGATCCGAGACCCGGCAGCGGAATCCACGCCCACTTCATGCCGGGAATCGCCCGTAGCGGGAAGAGGTGCGTCGTCCAGTCGGTGAAGCCGCCGTGGGCGCCGTGCGTGACCAGCGGATGATGGGCCGCGATCACGACCGGCAGCGACGTCTGCAGTTCTGCCCGCATCGCGGCGACGAAGTCCGCCCGCGACCCGGGCACGCAACCCTCGCCGCGCTCGAACAGGTGCACCCACCACTGGCTGTCGAACGCGATCACCCGCACGACGGGCGCGCCGGCTGGCAGGTCGAGGCGCGTGGGCCCGGGACATCCGGCGACCGTTGGCAGGAAGGTCGCGCCGAGGCCGCGGACGAAAGTGGCCTGCTCGCGGATCGCCTCCAGTCCACCGCGCCCGTACTTCGCCCAGTCGTGGTTGCCGGGCAGGAACACCACCTGCGCGTGTGCCGACACCGACCCGTACTGCCGCCGCAACGTGGCCACGGCCTTGGCCCGTGCGGCGGCGTCGCCGTGCAATCCGGCTGGATACGCGTTGTCGCCGAGATACAACGCGGTCGTGCGGCCGGACGCCGTGGCGGCGAGCCCCGACGCCACGTCGAGGATCGGCTCCGGATCGCGCAGCTCGCCGGCGTCGCCGATGAGCAGCAGCCGATAGGCCCCGGGCGCGATCGGTGTCTGGGCCGCCGCGGGCAGGTGCACGGCCGCGGTCCTCATGCTGCAGGCCGGGCCGGTGAGGGTCGTGACGGCGAGGAGGCACACGCCGGCGGCGCGCCGCGCGCGCGGGGGCAAGGACGAGGTCGGGTGGGTCATGGTCACGAGGCCGCGTCGGCCGTCCACTGGCCGATGCGGAAGATCACGAACTCGGAGGGACGCAGCGGCGCGACGCCGATCTCGACGACGAGACGGCCGTTGTCGAGGTCGTTCTGGGTCATCGTGGTGCGATCGCAGTGCACGAAGAACGCCCGCTCGGGCGTGACACCCGCCAGCGCGCCATTGCGCCAGCAGATGGTCAGGAAGTTCTCGATGACAGACCGCACGTTGCGCCAGAGGCGCTCGTCGTTGGGCTCGAACACCACCCACGGGAGGCCTTCGTCGATCGAGCGTTCGAGGTACACGAAGAGACGGCGGAGGTTGACGTACTTCCACTCGGTGTTGGCCGTCGCGGTGCGGCCGCCCCAGATCTGCACGCCACGCCCGGCCGCGCGGAAGTCTCGCACGACGTTCACCCCGGCGCGCACGAGCGGGTCGGCCTGGGCCGTGGTTACGACCACGTCCACCACCCCGGCGCCGCTCGGATGGCTGTCGGCGAGCACGCTATCGGGCGCGAGTCGAGGGTCAGGGTGCGCGCCGGTGCCCAGCGGCGTCGCCGCGAGCCGGCCCATGACGTGACCGCACGCCGGCGCCAGCGCGTAGCCGGCGGCCAGGTGCGTCGCCGGCACGTGGACGCGCGGGAAGTAGCGCGCCGCGAACGCCGAGCCGTGCGGCGGTGGCGTGACCCGTGGGTCCGGCGTGGCCGGCACGTTCACGATGGCCAACCGGTCGCGGCCGGCCTCGCAGTGACCGACGACGGCGTCGGCGAAGGCCGGCGCCACGACGTCATCGGGCGCCGCCACCAACTCGATGCCGGGGATCGCCCGCAGCGCCGCGAGTCCTGATGGCGCGGGCGGACCGTCGGGCGAGGTCGAGCCGTCGCGACCCGCCACAGCGTCCGCGTCGCCGGGGCCGGCGGGGGCCATCGGATCGAGCACCCGGGCGATCCATGCCCGGCGTCCGCCGTTGGCGAAGAACGCGCGCACGGCATACGGCAGACGCCAGTACGGCGTCACGAACGGCGGCCGATCGACGAACCCGCCGAATGCGTCTTCGAACTCTGCCCAGCCCGCCACGGCCGCTGGCGTGGTTGGCCCGCGTTCGGTGACGCCGACGAACCCGGCGATGCCGGTCTCGACGCCGACGATCGGCGGCGGACCGGTGCGCTCTTCCAGCACGACGGTGCCGGGCGGCAGGTCTGGCATGGCGGTCATGGTAGTCCGGCGCGAAGCGCGGAGCATTCGAGCGGCTCCGGCCGGCGCCCGAGCACCTCGACCTTGTATCGTTAGGGACGGAGGATCCTGACCATGATTCGCGGAACCCGTCCCGCGGCCGTGCTGGCGCTCGCCGCGCTGACCCTGGCCGCCCCGCTCAGCGCCGA
>CADEDM010000222.1 GCA_902826065.1 uncultured Acidobacteriota bacterium | reverse complement strand
ACCTCGGTGCCGCGCAGCGGCAGCAGGTTGTGCATCGTGTGCGTGGCGTTCTCGGCCAGGTCGAGGACGCGATGCTTCGGCAGGAACAGGTGCATCTCGGCCGGCGCCTCGGACAGCGGCGCGAGCTGGAACACGAGCGGCACGCCGTCGACCGTGCGGCGATCGATGGCGTCAGTGATGCTGATCGTGGGCGCGATCAGCGACCGTCCCGGTGGGCCGACCGAGTCGATCTTGCCGAGGCCCGCGTCCACGGTGCCGCGGGGACCCCGGGGCAGCGGCGTGCCGAACTGGTAGTTGGCCCGCCGGCCCATGGCGTTCCCGGCCACGACCGACTCGTCGATGACCTCGTCCACGAAGTGCGCCGGCGCGATGACGGCGGTGCGCCCGGCGTCCACGTCCGCCTGATCGACGACGCCGCGCACGCCGCCGTAGTGGTCGCTGTGACTGTGCGTGTAGATCACGGCGGAGATCGGCCGGCGGGGACGGTGCGCGAAGTAGAGATCGAGGGCGGCCTTCGCGGCGCCCACCGAGCCCAGCGGGTCGACGACGATCAGCCCGCGGTCGCCTTCGATGAGGGTGACGTTGGCCAGCGCGAAGCCGCGCACCTGGTAGACGCCCGGCACGACTTCGAACAGGCCGTTGATGGCGTTGAGCTGCGCCAGCCGCCACAGGCTCGGGTGCACCGTGTCGGGCGGCGCGTCAGACTTCAGGAAGCCGTAACGTTCCGTCGCCGGGGCCGGCAGCGTGGCGATGAACCCTCGACGGGCGTCGTCGAAGTCGCGACGATCGGCGAAGGGCAGGTCGCGGCGGGCGGCGTCGTAGACGGCCGTGACTCCGGCCTCGGCCCCACGCGTCTGATCCACCGGCGCCTGCGCGCCCGGGGCGGCCACCGACACCGCGAGGATCACGATCGCCGCGAGTCCAGCCAGCGATCGAGGAACCGATGACGTCGAGAACATGCGCCCCTCCACGGCGCGCACGGTACTACAGCTCGACGAGGCCTACTCGGCGACGACCGCCGTGACCTCGATCTCGATCAGGAAATCGGGACTCGCCAGCCGCCCGACCTGCACGAGCGTGCTCGCCGGCAGGCCCTTCGTGAAGTACTTCGCGCGGATGTCGCGCACCACCTGCACCTGCGACGCGTCGAGCAGGTAGTAGTTCACCTTCACGACGTCGTCGAAGGTCGCGCCGGCGGCCTTGAGCGCGGTGTCGAGGTTGGCGAACACCTGCGCGGCCTGCGCCGCGACGTCGCCCTTGCCCACGAGTTGCCCTTTGGCGTCGTTGGCCACCTGGCCGGCAATCCAGATCGTGCGTCCGCCCTTCGCCGACACGACGTGCGAGTAGCCCGTGGGCGTGGAGATGCCGGGCGGATTCATGCGCGTGATCACGGAACGACCTCCCTGAGCTGATGGCCCGACCGTGGCGATGACGAGACCGGCTGCGATGCCGGCCAGCGTGAGTCCGAGCGTGAGTCGTGTGACGCGCACCATGCCACCTCCCGAGTTTGCACACGATATCGCATGTCGACGGGCGCGTACGGCGACTGGCGGCCTCCGCACGTTGCGTCGACGTCGCTGGGCAGTGCCGACGCACCGTGGCACACTAGCGAGCACAGTCTGCGCGCGCGGCAGAGCTGGCTCGACGGCCTTGGCGATGACGTCCCTTCGCATACGACGCAGCACGTTCCGACCGCTGTCCCGCAGCGCGATCGTGTGCGCCGTCGTGGCGATCGGCGTGGGCGCGATCACGGCGGCGTGCGGCTCGAACTCGACGGTCGCGACGAGCCCGACGACGGTCAAGTGTCAGGTCTCGCTGTCGGCGAGCACGTCGACGGTCGGTCCCGATGGCGGAACCGGCGCGGTGACGGTGACGGCGTCGCCCGAATGCCCCTGGGACGTCTCGTCGGGGGCGTCCTGGTTGTCGGAGCTGTCACCCACGTCCGGCCAGGGGTCGGGCACGGTGGCGTTCCGCGCGGCGCCCAATCCGCTGCCGACGGGCCGTGATGGCGACATCGTCGTGAACGATCACCGGCTGCGCGTCTCACAACAAGGTGCGCCGTGCCAGTTCGCGCTGAGCCCCGCCACCATGGCGTTCGATGCCGAGGGCGGGCGGCGGGACGTCGCGGTCTCGGCCACCAGCGGCTGCTCGTGGACGCTGGCGAGCGACGCGCCGTGGATCACGTTCGCGACGGCGCCTGGTGGCAGCGGCGATGGCGCCGTCGCCCTGGCGATTGCGGCCAATGTCAGCACCGACGCGCGCAGCGCCACGGTGCGGCTGGGCGACTTGCGCGTCGGCGTGGCCCAGTCGGGCGTGGGCAGCACCGCCTGCACCTATGCGGTTGGCCTGGCACCCGAGGTCGCGGTGGGCGCGTCCGGAGTCGTGGCGTCGGTGCCCGTGACGACGGGGCCCGGTTGCGCCTGGTCGGCGACCAGCGGTGCACCGTGGATCACCATCGCGTCCGGCTCGACCGGCGTGGGCACCGGCGTGGTGGTGTTCAACGTGGCCGCGAATGCTGGCGCGGCCCGCACCGGCGTGGTGCAGATTGCCGGCCAGGCCTTCTCGGTGACGCAGGACGCCGTGCCCACGACGCCCTGCAGCTACGCGATCACGCCGACGCAGACGTCGGTGCCGTCCACGGCGTCGAGCGGTGGCATCACCGTGACGGCGACCGGCGGCTGCAGTTGGACGGTCTTCAGCAGCGCGCCGTGGCTCACCGTGAGCGCCGGTGCGAGTGGCACCGGCAGCGGCGCCGTTGCCTTCGACGTGGCGGCCAATCCCGGCACGGCGCCGCGCAGTGCCACGCTGACGGTGGCTGGACACACGTTCACGGTGAATCAGGCCGGCGGCACCACACCGCCCCCGCCCCCACCGCCGCCACCGCCACCGCCACCGCCACCTCCAACGTGTGCCTACGCGGTCAATCCGCCCGACGCGTCGTACGCGGCGGCAGGCGGCGCCGGCACGGTCGCCGTGTCGTCGACGAGCGGCTGCGCGTGGACCGCCGTCAGCACGGCCTCGTGGATCGCCGTGACCTCGGGGAGCGCCGGCGCCGGCAGCGGCGACGTCGCGTATGCCGTGGCCGCCAACACCGGGCCGGCCCGCAGCGGCACGCTCACCATCGCCGGGCAGACGGTCACCGTGACGCAGGCCGCGGCGCCGGCGCCGACGTGCTCGTACTCGATTCGCCCCACCGATGCGTCGCTCACGGCGCTGGGCGGCAGCGGCACCGTGACCGTGACGGCCGGCGCCGGGTGCGCGTGGACTGCGAACAGCAACGACGCGTGGATCACCCTGCAGGGCGATGGCAGCGGCAGCGGCAACGGCGCCGTGACGTTCTCGGTCGGCATCAACCTGGGCCGGGGACGCCGCGGCACCCTGACGGTGGCCGGGCAGGAGTTCGTCGTGAGCCAGGCGGGGCTGCTCGGTGGAGACGAGCGATGACGGTGCGTCCTGACCGCCGCCGCGGGCGCCGGCTGCAGTTCGCGGCCGCCCTCGCGTGGCTCCACCTGTGCACGCCGGCCCACGCGCAGCAGTCGGTGACCGACGTCGTCACCGTGCTGTTCACCAACCAGTCGATTCCCACCGGCGATTTCGTGCGCGACGAACGGGCCGCGGCCGAGACGCGCGACGTGCTGACCACGTTCCTGACCCTCGAACAGGCGACGTTGCCGGTGTCGGCGTCGTCGGGCGGCTTCACCTATCGGTTCGAGCCGAGCCTCGGCACCATCGTCCGATCGAGCGACAGCTTCGGGCCCTTCTTCGTCGAGCGCTCATTGACCGCCGGTGCCCGGCAGGCCTCGGTCGCGGTGGGTTACCGCAGCGCGACCTACGGCAACATCGACGGGCGCGACCTGCGCGACGGCACGCTGGTCTCGACCGCCAGCGTCCTGCGCGGGGAGGCCACGCCGTTCGACGTCGAGACGGTGACGCTGCGTATCCGCAGCGACACCATGACCATCGCCGCCAACTACGGCGTCACCGATCGTCTCGACGTCGGCGGTGTCATCCCGATCACGCGCGTGCGCCTCGAAGGGCAGCGGGTGGACAACTATCGCGGCCGCGAGCTGGTGCAGGCCACGGGCTCGGCGTCGGCCTCGGGGCTGGGCGATGTCGTGCTGCGCGCGAAATACCAGGTGCTGCGGCGCGGGGCGAGCGGGCTGTCGGTGGCCGGCGAGGCGCGTCTGCCGACGGGCCGCGAGGAGGATCTGCTGGGCGCCGGGCGCGCCAGCCTGACGCCGCGCCTCATCGGGTCGTACGAGCGGTCGCTCGTCGGGCTCCACGCCGAAGTCGGCTACTCGTTCCGCGACGTCGCAGAGGCCCTCGGCTATGCGACGGCGGTCACGCTGGCGCCCTCGCCGCGATTCACGATCATCGGCGAGCTGTCCGGACTGCGCCTGAGCGACATCGGCCGGTTGGCCGAGACATCACAGCCTCATCCCACGCTGGTCGGCGTCGATACGATCCGCCTGAGCGCCGTGGAGCAGACGACCGACCGCCTCATCGCCGTCGCTGGCGTGAAGTGGAACATCGCCGACACGTGGCTCGTGACCGCCAGCGTGCGCCGGCCGTTGACGGACGTCGGACTCAACGCCGGCGTGGTGCCGACGTTGACCTTCGACTACGCGTTCGGGCGCTGACCATGACCGTGCCGCCACAGGATCCGCCGGTGCCCGACCCGTTCGAGGCGGCAGCTCCGGGCGATGGACTCGAGGCGTTCGATCAGGCGCAGAAGCGTTCTACGGTGCCCGCTGCCGTAGAATGCGCTGCGCCTGCCGCCGAGGTTCTCGAGCAGTCGAGTGCTGACGTTCGGATCATCCTGCTCGGCGACGACGGACTCGACGACTTCGCTCCGGAGCCGGGCCGCGCGGAGGCGGCGCCGTCGGTGGTCGTCGTCGAACCGCAGGCCGTCGCCGGGCTAGTGGCCGAGTCCGCTCGCCACCATGCGACGTGGCGTGTCGTGCGAGCGGCCCTGGTCTGCGCAGCGTCCTTGGCCGCCCACGAGCTGTTGCTGCCTGATCAGACGGCCTGGCTGCCGGCGCCCAACGAAGCGTCCGTCGTTCCGATCACGGAGTCGCGTGCCCTGGCCGAGGTGAGAACGACGGGCACCGCCGCCACCGTCGGCACCGCGCCCGTGACCAACCGCGCCGATCGCGGCGAGACGCCCGTCTTGCGCCGAGTGGCGCGTTCGGCCAGCGAAACGCCAACGAGTGTGGCCCCAGCGTCCGACACCCTGGCCGCGGCCGAGGCCCCGGCGCCACCGGTGCCTGTCGCCCCGGAGCCTTCGCCGGCCGCATCGCCCTCCATCATTCCCGCGCTGCCGACGATCGATGACATCGCCGTCGACGCGTCGTTGCCCGAGACCGCGCCCGCCGTCGTGCCCGCCCTTGCGCCAGATGCGCGTGGGGAGCGCCCGCCGCCTGCGCCTCCGACGGCGGCGACCTCGACGGCCCCGCGGGAAACGGACGCGCGCGCGATCGAAGACGTACTGGGCCAGTACCGCCAGGCCTTCAACCGTCTCGATGCCGGCGCCGCCTCCGCCGTGTGGCCGTCGGTGAACGAGCGCACGCTGGCGCGCGCGTTCGATAGTCTCGAAGGTCAGGACGTGTCGTTCGATCGCTGCCGCATCGATGTCGCCGTCGGCCAGGCCGAAGCGGCGTGCAGCGGCCACGCTCGCTACGTGCCGAAGGTCGGCAACCGGACGCCACGCGCCGAAGCGCGCGAGTGGACCTTCACGCTCCGCAAAGCCGAGAGCGGCTGGCTGATCGACCGCGTCGACGCGCGTTGAGCGCCGGCCGCGTCGTCGGCGTCCTTACGCTTTCGCGGCGCGAGGCTTGCGACCGTAGACCAGGATCATGATCGTGCCGGCCACGGCCATCAGGACGATGACGGCGGCGATCGGCATGGTCAGGCGGCCGGCGACGAACAGGATGGTGCAGCTCAGGCTCACCATCGACCACATCGAGACCAGCGCGGAGACGACCGCCTTGCGCGACATGCCGCGGCCGGCGTCGAGCACCTTCATGTAGGGCGCGAACAGCGGGATGCGCAGCAGCCGATCCTCGAGCCACGGACAGCTGCGCGCGAAGCAGTACGAGGCGATGATCAGGAAGATGGTCGTGGGCAGGCCCGGCACGAACACGCCCAGCCAGCCCAGGCCCACCGACGCCACGCCGATCCCGGCAAACGCCCAGCGCCGCGGGTCACGGACCCACGACACGGGCTGGGGCTCGACGGGGCAGGCCTTCTCCATGGCGACGGACCATTGTCGTGTGCCGGCCGCCCGGGGCGCAACCGGGGGCGAGCTGGCGCTACACTGGTGCGTCCTATGGGTGCGGCCCGGTCCGCGCGATGGCTCGTCGCCGCCGTCGCCCTCGTGGCGGTGGCCGGCGTTGCACGCGTGGCCGCCAAACCCGGCGGGCATCCGCGCCGGCGCGGCATCGACGCGCTGATCATCCACTCGCTCGGCGGCCCCGACTGCCGCGACGGCACGCGGTTCTACAAGACCGTCACCGGCGACGCCCGGCAGTGGATGACCACGTTCAACCGGTTGCCCATCGTCAGCATCCACTACGTCGTCGATCGCGACGGCCACGTCGAGGCGGGCGTGCCCGAGGACATCGCCGCGACGCACGCCACCGGCTGGAATCAGCGCTCGATCGGCATCGAGCTCGTGAACAACGGCGACGGCCGCGATCCCTTCCCGCCCACGCAGATCACGGCGCTGGTGACGCTGGCGAAGGCGATCATGGCGCGGCATCCCGGCATCGCGATCGGTCGCGTGTTGCGCCACTCGGACGTGGACCAATCCACGTTCCCGCCCGAGCGGTACGGCGACGGCTGCACCACCTATCGCCGGAAGGAAGATCCCGGCGACGCCTTCCCGTGGGAGGCCTTCAGGGCTGCGCTGGCACCTTGACGCCGCCCTCGGCGCGGGCGGCGGCCAACGCCTCGCCGAAGCGCCGCGCCGCCTCGCGCACCGCGCGCACGTGGTCGGGCCCCATGCGCAGCAGATGCTTCTGCGCCGGCGGCAGCTTCTCGAACGCCGGATCGGCGTAGGCGAGACCACCCACGCCAGGCACGAGCGCCGCGTCGGGCGCGACGTCGGGCGTCTTCACGATCACGTCGATGGCGCGGGACAGCGCCAGGTCGAAGCCGCCTTCGGGATGTCCCTGCGCGCGATACGCCTCTTCGAGACGCGGCGACCAGCGGACCACGACGTCGGCGAGCGCGGCCGGTTCGATCGCCGTCACCGCCTGCACCACCGGCGTGTAGCGCGCGTACGAGGACGGATCGATCACCGTCACGTTGTCGCGGCGACGTGATCCGAACGCGGTGGTGGGCCGCAGCGTCGCGAGGTCACGGGCCGGCGACTGTCCTTGCGACAGCCGATCGACGGCGCCGACCAGGCTGCCGATCAGGTCGTCGGTGGCGAGCCATGAGAGCAACGCCGGCGACGATCCCAGGCGCGCCAGCCACTGCCGCACCACCGGATCCATCTCGGTGAGCGGTGGCAGGTCGGTAGCGTTCAGCGCCGATTCGCCGACCGGCGTCGACCCGGCCGACGGCGACACGGCGGGGGCTGCCGGCGTGCCGGACTGGCGGCGCCCGACGACGTAGTACCAGACGCCACTGGCGATGGCGGCCGCCAGCAGCACCGAGACGATCGCGGCCCTCGGTCCGGGGGAGGACGGAGCGGAGGGGGCCGCCGTCGCCATCCCTTCGCGCCCGCCGTCGAGCGGAAGGTCGTCGAGAGACGTCATGGGCACCTCCTGGACGTCGAGCGTGTCAGAAGGCGCGCGCCGGCGCAAGCCCGGCGACGCAGGGGCGACCTGCGCCGCCGGACCGGAAACGGGCCGCTACCAGCGGGTCGTCAGGCCGACGCCGAACATTCGTCCCTGCATGATGCTGTTCGGGGCGAGGTACGACGCGCTGAGGGAGTTGGTCGTGACATAGCTGATGATGGCGTCGGAGTTGTTCAGGTTGAACACCTCGACCACCGGCAGCAGGGTGATGCGGCCCACCTGGAAGCGCCGCTGCAGCTTCAGGTCGAGCTGATTGATGCGCTCGACGAACGTCGTCCGCTCGCCTTCGATGTAGAGGCTCATCGAACCCTGGCCGAAGGTGCCGGTCGGCATGATGATCTGGCCGGCCGGGCACGGCGCCGGGCA